>JBGPMG010000126.1:0-7613 GCA_041486815.1 Candidatus Eiseniibacteriota bacterium | reverse complement strand
TCGCCGCTCTACGGCAACGTCGACCTGGTGGTGGCGGAGCGGGGGCAGATCGACCAGAGGAACGTCGTGAAGTTCACGATCACCGCGAAGATGACGCTCTAGTCAGGACGACGCGCAGGGGAGAGCGATGGACCTCAAGGACCCGAAAACTCAAAAGCTGATCATGATCGTGGCGGGCACGGCGGCCCTCGTCTACTTCTACATCTTCGCCGATTTCGTTCCGTTCAATTACAAGGCGCGGGCCGCCGAGATCAGCCGTCTCAAGGCGGAGCATACGCGGTGCATGAACGAGCTGACGAAGGCGCAGCAGCTCGTGAACCGGCTCCCTGAGCTGAAGCGGGAGTTCGCGCTCTTGACGCAGCGCTGGCAGGTGGCGCAGGAGCTCCTGCCGACCCAGAAGGAAGTCGCGAGCCTGCTTCGCAAGGTCACGATGGCCGGGCAGGAGGCGGGTGTGAAGTTCTTGCTCTTCAAGCCGGGGGATCCCCAGTCGAAGCCAGACTTCACCGAGAACCCCGTCCAGGTCTCCGTGACCGGCGGCTTCCATCGGGCCGGCGCGTTCTTCGGCGAGATCGCCGATCTGTCCCGGTTGGTGAACGTCTCCCAGCTACGGTTGAAGGGATTTGACAAGGGGGACCTGGACGACACGGTCCAGGCCGATTTCATCGCGACCGCCTATACGCTGGCCGAGGGAAAACCAAATGAACCTGCCAAGCAGCCTAGCGCTGCCGCAAAGTAAGCTCTTCCAAAGCAGGATCGGTCTTCTGATCCTGCTCTTGGTGGTCGCCCTGATCGGCGTGGGCGTGTTCTTCTTCGTCCTGCACCCGATGGCGCCTCCCAAGACGCCTACGGTCGCGACCTCGCCGGCCGCGGTGGCGATCCCGCGCGCGGCCCTGAAGGCCCCCGTGGTCTATGGCCCGCCCGCTCCAGATTGGGTGAAACGCGTTCCGATGCCGCCGCCGCCCGGCTCCGTCTTGGCCCCGACGGCAGCGGTTCCGGGACCGGCCACGCCGCTCGTGGCGCCCTCGACGGCGGTGCCGGGTGCCGTGACCTCGACCGTCCCCGGCGCCGCGACCTCGACCGTCCCCGGCGCCGTGGCGACCGCGGTACCGACGGCCCAGGCGCTAAGCCCGTCCACCGCGCCCGGCATGGCCGGGGTGGTCACGGAGACGCCCAAATCCCTCGACGCCAGCGTTCTCTTCGCGCGCGAGCAGTACGTCTACACAAGCGGCAACCGCCGCGATCCGTTCCTCTCGCTTCTCGACGGGAAGTTCCTGTCCCAGTCGGGCGACGGCTCTCTCGTCGACGTGGGAGACATTCACCTGGTGGGCATCATGTGGGGTGCGTCGGACAAGTTCGCGCTAGTAGAAGACAGCCGCGGACGCGGGTTTGTGTTGCGCGTCGGGGACCCGGTTCTGAACGGGTACATCTCCGGGATCTCGAAATCCGAGATTCAGGTGGTGCAAAACGCTTTCGGGGAGACCCAGACGTTGGCGATCCAACTGAAACCAAAAGAGGGTGACAAGAATGCGACTCGATAATGGCGGTATGCGCACGAGTCGCCGCGCGGGTCTGCTTTCGGCGCTGGCGGCGGCAATACTCATCACGGCCGTCCCCGCGCTCGGGGCGACGGTGAAGAGCATCTCGCTGAAGGACGCGGGCGCCGGAACCCAGGTCATCGTCGAAGCCGACGCCCCTGTCAACTACCACGACTTCACCCTCGAGTCGCCGGACCGGATCGTCCTCGACTGCCCGGGCACGACCTTGGCCTTCACCGAGCGGACCTGGGCCGGTCGCGAGAACTCCCCGGTGAAGTCCGTGCGGGCGACCGAAATGGGCTGGGGGAAGGACACCGGCTCTAGGATCGTCATCGACCTGGCACAGCCGGCCTCGTACGGTGTGAGCGCCGTGGGCAACAGCGTCATCCTGGCGGTCGAGAGCCCGGCGGCGACGCCGACGGAGACCACGCAGTCCGTGGCCCCGCCGGCCGACGTGACCGACAATCGCCGGATGTCCCTGGACGTTCAGGGCGCCGAGATCGAGACGGTGCTCCGCAGCCTCTCCGAGTTCAGCGGCAAGAACATCGTCGCGAGCAAGGAAGTGCAGGGGAAGGTCACCCTGCGCCTGCGGAACGTGCCGTGGCGCCACGCGCTCGACATCGTCCTCCGGGCCCAAGCGCTTGGAATGACCGAGACCGGTCAGACGATCGTCATCTCGAATCTGGAGACCCTCCGCAAGGAGGAGATGGACAAGCGGGCGTCCGAGCGCGCGCAGGAGGAACTCCTGCCGCTGGCGACGCGAATCATCCCCATCAGCTACGCGAACGCCCAGGAAATGTCCAAGGCGGTCGAGAAGACGCTGACGAAGCGCGGACACATTGAAGTGGACGCCCGAACGAACTCGCTCCTCGTCAGCGACATCGACGAGAGGTTGGACAGGGCCGAGTCGATGATCCGGAGCCTGGACACGCGGACGCCGCAGGTCGAGATCGTCGCGCGGCTCGTGGACGTGGACCACACGGCGACGCGCTCCTTGGGGATCAACTGGAACCTCACTAACCTCGACATCTTCGACGCCGGCGCCAACGAGGAAGTCCACGTCACTCCGGATCCGATCACCGGACCTGCCGGGACGGTCAAGCTGGGCATGGTGAAGAGCTTCGGGAGCCTGGACGCGACCCTGACCGCTCTGGAAGTCGCGAACAAGGCCAACATCATATCGAACCCAAGAATCACGACCGTGAATAACCGGGAGGCCTCGGTGATCGTGGGGCAGCAGATCCCCCTCATCGTGCAGGACTTCGCCGGGAACGCGGTGACCCAGCTCACGACGATCGGCATCAAGCTGAGCGTGACGCCGCACATCAACGTGGGGAACAAGATCACGATGGACGTCCACCCCGAGGTCTCGGACCTCTCGTCGCAGGCGACGGTGGCGGGCGGAATCATCATCAATACGACGATGGCCGACACCCGCGTGATGGTGAACGACGGGGAGACGGCGGTGATCGGCGGCCTGATCCGAAGCAACGAGAGCGACAACAACCGCGGAATCCCGGTCCTGATGGACATCCCGCTCATCGGGCACCTGTTCCGTACGTCCACCAAGGTGAGGCAGAAGCGGGAGCTCTTGATCTTCCTGACGCCGAAGATCATCGGAGATACGACCGCCTCAAACAACTGACCATCGGGGCCGAACGCTTTCGCGTCCGGCTCGTCGCGGGTATACTGCGGGGCCTTCCCGGAAGGGAGGGCCCCGTTCTCGTTTGGGTTCCACCCGGGAGGTCTCGGTGAACGCGCGGATCGCGCTGATCGGCCTGTCGGGCGCGGGAAAGAGCACCGTCGCCCCGCTCCTCGCGCAGCGCCTCGGCTTCGGCTGCACCGATCTGGATGAGGCGATCGCGCGCGCGGAGGGAGCCTCGGCCGCGGAGCTGCTCACGTCGCGGGGGGAGGAGGCCTTCCGGGAGCTCGAGGCGGGCGCGCTTCGCGTGGCCCTCGCGGAGGGGAGCGCGCTGCCCGGCCTGGTGGTTGCCTGCGGTGCTGGAGTTCTCTCGCGGGAGGTCAATCGCGCGCTCCTTCGCGGGAGCGCGTTCGTGGTTTGGCTCGTCGTCTCGCCGGGCGACGCGGCACGGCGGCTCGAAGGTCCGGAGGCGGGGGCGCGGCCGCTCCTTCGCGGTCGACCCCTCGCGGCGCGGCTCGGCGAGCTGTGGGAGGCGCGGCGCGGCCTCTACAAGGAGGCATCGGACGCCGCCGTCGAGACGGATCGATTGACGCCGGAGGGCGTGGCGGAAGCGATCGAATCGTTGTGGAGGGGGCGTCGGGCGTGGGGCTCGTCCGGATCGTAGGAGGCTCGCTTCGGGGACGCCGCCTCCGGGTGCCTGATCGGGGTGTGCGCCCGACCTCGGAGCGAACCCGCGAGGCGATCTTCGACATCTTGGGGCCGCGCCTCTTGCAATGCGCGCGCGTGCTGGATCTCTTTGCCGGCACCGGCGCGCTGGGGATCGAGGCGTTGAGCCGCGGTGCGGAGCGCGCGGACTTCGTCGATGGGAGTGCATCCGCGGCGCGGAGTTTGTCGGAGAATCTCCGGGCGCTCGGTCTCGAGTCGCGGAGCCGGGTCTATCGGTCCGATCTGCTCCGCCCGGCGCTTCCCGCCGAGCTTCAGGGGCCCTGGGGGCTGGTCTTTCTCGATCCGCCCTACGACGGGGACGCGGGTCCGCTCTGGGTCGACTCGCTCGCGCGGGCGTCTTCGATCGAGCGGGACGGATACCTGGTCTACGAAAGACGGAAGGGAACCGACGCGCCGAATCCCGCCGCGCTCACGCTCGCGACCGAGCGGACGTACGGCGATACGACCGTCGCATTCTACCGAGCGGGCGATCCGCCGGAGGAGGGAGCATGAAGAACGCCGTATTCGCCGGAACGTTCGACCCGGTCACGGACGGACACCTGGATCTGGTGCGCCGGGCGCTCCGGATCGTCGACCGGTTGACCGTGGCGGTGGCCGCGCGTCCCGAAAAGGGGGTTCTCTTCTCCCAAGAGGACCGCGTCCTGATGATTCGCGAGGCGCTCCGAACCGAGGATCGGCTGACCGTGGAGCCGTTCTCGGGGCTGCTCGTCGACTACGCCAAGACCCGCGGCATCGGGATCATCATCCGCGGGCTCCGGTTCATCTCCGACTTCGAGTATGAATTTCAGATGGCCCTCATGAACCGGCGCCTGAATCCGGACATCGAGACGTTGTTCCTCATGCCGAGCGAGACGTACACGTATGTCAACTCGACGCTCGTGAAGGAGATAGCCCGGCACGGCGGGAACGTCGACAGCTTCGTGCCTCCGGCGGTCGCTGCCCGTCTCAAGGCCGCCTTTGGAGTGAAGCGTTGACCGCGGCGCGGGTAGCGCTCCGCGAGCGGGTGAGCGCGCGCGTCAGGGCGCTTTGCCCCTCCGAGACGCTCGCGCTGAGCGCCCGCGCCCGCGAGCTCAAGGCTCGCGGCGAGAGCGTGATTTCGTTTGCGGCGGGAGAGCCCGACTTCGACACCCCGGAGCACATCCGCCGCGCGGCGATCGAGGCGATCGACGCGGGCCACACGCGCTACACGGAGGTCGGAGGAACAGCACCGCTCCGAGAGGCGATCGCGGCGAAGCTCCTGCGCGAGAACAGCCTCTCCTATGCTCCGCGCGAGATCGTCGTCTCGAACGGCGCGAAGCACTCGATCTGGAACGCGCTCTTCACGCTCCTCGAGCCGGGCGACGAGGTCTTGATTCCGGTTCCCTACTGGGTCACGTTTCCCGAGATCGTGCGCCTCGTGGGGGCGGTGCCGGTCCCGGTCGCGCCGGTTCCCGGCGTCTACAAGGTCACTCCGGCCGAGCTCCGGAAGGCGGTCACGCCGCGGACCCGGCTGCTCATCCTGAACAGCCCGAACAACCCGTCGGGTGCGGTCTACACGCCTGAGGAGATCGACGCGATCGCGGAGGTGGTGCTCCGCCACGAGCTCTTCGTTCTATCAGACGAGATCTACGAGACGCTCGTCTATGGCGGCGCGCGGCACGTGAGCATCGCTTCGCGGCGCCCCGAGCTTAGGGAGCGGACGGTGCTCGTGAACGGGGTCTCCAAGACGTGGGCCATGACCGGGTGGCGCGTCGGATACGCCGCGGCGCCGGCGGACATCGCGGAGGGAATGGAACGGCTGCAGGGACAGTCGACCTCCAATCCGTCCTCGGTTTCTCAACAGGCGGCGCTCCGCGCGCTGACGGGCGATCGGGCTCCGGCGAACGCGATGCGCGACGCGTTCGCCGCGAGGCGCGATCTCGTGATCGAGAGATTCGCGAAAATCGCGCGCGTGTCCCTTCGGGCCCCGGAGGGCGCGTTCTACGCGTTTCCCGATCTGAGCGACCCGATTCGCCGCGCGAAAAACGGCGTCCGCGATTCGGTTGGTCTTTGCGAATATCTGATCGACGAGGCTCGGATCGTCTGCGTTCCAGGCTCCGCGTTCGGGATGGAGGGGCATCTGCGCCTCTCGTACGCCATCCGCGAGCGGGAGATCCTGGACGGCCTCGACCGGCTGGACGCCGCACTCCAACGCATGTGAGGCCTGGACCCAATGCCGACCTACGACTACGAGTGCCTGAAGTGCGGGCATCGGTTCGAGATCTTCCAGAAGATGACGGACCGTCCCCGGAAGCGGTGCCCGAAGTGCCGTGGAAAGGTCCGCCGCCTCGTGGGCTCCGGTGCTGGGATGATCTTCAAGGGAACCGGATTCTACGTGACCGACTATCGATCCCAATCCTATAAGGATCAGAAAAAGAAGGAGTCCGGGGTTACCCCTAAAGCAAAGGATGAATCAAAGCCGAAAGCCAAGCCGAAGCCCCGAAGTGAAGGTGGGGACGGCAAATCCGTTTGACTCCCGCCGAGCCGGGATGATAGCTTGCCCCCGATCGCGGCAGGCGCGATGCCGCAAGCGGCCCTCGACAGTCGATCGAAGCCACTGGACCTCGCAAGCCTCTATTTAACAATTCGATACTAGGTATACTTCGACTTTCTTCGGAAGGGGTCGCATGGTTTATCGTGTCACGTTGATCCCCGGCGACGGGACCGGTCCCGAGCTTGCCGCGGCGACGCGCCGCGTGCTCGAGGCGACGGGAGTTCGCTTCGATTGGGACGTCCAAGAGGCGGGCATGGTGGCCCACGAGCGGGAGGGGACGCCGCTACCCGACCGCGTTTTGGAATCGCTGCGCCGGAACCAGGTTGGACTCAAGGGACCGATCACCACCCCGGTGGGCTCGGGGTTCCGGAGCGTGAACGTGGCGCTCCGCAAGGAGCTCGACCTCTACGCCTGCGAGCGTCCTTGCAAGTGGTATCCGGGCGTCCGCTCCCGCTTCGAGAACATCGATCTCGTCATCGTGCGGGAGAACACGGAGGACCTCTACGCCGGCATCGAATTCCACGTCGGCTCCCCCGGCGCGTTGCACCTCCGGGAGCTCGTCCTGCGGGAGACGAAGCGCGAGATCAAGGAAGACTCCGGGATTTCGATCAAACCGATCAGCGTCTCCGGGACCGAGCGGATCGTCCGCCACGCATTCCGCTACGCTCGCGCCCATCAGCGAAAGAAGATCACGGCCGTCCACAAGGCCAACATCATGAAGGATACCGATGGGCTCTTCCTCGAGTTCGCCCGGCGCGTGGCGACGGAGTTCCCCGAGCTCGGTTTCAACGACCGGATCGTGGACAACATGTGCATGCAGCTGGTCCAGACCCCGGAAGACTACGACGTCCTCGTGCTCCCCAATCTCTACGGCGACATCCTCTCCGACCTCGCCGCGGGGCTGGTCGGAGGGCTCGGCGTTGCCCCCGGCGCCAACATCGGAAACAGCGCCGCGCTCTTCGAGCCGACCCACGGAAGCGCCCCGAAGTACGCGGGGAAGGACCGGGTCAATCCGCTCGCCATGATCCTGAGCGGGATGCTGATGCTCCGCTACTTGGGGGAGCGGGCGGCGGCGGACCGATTAGAGAACGCGATCGCCAGAGTGATCCTCGAGGGCACACACGTCACTTACGTTATGCAGCCGCGCCGAGACGATACGACGGCCGTAGGCACGCAAGCCGCGGCGGACGCTGTGATG
>JBGPMG010000125.1:0-7695 GCA_041486815.1 Candidatus Eiseniibacteriota bacterium | reverse complement strand
CGACGGTGAACTTCCACGGCTCGACCTCCTGGGGTCAGGAGTACGCGGCCTGCATTCAGGGAGGCCATGGAGACAAGCCGTTCACCGACATCATGAAGGCGACCGACGCGCTGGTCGAAACCGGCTTCATCGACGAGCGGCGGATGGCCGCGACCGGCGGCTCCTATGGCGGCTACCTCGTCTGCTGGATCGCCGGGAACACGGATCGGTTCCGCTGCCTCGTCAACCACGCGGGGGTGTTCGACCTGCTGGCCGAATACGGAAGCGACGTCACGCAGGGACGCCACCAGGCGTACGGTGGAGAGCCCTGGGATCGGCTGGACGCCATCGACCGATGGAATCCGGCCCGCTTCGCGCGCGGCTTCACGACGCCGATGATGGTGATCCACGGCGAGCGCGACTACCGGGTGCCGCACACGCAGGCGCTTGCCGTGTACAACATCTACAAGGCGAAGCAGGTGGACGCGCGGCTGGTGTTCTTCCCGGACGAGAACCACTGGATCTTGAAACCGCGCAATTCGATCGTATGGAATCGTGAGGTGGTTGCTTGGCTGAGCCGGTATCTCGAGGGGGGGCGACTGGGATGAAGTCGATCATCGGTATCGTACTCGTGATTCTCGGGATCATCTCGTTGGTCTGGGGCGGCATCCATTACAACGATCAGAAGACCGTCCTCCAGATGGGAGATTTCAAAGCCACGGCCACCGAACAGAAGTCGATCCCCATCTCGCCCATCGTGGGCGTGATCTCGCTCATCGCCGGGGTCGCGCTCCTGGTCGTATCCAAACGCCGCACCTAGCGGCGTGTCCGATCGCGTTGGGCGGAGGCAGTAGCGTTCGCCTCAAGCGAGCGAAACGAAAGGAGATCATCATGAATGTCGGGACACGGAGTGCCACGATTTATCGCGCGTGGGCCTGCACGGCGCTCGCGGCCGTCGCACTCTGGGCGGCGGGCTGCGGACAGCAGCAGCAGTCGGCCACGGCGGAAAAGGAGAAGTCCGAGACGTTGACGTCCGGGACGGACCTTGTCGCGGAGCTCCAGAACACGATCGACACCGGACATAACAAGGTCGGCGACAAGGTGGCGCTGCGAACGGTGGAGGACGTCCGGGTCAATGAGGTGACGGTCGTCCCCGCGGGCGCGACCATCAACGGCGAGGTCACGCACATCGACCCGGCGGGCCGGATCGCCGGGGGCGCCGAGCTCACAATGCGGTTTACCGAGCTCGTGACGCCCGACGGCAAGAGCTACCCGATTTCCGCGACACCGCTCCGGCTTGTGGGCAAGGGCGACGCCAAGAAGAGCGCGCTCCAGGTCGGCGGCGGCGCCGTGGCGGGCGGAATCCTCGGCGGCATTCTCGGTGGCAAGGGCGACATCGGCAAGGGAGCCGCCGTGGGAGCCGTGGTGGGCACGGGCGTCGCGGTCGCGACGAAGGGAAAGCAGATCGTGCTGCCGGCGGGGCAGAAGATCAAGGTCACGCTCGACGGTCCGGTCACCATCGTCGTCAAGCCCGTCGCCGCGTAGGGCACGGAGCCGGCTCGGCCGTACATGCGTTGGTCCTGGCAGGTCGCGAAGGTCGCGGGGATCCCGATTCGGATCCACGCGACCTTCCTTCTCTTCCTCGTTTTCGTCTTCGTCGTGCTCGCGCGGGGACAGAGCCCGGCCGTCGCGATCGAGACGGTCGGGTTCTTCCTCGCGCTCTTCGCTTGCATCGTGCTCCACGAGCTGGGGCACGCCCTGACGGCCCGACGCTTCGGCGTCCGCACCCGGGACATCACGCTCCTGCCGATCGGCGGGGTCGCGCGACTGGAGCGGATTCCGGAGAAGCCGAGTCAGGAGATCGCGATCGCCCTCGCGGGCCCCGCGGTCAACTTCCTGATCGCGGCCGTGCTCCTGGCGATCCTCGTGGGCGGCGGGGGCAGCCGCCTCCTCGAGGATCAGGCGGCGCTGCAGGGGAATTTCCTCGCAAGGCTGCTCGCATATAACATTTTTCTGGCGCTCTTCAATCTCATCCCTGCGTTTCCGATGGACGGCGGGCGCGTGCTGCGCGCGCTCCTCGCCACCCGCCTCGACTACCTGCGCGCGACTCAGATCGCGGCCAACGTGGGGCAGGGGATCGCGTTCCTCTTCGGCCTCGCGGGACTTTTCGGAATCCCGTTCGTCGGACTTTCCCCGAACCCGTTCCTCCTCTTCATCGCACTGTTCGTCTTCATGGGGGCCGCCCAGGAGGCGGCGGCGGTGCAGATGCGCTCCGCCTTCGAGGGCGTGCCGGTCTCTCGCGCGATGATTCGCGATTTCCGGGCACTCCGAGGGGACGAGCCGCTCTCCCGCGCGGTGGAGCTTCTCCTGAGCGGCCATCAACAGGACTTTCCGGTTCTGGAGGGCCCCGGGGGCCCCGTCCTGGGGATCCTGACACGGGCCGATCTCCTGACGTCGCTCGCGGGCGGTCGGACCGACCGGCGCGTCGACGAGGTGGCCAAGCGGTCGTGCGGGACAGCCCACCCGCGCGAGATGCTCGAGGGCGTGTTCCGGCGGATGCAGGAGAACGGTTGCCCGGCCGTGCCGGTCGTGGAAGCGGACGGCTCGCTCGTGGGGATGGTGACGCTGGAGAACGTCGGGGAGCTCGCGATGGTGCAAGCCGCGCTCAGCGGCGCGCGGGCGCGCGGCGCGGGAGCCGCGTAGCGCTATTGCTTCGCCAACTCCTCGGCGAAGGGATCGGTGCCGATCAGGCTCGTCAGATCTTCGCCCCGAGGCAGCAGGATCCAGAAGGTCGCGCCGCCTTCCGGAGACGGCGCCGCCCCGACCTGGCCGCCGTGCAGCTCCACGAACCGGCGCGCTAGATGGAGCCCAAACCCCATGCCGTCCCCGCAGCGCTTGCCGTGCCGCTCCCCGACGCTCTCCAGATCGAACACCGTCGCGGCGGCCTCGGCGGGAATGGTGGGGCCCGCGTCGTGGACCTCGATCTGGCAGCCCTGCTCGCCGAGCGAGGTCTTGAGCCGCACCCGCCCCTTAGGGGGCGAGAGGCGGACGGAGTTTCGCAGGAGGTGAAGGATCGACTGGCGCAGCTTCGCCGGATCGAGGTGCTGGTCGGGGATCGCAGGATCGAGGTCCGCGTCGATGGCGATTCCGCGCGCTTCGGCGCCCGGTTTCGCGAGCTCGAGGGCCGCGCGGGCGATTTGGTTTACGTTGGTCACGTGCAGGTCGAGGAGGTAGCGCCCCATCTCAAGGCGCACGAGGTCGAGGACGTCGTCGACCAGCACCATCGTTCGCTGAGCTTCGCTCCGCAGCCGGTCCGAGAACTCCTTCCGCATGGCGGGGGTCATCTTGCCCTCGTTCTGATCGACGACTTCGGAGTAGGCCACGATCGTCGAGAGCGGCGCCTTGAGCTCCGACGTGGCCGCCGTGAGGAAGACGTCCCGGAACGGGCCGGTCGCGCTCTCCCCGGTGGGGGGTGCGACCGTACCCGCGGCGATGGCGGTCTGGCGGATCCGCACCATCGCCTGCGCGCGGTCGATCACCGCGGCGACGTTGTCCGCGAAGAGCTGCCCGATGTCGCGGTGCTCGAGCCGGAACGGGTCGGCCTTCTGCGCCCGGCAGACTTGAAGCACGGCCACGCAGCGTTTCTCCACGGTCACCGGGAGCAGGAGCACGGAGCCCGCGTCGGGATGTGCCTGAAAGAAGTTCGCGAAGCGGGCTTCCTTGTCGGTGACCTTCATCAAGATCGGCTCGTGATGCCGGGCCACCCAACCGACCGCGCCCTCGCCCATCGGGACTTCGGGCTCCGCGCCTCGGCCGGTGAGGCCGAACGTCGCCTTGGACGAAAGCTTGCGCGTCCCGGGGTCGTAGAGAAAGAGCACGACGTCGTGCGAGTGGAGCGTGCTCGCCAGGCGGCGCACCGTGATTTCCAGAATGGTCTCCAGCGGGAGATCCATGTGGAGCGTGTTGCCGAGCTGGAAGAGGGAGGTCAGCTCCGCCAGGCGGCCGCGCGACTGCTCCAGCTCCATCTGATCCAGGATCATGCTCTTGCGAATGCGGTTGATCTGGGACTGCTGGCGGATCATGAGCAGGCAGTACATGGAGGTAAGGCCGACCAATCCGATCAGGAGCGGGCCCGAGCTGGGCGGAAGTAGATCCCCGAGGAACCCGGAGCGCGCGAGCGCCACGTAGAGGGACGGGACGGTGACACAGAAGCCGAAGATGATGAAGATCGCGAGGCCTAGGAGCCACCAGGTCTTCCGATCGTATTGCGATTGAGTGATATGGACTTGCGAGTTCGCCATCGCGGCGGCTTCCTGCCCCTCTCCGTTGGATATTGGGTTCGCCTCTCTATCGGCCAGGGCGGCCGCGTTCTCGAGCAGAAACGGCGGCGATCTTCTCTGCTTTTCCTTTGTGGCTGGCGCGGTTAGAGTGTCCAACCCATGAGCGTCCTGAAGAGCCATCTGAAGCCGCAGGGCCCCGAATTTCAGGCGAATCGGAAGCACCACGAGGCGCTCGCGAAGGAGTTGAAGGAGCGCCTCAATGCGGTGCGGCGGGGCGGCTCGGAGCAGGCGGTCGCTCTCCACAGGACCCGCGGCAAGCTCTTGCCGCGCGAGCGGATCGAGCGCCTCCTTGACCCCGACACCCCGTTTCTCGAGCTTTCGGCCCTGGCCGCCGGCGGACTCTACGACGACGAAATCCCCTCCGCGGGCATCGTCACCGGCGTGGGGGTGATCTCGGGTCGCGAGTGCGTGATCGTGGCAAACGACGCCACCGTGAAGGGCGGGACCTACTACCCCGTAACCATCAAGAAGCACATCCGGGCGCAGGAGATCGCGCTTGAGAACCGGATGCCCGCGGTCTACCTCGTCGATTCCGGCGGCGTCTTTCTTCCGATGCAGGCGGAGGTCTTTCCGGACAAAGAGCACTTCGGTCGGATCTTCTACAACCAGGCGATCATGTCCGCGCAGGCCATTCCCCAGGTCGCCGCGGTGCTCGGCATGTGCACCGCGGGGGGGGCCTATGTGCCGGCGATGTCGGACGAGAACGTGATCGTCCGTGGGACGGGGACGATCTACCTTGCCGGCCCGCCGCTCGTGAAGGCGGCGACGGGGGAGGAAGTTTCCGCCGAGGAGCTGGGCGGCGCGGAGGTCCATTCCCGCGTGAGCGGCGTCACCGACCACATGGCGGCGAACGAGGAGGAGGCGCTCCACACGGTCCGCGACATCGTCGAGCGGTTGGGGACGGTCAAGCGCGTCGATCTCGATCTGGCGGAGCCTGAGGACCCGCTCTATCCATCCGAGGAGATCTACGGCGTGCTCCCGACCGATACGAAGCAGCCGTATGACGTGCGCGAGCTGCTCGCCCGGCTCGTCGACGGCAGCCGCTTCCACGAGTTCAAGGCGAACTACGGCCCGACGCTCGTCACAGGATTTGCGCGCTGGATGGGATACCCCGTCGGCATCGTCGCGAACAACGGTGTCCTCTTTTCCGAGAGCGCGCTCAAGGGAGCCCACTTCGTCGAGCTCTGCGCGCAGCGGCGGATCCCGCTCCTCTTTCTTCAGAACATTACGGGGTTCATGGTCGGGAAGCGCTACGAGGCCGGCGGGATCGCGAAGGACGGAGCCAAGATGGTCCAGGCGGTCGCCACGGCCGAAGTGCCTCGACTCACGGTCTTGATCGGGGCATCGCACGGAGCGGGGAACTACGCGATGTGCGGGCGCGGATACCGGCCGCGCTTCCTGTTCACCTGGCCGAACTCGCGGATCTCGGTGATGGGCGCGGAGCAGGCGGCGGCGGTCCTCGTCCAGGTGAAGCGCGACCAGCTCGCGCGGGAGGGCAAGACGCTCTCGAAGGAGGAGGCCGCGGCCATCGCGCGCCCGGTGATCGAGAAGTACGAGCGCGAAGGGAGCCCGTACTACGCGACCGCGCACCTCTGGGACGACGGGATCATCAATCCGGTCGACACGCGCGCGGCCGTGGCGCTGGCACTTTCGGCCTCGCTCAACGCTCCCGTCACCCGCGGGCCGGCGCCCGTATACCGGATGTAGCCATTGAGCGCCTATTCCCGCCTTCGCCTCGCGATCGAACGCCCCGTCGCGAGGATCACGCTCGCCCGGCCGGACGTTCGAAACGCCTTCGACGAGCAGTTGATCGCCGAGCTGACCCAGGCGCTGGGGGAGATCGCCCGTTTGCTCGATTCCGCGCCGGAGGGCGCGCCCCGCGCCCTCGTCCTGACCGGCGAAGGAACCGCGTTCTGCGCGGGCGCGGACATGAACTGGATGCGGAGGAGCATCGGGTTCTCGCGCGAGGAGAACGAGGCCGACGCCGGGCGCTTCGCGGCGATGCTCCGCGCCCTGGACGAGCTTTCGATCCCCACGGTGGCGCGCGTGAACGGCGCGTGCTTGGGCGGGGGAATGGGCCTCATCTCCTGCTGCGACATCGCGGTGGCGGTCGATCACGCCGACTTCGGCTTCACGGAGGTGCGGCTCGGGATCGCGCCCGCCGTCATCTCCACGTTCGTCCTTCCCAAGATCGGCGCCTCCGCGGCGCGCCGGTACTTCCTGACCGCGGAGATCTTCAAGGCGGTTGAGGCGAAGGCGATCGGACTGGTCCACGAGGTCGTCGAGGCGAGCGCCCTCGACGGCGCCGTGGGACGCATGGTCGACGCGATCATTGGAAATGGTCCGCGCGCGGTGGCCGCGGCGAAACGGTTGATCCGCGAAGGGCTTGCCCTCCACCGGGACGATGCGATCCAGAACACCGTCCGCACGATCGCCTCCCTGCGCGCCTCCCCCGAGGGGCAGGAAGGACTTGGCGCCTTCCTCGAGAAGCGCCGCCCCGCCTGGAAGCAATGACGGGAGCCTCCCTCCGCGTGATCCCCGCTCTCTCCGACCTCGCCGGGCGCCGCCAGTCTTCGTTTCGAAAAGTCCTGGTCGCGAATCGCGGGGAAATCGCGGTCCGCGTCTTCCGGACGCTTCGGGAGATGGCGATCCCATCGGTCGCCGTCTACTCGGAGGCGGACCGCGGATCGTTCCACGCGCGCGCGGCCGACGAGGGCGTTCTGATCGGCCCCGCCGCCGCGGGGGAAAGCTATCTGGACCCCCGACGCATCTTGGACGCCGCGCGCCGCGTGGGCGCCGACGCGATCCACCCCGGGTACGGCTTTCTCTCCGAGCGGGCCGACTTCGCCCGCGCATGTCGCGAGGCGGGCATCGTCTTCATCGGACCCTCCCCCGAGAGCATGCAGCGGCTCGGCGACAAGGCTTCGGCCCGGCGTGCCGCGGTTAGGCTCGGCGTCCCTGTCGTCCCCGGCGTCGAGGACGTGTCCACGGCGGAGCGGGCCCGCGCCGAGGCGGAGCGGATCGGCTACCCGGTCCTCCTCAAGGCGGTGGGTGGAGGGGGTGGCCGCGGAATGCGCTCCGCGGCGAGCGCGGTGGAGCTTCAGGCGGCGTTCGAAGGGGCGCGCCGCGAAGCGGAGGCGGCGTTCGGAGACGGCCGCCTCTTCCTCGAGAAACGGATCGACCCCGCGCGGCATGTCGAGGTGCAGATCCTAGCGGACGGAGCCGACGCCTTAGCACTGGGCGAGCGCGAATGCAGCCTTCAGCGGCGCTACCAGAAGGTGATCGAGGAGTCGCCCTCGCCGGCGGTGACGCCGAAGACGCGCGAGGCGATGCAACAGGCCGCCGTGGCGCTGGCGCGCGACGCCCACTACGCGGG
>JBGPMG010000124.1:0-7805 GCA_041486815.1 Candidatus Eiseniibacteriota bacterium | reverse complement strand
CGTGCGGTCGGCGTTGAAATCGCCGACGATCGAGACGACCATGTTGGTGCCGCAGAACATCGTCTCATACGCCTTCCGCAGATCCGGCGTCTGGATCTTCGCGAGCGAATTCTCGTCTCCGATCAACGGCCGGCGGTACGGCGAATTCTTGTAGAGCACCTTCGCGAATTCGAGGTTGGTGTAATCGAACGGCCGGTCGCCGAGGCTCTTCACCTGGCGGACCAGATCCTCGCGGACCTTGGTGACCTCGGACGCGGGGAAGGTCGGCCGGAGGGCTACGTCTCGATAGATCTCCCATGCCTTCTCAAAATTCGAGGAGGGAGCTTGCCAGGCGATCGACGCGTAATCGGCCGTGCCGCTCGTCGCGAGCCGCATGCCGAGGGCGTCGGCGCGGTCCGAGATGTCGCGCGCCGACATCGAGCCGGCGCCTCGGCGCAGAAGCGCGGCCGACATGTTGGAAACCCCGGCGAGCCCTTCCGGCTCGATCCACTGGCCGCCCCGCGCGATGGTCGTGACGGCAACGACGGGGGTCGCGTGATCCTCTTTGAGGATCAGCGTGAGGCCGTTCGCGAGGACCTCACGACGGACGGGGCCCACGCCGGGACCTTGCGCGGCCGCGAGCGCCGGCCATCCGGCCCGCCACACCGGGAGCATCGCCTGGATCTCCTCGACTTTGGGGCCGCTCACGCCTTCGGGCCTCACCACCGAGTACGAGGCAAGGTCGGCCGCGAGATAGCGCGCGGCGACACGCTGGAGATCCTCAGCCGTGACGCTATCCAAGAGCTTCGGCCAGAGCGCCTCCATCGAGGGGTCGGACATGATTCCAAAGAGGCAAAGCCGTTCCGCCCGGTTGAAAAGGGTTTGCGCGTTGAACGCGTAGGCGTAGAGGAGGGAAGACTTCACCCGCGACAGCTCCTGGGCTGCGACCGGCTCGGTCGCGACCCGGCGTAGCTCGTCGCGCACGATCCCAAAGACGCGCGACTCGGACCCCGGCGGCATCTCGACGCTGACCAGGAACATTCCCGGGTCCCGGCGCACTTCGAAGTCGGCGCTCACGTTCGAGACCAGGTTCTCCTTGTCCTTGAGAGCGCGGTAGAGGCGCGAGGAGGTCCCCTGCCCGAGAACGGCGGCGAGAACGGTCAGCGCGGGCGCGTCCGGATCGGAGTAGGGCGGAACGTGGAATCCGAGATGGGTCCAGGTGTTCGGGGTCTTCATCGACTCGACGCCCATCCGGAACTCGCTCTGCGGCCCCTCGGTCTGCCCTAATTCGAAGTCACCGTTCCCGCGCTTGTAGAGTGCGAACGCCCGGCGCAGCTTCTCGCTCATTTCCGCCGGCTTGAAATCGCCCACGGCGGCGAGGATCATCTGGTTGGGGACGTAGCGCTCCGCGTAGAAGGTGCGGAAGGTCTGCAGCGAAGCGTGCTCGATGACGTCCTTGAGACCGATGGTGTCCCGCTTGTACGGATGGTCGCGGAACATGAGCCGCTCGATCTGGTAGTAGACCTTGTAGTCGGGGCGATCCTCGCCCTGGTTGTACTCCTCCATCACGACCTGCCGCTCGCGCGCGACCTTGGGCTGGGTCAACTTCAAGTTCATCCACGCGTCGACCGAACGCCAGAGCGCCTCGTCGAGGTGTTCGGTCGGCGCCGTGAATCCGTAGCAGGTGTAGTCGTTCGTCGTGTAGCCGCCGCTTTCCTCTCCGATCCGCTGCATCTCGCGGCGGAACTCGAGCTCGGCCTGCTTCGTGGAGCCGCCCCGGAAGATCAGATGCTCGTAGTAGTGGCTGAGCCCGGACAGGCTGGGAGGCTCGGTGCGGCTCCCTCCGTTCGCGAAGATGCAGACGCCCACCAGCGGTTTCGAGTGATCCTCGACCAGAAGGAGGCGAAGGCCATTCGGAAGGGTCTCCTCGTGAACCGGGGCCGCCGCGGTCGAGATCGTGGTGGTGGGAGCGGCGCTCGCGTTCGGCGCGGCGACGCCCTGCCGGCCCGCGGCGGAACCTGCGAGCAGCAGCGCGCCGATGGCGCCGATTAGCGCAAGACGGGATTGGCTACGACCGATCAACGACCGCATGAGACCCCCCTCACTTTTTCTGAAGCATCTGGACGACTTCCCCAGGCTCCGGGAACCGTCCCACCGACTTCTTGGAAAATATGAGCTTGCCGCCGGCGAAGACGTCGAACACTCCTCCGCCTCCTGGAAGCAGCGTGGATTCGACTCCAAGGTCTCTCTTCAGCTCGGCCGCCAAACTGGCAGCCCGGGGCTTGTAGTCTCACAGGACGCAGTAGCGGATCTCGATTTCCATCGGGGCACCTCGTGGGGAAAGAGTAGGGGGACGGCCTCATTCTCGGCCCGCCTCCGCGACCTGTCAACCGGGTCACTTGTCCTTGGGTGCGATCATTCGATCGACGGAAAGGTTGCCTCCGCCGCCGATGAGAAGGGCGAGAGCCATGCAGAGCAGGGCCATTGAGTACTCGTATCCGTGCCCCCGGCCCGGCTCCCCGCTCCAGTTCATGAAGAAGCCCCACTTTGCGTGCACGGCAAGCGTCGCGTAGGCCATGTTGCAGATGAGCCCGAAGGCCGCGATCCGCGTGAGGAAGCCAAACAGCATGCCGAAGGCGCCGAGGAATTCGGAGAACGCCGCGAGGTAGGCGATCGGTGCGGAAACGCCGGATCCCGCCAGATATCCGGCGAATCCTTGAAGGCCGGGGCCGTGGTACATGCCGAGGACCTTCTGAGCGCCGTGCATCCAGAAGATGTAGAAGAGGCAAAGCCGTAGAGGAAGCTGCCAGAGAGTGGCCGTGGTGGAGAGGATCGATCTCATCGATGCGTACCTCCATCCGGTAGTGCGGGGCTGCGCCCCGAAACGACGGCCGGGGCGGACACGGCTCAAGGGGTATCACATCGACCCGGGAATGGCTACGGGAGGGGAAGCTGGACCGTCCCGATCGAGAATCGCCACCGGAACCGCCACGGGCGCTCCCGTCGCTCAGGGCTGCCCACCCAGACCGGGAACGCGACGTCGAACGGTCCATAGCGGGCGCCCAACCCAGCGTCCGCGAGGGCGCGCCCGACCAGGGGATGGAGCTGTGGGCGAGCGCGCTCGCCGAGCCCGGACGCTTCGACGCGTCCCGCGTCCCCGAAGAAGTAGACCGGGTAGGCCGCGTTGCTGACCTCGAGGGTGCCGGCGAGGAGGCGCTGACCCAGAATCGCCCGGTCCGCGTAGCCGCGCACACCGCCACCGCCCGGCTCGATGAAGCGATCCGTCTCCCGGAGCGGACCTTGATCGTTGGCGTAGAAGTGATCGAGCACGTCGAGCCGGCTCTCCTCGGCAATGTCGAACTGTAGCTCGCGGGGTACCTGGTTGAAGGCGGTGCCGGCCGCGATCCTCCACGACGCCTTGAATCCGCCGGGGAGCGGGCTCAAGTTCTGGTTCGCGGTTAGTCGAAGCCAGTCGTAGTCCCAGAGCGGCCGATTGTCGTATTGATCACTGCGCCCGCCGGAGATTCCGCGCCGATACGCAAGCTGGACCGTCTCGCGGTGTCGCGGCCCGATCGTCTCGAGCCCGAGGGCCATTTCGCCGTTCCACGTCTTGCCGCGCGACCAGTAGCGGGGGTCTACAGCCCTCAGCTCCGTCCGATCGCGGTGCTCGACCGAGAGCTTCCACGACCGGTACGGGCGGCGGCGCGCGGGCGCCATCACGGTGTTCTCCGCGTGAAGCCCCGCCCGGAAGAGTCCCTCGTCGCGAGCCACGAGCGTCCGAAGGCGGCTCCGCGCTCCCAGCGCCCCGGCTCGTCCCCAAACGCCGGCGCGGTAGGCGACGGAGCCGTCGCGCGCGCCGAAGGAGAGCCCGCCCTCGAACCCGCTGATACCGTACGGGAAATCCTTCGAGATGAGGTATCGGCCGTCGAGCCAACCGCCCAATCGAAGTCCTTCTTCCTCGCCGTGCCAGATCGTTGGCCCGTACGCGACCCCGATCGCTTCCGCGGACGGGAACCCGCCGAGGAAATGAAATCGCATCGGCGGCAGGGTCCCAGTGCCGTTGTCGAGCCGGTCCATCTCGATGATCTCGTGGCGCGGATCGAGCCGCGCGCTCCGGAGCGGCGACCGGCTCTCGAAGACCGCCGGCGTCTCGCGCTCCCGGGCAAGCACTCGGCGCTCCTGGCGCGTTCCGTCGGCGAACGTCGCCTCAACGGTCACCGGGAGGACCATCGCCTCCTCGCGGCGCACGACGACCGAAGTCCGATAGCTCGTTCCCGCCTGCTCTCGGCGAACCGTGCCGAGGGAGAAGCTCGGGCGCTCGAGGGTCTCGGTCCACGAACGAAAGAACGGCGCGAAATCTTCACCCGTCGCCTCTCGGGCGGCGCTCAGGACATCGGCTGGGCGCGGATGATGGAAGAGGTTCCGGCGGTAGTAGTCATGGAGGAATACCGTGAAGAGCGAGTCGCCGACGATCCCACGCAGCGTATGCAGCATGCTGGCAGGCTTGGCGTACGCCGCTGTCCCGTAGGTCGGAAAACCCGGATGCCCATCCGCCGGCGTGACGATGGGCCGCTCGTCCCTGGCCCAGGCACGCGCGAGGTAATACTGCTCGTTCAGATCCAGCGCGGACATCCGGCCGACCCACGGGAACCGATCGGCGTATCGGAAGAGACCGTGGGGATACTTTGTGTCGATGTGGTCGTGCTCGACGTACTGTGTGAACCCCTCGTCCAGCCACGGGTCGGCGCGCTCGTCGCTCCCCAGCATGCCGTAGAACCAGTTGTGTCCCACCTCGTGGGCGTTGGCGTCATCCAGATTGTGGAAGAGCTTGGAGTACATGCCTGGCTCGTCCATCACGAGCATCGGGTACTCCATCGCGCTCCCGCCGCAGAAGGCCTCGGTGGCGGTGAATCGAGGCCACACATACGGACCAACCAATTTCGTGTAGTGTCGCAACGCGTCGACCGTCTGCGCCCTGATCTCGCGCCACTTCTCCGCGTCCTCACGGAACACCAGCGCGCTCACTTCGATGCCGGCCCAGGTCGTGTCGCTCCCCACGTAGTCGGGACTCGTGACCCACGCGAAGTCATGCACGCGCTCGGCGTGAAAGCGGAGCGTCTTGAGCGACGGAAGAACCGTGTCGCGCGGCGCGGCTTCCGCAGCGAGCGCATGGAGCGTGTCGAACACCGCCGTGTCTGCGGCCGCGACGATCATGCGGAGCGGCCCCGGCCTCCCGGCTCGGTCCGCTTCCTCGCGGGCGGCCACGTTCGCGTCCTTCCACCGGTACCAGTAATGAACCGGCGAATTTCGCGGGACGCGCATTGCGCCGCGTCCTCCGCGCGGGAAGGCGACGGGCCCCGCGTGTCGAGGCTGCTCCGGGTCCGTTTCCGCCTCCAACTTCTCCGTGGGCCAGCGATTCGAGAGCGAATCGGCGAGCGTGAGATGGATCGTTACCGTGGCGCTGTCGCGGGGCATCTCGGCCGGAAATCGAGGGACTTCGTTGTCGCCGCCTTCGGCTCCCCGAGGGACGCCCGTAGCGCCGACCCAGAAACGATCCGGCAGCGTGATGGCGACGTCGTACGTCGCATACTCGCCATAGAACTCGGACAGGAAGTGGAACGGGTCCAGGTGCCACCCCAGATCGTCGTAGACCACGACCTTGGGGTACCACTGAGCGATCGAGTACGCGTTTCCGGTCCGGCCCAGGCGGTCGAACTGCTTCGGGATCTGCACGGCGAAGTGGAGCTTGAGGGCGATCGAGTCGTCGGGAGCGAGCGGATGCGGGAGGTCGACGCGCGCGAGCGTCTCGTCCATGACCACCCGCGCCGGAAGGCCGCCGGCGGTCGCCGAGTCGATCGTCATCCAGCCGCGGTCGGACGGTCGAGCGAATCGGAGGTCGTAATTTTCCGCCACCCGCTCACCCTCGCGCGCATAGATGGTGTGGTGGCTCGAAAACGCGTTGGGATAGGCGTGGAGATGGATCGCGGGGAGCGAGCTGTCGGCGCCGCTTCGGTAGACGATGGTCGCCCATCCGTCGAGGCGGTGACGCCCGGGATCGAGCCGAACATCGATCGAGTAGCGGACTCCGGGTGCGGTAACGGCCGACGCCTGCGGCGGGAAGAGGAGAGCAAGACCGAGAGCGAGCAACAATGCCCCGGTCTTCAGACCGTCACGTCCTCCGTGGTGCGGGCCGCCGCGGGAACTCCATCTCCGAACAAGGTGTACGGCGAAACCTCAGCCACGCGCATGCGGATCGTATCGCCGACCTTCTCTACTCCGTGGGGAAATACGGCCGTCTTGAATTGGAGCGTCTTCCCGAACCACCGCTCCGGATCACGCTTCGCGGGTCCCTCGACGAGCACCTCGACTTCGCCACCGACGCCGGCCTCGTTGATCTCGAGCGACGTCCACTTCTGCTCCTCGATCAAGATCGAGATGCGTCGCGTCTTCTCCTCTTCGGCCACTGTTTCGGGCCACTCCGCGGACCGCGCCCCGGGCCGCGGCGAATACTTGAAGACGAACGCCGCGTCGTAGCGGGCCCGCCGCATCGCGGCCCGCGTCGCCTCGAAATCTTCCTCCGTCTCGCCCGGGAAGCCGACGATGATGTCCGTGGTCAGCGCGAGCCCCGGGATGGCGGCGCGAAGCTTGGCGACGAGCGCTTCATACTGCGCGATGGTGTATGTGCGGCGCATCCGGTCGAGCACCGTGTCCGAGCCCGATTGGAGCGGGAGATGGACTTGGGGGCAAACTTTGGCGCAACTCGCGATCGCATCGACCGCGCGGTCGGTCATGTCTGCGGGATGGGGCGAGGTAAAGCGGATTCGCTCGATCCCCCGGACGCCGTCGGTCCGGCGGAGAAGCTCCGCGAAATCGACATCGCCGTCCCGATAGGCGTTGACCGTCTGCCCCAGGAGGACGACCTCCTTGAATCCCTCCGCGGCGGCGTGCTCGATTTGCCTGATCACCTCTCCGGCCGGTAGGCTTCGCTCGCGTCCGCGCACGTAGGGAACAATGCAGAAGGCACAGAACTTGTCGCACCCGCGCATGATGCTGATCCACGCCCGGACGCCGTCGGCGCGGGCGGGGGCGAGATCGGCATACGTCTCGTCCCGGCTCAAGCGCGTCGCGAGAACCGGTTCTTCCCGGGCCTGGTCGATGAGCTCCGGTAGGTCGCGGTAGGCGTCCGGTCCGACGACCAGGTCCACCTGAGGCACGCGGTCGAGGAGGCGTCCCTTCAGATGCTGCGCCATGCACCCGGTCACGCCGAGAACGACCCCCGGGCGGCGGACCTTGTGCCGGGTCAGCTCGCCGAGGCGTCCGTAGATGCGCTGCTCGGCATGCTCCCGGATCGCGCACGTGTTGAGGAGGATCACGTCGGCCTCCGCGGGCAACTCCACGCGGTCGTAGCCAGCGGCGCGGAACCGGCCGAACATCAGCTCGGAGTCCGCCACGTTCATTTGGCAGCCATACGTCTCGATGTAAATCCGTCGCGGCATGGGGGGTGATTATAGCGGCCTCGAGTTACCGGAACATCACCCTTGAAATCCTGCTCTTCCCGCCCGATGCTCCACGCGCACCCCGATCACACTACCGAGCGGATCACGGGAAAGAAGCCGCCATGAGCATAAAATCGGACGACTGGATCCGCCGGATGGCGGCCGAGAAGAAAATGATCGAGCCGTTCGAGCCTAATCAGGTCCGGGGCGAGGGCGATGGTCGCATCATCTCCTACGGCACCTCGAGCTACGGCTACGACGTGCGCTGCGCCGGCGAGTTCAAGATCTTCACCAACATCAACTCGACTATCGTCGATCCCAAGAAGTTCG
>JBGPMG010000123.1:0-7846 GCA_041486815.1 Candidatus Eiseniibacteriota bacterium | reverse complement strand
TAGCCGAGCCGCGGCTTCATCTTCTCCCCGGCGGCTTCAATTCTCTCCCGGCCTCAGCCAACTGCTCCAGTTCAAGCGAAGCGAGCCTTGGAAGAACCACTCGACCCGCCGGTCGCCCTTCACGTTCTCCACGTTCTTCACGTCGACGTAGCCTCCGCCGAGGCGGAGGTCGACGCCGGACCTCGGGTGCATCCACAGCTCGGTTGAGATCTTGTTCCTCTGCTCGACGGTCCCCGTCGGGACGTGGTCGAACTGCGGGAACGAATTCAGGGAGTCCGGCCCTGTGATCGGGACCGGCCATGGATCGGTCGCACGCGTCTGCCCCCGCTCCTCCAACCTGTACCCCACGGACCAGGTGACTTTCTCGGAAGCCCAGTGGCGGAACTCCACGTCGATCGCCTGCGCGTCGGAGCCGAGGTCGAATCCGATCGGCTGGCCCCGGTAGAGGTAACGGTTCCAGGGCAGGACCTGGTTGTAGGTGAACGGCTGGACCTTGGCCCATTCCACCCGCAAAAGCCCGCCATCCAACCCGAATGGGTTGTAGAAGCGCTGCCCGAGGAGGAACCCACCCTCGAACGGCTCCTTGTCCGCGGCCGACTTGTGCTCGAACTGGGCGTCGTCGATCATCAGCTCTCCGTAGAGCTCCATGCTCGGGATCGGGCGGAGCTCGCCGGTGAAGGAGAGAAGCGCGTTGTCGTTCTTCCCCTTGTTCCACTGCCCGGCGTAGTAGATCGAGACTGGAATCGTGTACTCCGCCTCGAGGCCGCGGTCCTTGCCGCCATAGACGACCGTTTCCGCAATTCCGAGCGCCACGGTGCGGCTGACCTGCCAGCGGATCCTATGACCGCTGATGTGCCGGAGCACCTTCGTGCCGGCGGGGAGCGTGTCCCCCGGCGCCTCCGCCACCGGCGCGTCGAGGGTCATTGCGTCGAGACTCGCGAAGAACGACGACGCGGTCACGGAGCCGACGTGGACGCGCAGGCCGATCTGATCGAATGGGGGCGCGTAGGACGAGAGCAAGAGCGTCGATTTCTCCGACGCGCCCCAGCGGAGATCGTCGCGGCCTAGCAACACGTCCGCGGCGCCGAGCTGGACGAGCAGGTATGCGTTCCGCTCATCTCCCGTCCAGCCATGGCGCCACGGTCTCCCGTTGAAATCCGGCACCTTTTCCCCGTCGGTGTCGAATCGGAAGCGAAGTCCTCCGGCCAGACCGCGCCCGGACGTAAACCCGGCGTACGGCAGCGCGATCCCCTTGACGTCGTCCTTGCCAAAGCGCCGCTGATCCTCGCCGGTCTCCGCCTCGGCCCGCGCTTCCAGTCCGAAGCCCAGCGAGGCATCGCCCGTGAGTGTCGAGAAGGCGGCCGGCGGCTGCGGCTCGGCGGGATCGATCTCGTTCTCGATCCGGTCGATCAGCCAGCCCTCGAACGGCGTGTAGTCGCGTTGTGTCGAGTCGGCCAAGGCGCGCTCCGCGCGGAGCGCACGCGCGACCACTTCTCGAGAGTAGGGACGGTCGGCCAGCGAGAGGCTCGGAAGGAATCCGCGGCCGATCGCCTCGGTGATGAACGGCGTCACCCAGTGGTCGAGGGGAATGTAGGGAAGGGTGCTCGCGCGCGCGGAAAACGGCATGAGGACGGCCAGAATCGCCCCCAGGGCGAACCAGAGCGCGGGTCTGAACCGGAGGCGCATCAAAGGAGCATAGGGACGCGCAGGGAGCGGGGTCAACGATGGACTCCGCTTGTGGAAGTAGGGTCGACGATGGACTCCGGGGTGGGGAGCGGGGTTCGACGGTGGACTCCGCGGTGGGGAGCGGCTATCCTGCCCGCGATGCATCGCCTTCCGGTCGCGTTCATCTTGAGTGTCGCGCTGCTTTGCACCCCTATCGCGGCCCTCGCGACCTACTTGCCCCAAGAGCGCATCCCCACGGACAGCTCTATTTACCGCGATCTCGAGCGTCTCGCGACGAGCTATGGAATTCAGCCGAAATTCCTGTCGAGCCGGCCGCTGCGGAGGGCCGAGGTGTTGGCGTTCCTCAGAGAGCTTGCTGAGGCGCGAGCCGGATCGGAGGAGGATCCCGCGTTTCAGCGCGCGATGCGGCTGGTGGATCCTGGGGCGCGCGGAGCGACGAAGCCGCTGATTTCCATGGCGGGCGAGGATGACGAGCGGCTCGAGGCCTCGCCGTACGTGTCTCTGCTCTACGAAGACGACCCGAGGAATCATCCGGACGTGAATCGGGATTATCGCGTGGGCGTCGCGGTGGCGGGAGCGCTGGATAGTTCGTCGGTATTCGTCGCGAACCTCTATGAGGGAACGGCCTCGCAGGGAGGACGTGGGACGCCCGACTTCGGCGATTTCAATTCCCTCGTGGAGGGCGTCAACTTCAACTCCTACGTGAATGAGGTATACGTTGAGTTCCCCATCTCGCGCCTTCGATTCTTGTTCGGTCACACATGGCTTCGGTGGGGGCCGGGCGAGAGTGGAACGCTCGCGCTCTCCGCTGCCGCGCCGGCGTTTGATATGCTTCGTGTCGAGGGAACCATGTTGCGTCGGCTCCGATACACGCAACTCGTGGCCCTGCTCGATCCAGGCCCCGAAACCTACTTGGCGGGACACCGGCTGGAATGGAGTGCAAGCAGCCGGATCACCGCAGGGGTTACCGAGTTGGCCCGCTTCGACGGGACAAGCCAGGCCCCTCTATACCTGATGCCGTTTGTGCCCTACTCGTTCTGGGAGAAGCGACCGAAGACCGGGCAGCTCTCGCCGGCGGATTCGACCGGAGTGCTGCTTGACAAGAACAACGTTCTTTTGGCGGCCGACGTCGCCTGGGAAGTTCGCCCCGGCTGGCGGCTCCACGGCGAATTCCTGATGGACGACTACTCGTTCAGCAGCGACTACAAGCCCGATATGCTCGGCTATCAGGCTGGCGCGGACTGGCGCCGGACGTTGAAGGGACGAGGAGCCATTGGAGCAGCGGTGGAGTATTCGCGGGTGAACAACTTCGTCTACTCAGTCTGGCATCACCATGACTTCGAGTTCAACGGCTTCCCCACAGGCTACGTACTCGGCCCCGACGTCCGGGCGCTGAGCGGCGAGGCGTCGCTGGAATGGGGAGCGAATTGGGAATTTCGCCTGCGAGGCGAATGGCGGCAAAAGGGGGAGGGCCATCTCGGCGATGCATGGGCAAAGGCTGACGGCGAGGTGGACGCGTCGGCATTTCAGGGCGTCGTGGAACGAGAGACGAGACTTGGCGGGACGGTGATCTATACGCCCGCGAGGTGGGTGCGGGTGGAGGCGGGTGTCGGCACTGCGTCAATTCAGAATCTAGATCACGTCCTGGCGCCAGCGAAGAGCGAAACGCCCTTTCGAATCAGCGGGCGGGTAGAGTGGTAGGCAGGCGACCTAGTATGCCCCGCGCCCCTGTGCCATGACTGGTATCGTCTTGATGATCAGGTGTAGGTCGCTTAGCAGCGTGCCATGGTGGGCATAGTAAAGATCGAGGATCACCATGTCCTCGAATCGCACGCGACTACGCCCCTTTACTTGCCACAGTCCTGTGCAGCCTGGTAACACGTCGAGTCGGCGACGTTGCCACGGCTCGTAGAGTTCCCATTCGTACGGCAGGCAGGGGCGAGGACCTACTAGGCTCATGTCGCCGAGCAGCACGTTATACAGCTGGGGCAACTCGTCGAGCGATAGACGACGCAGCCAAACACCGACGCTTGTAACGCGAGGATCGCGTGGGGGCTTGAAGATCATAGTCCCGTCCGCCGTAATCTCGGCGGGCGTGCCCTCCCGAATGAAGGATCGAAGGTAGTCCTGATTAGCCTTCGAATCGCTCCCGTCCTTCATCGTCCGGAACTTGAACATCTGGAAGGGCGTTCCGCGGTGCCCCACTCGCTCTTGGCTGTAAATCACTGGACCGGGCGAGCTAAGTTTGACCGCAATCGCAATGACGGCCAGGAATGGTGAAAGCACGATAAGTCCGATCGTCGATCCGGCCAGGTCCAGAACTCGCTTTAGAAGCACTTCTGGGCCAGCGAGATCGAAACGACGAAGCTGCATGAATGGCAGGCCCCCGATGCCCCCATTTTCGGGTCTGCGAATGATCATTCGTGACTCGGCCGACATTAGCCGTACCTCCGCCCCGGCGTCGAGGCAAGCGAAGGCGATTTCGAGGACCTCGGATGGAGTCCGTGAGTCGGGATCGAGGACAACCTCCCCCGCTTCGTGCTCGACCACTAGCGACTGTGCCCGACCGGGAGTCATCGGTGCGATCGCTTGGTGCATCACCCTTCGCCGCCTCTGGTCGCGCAGCTCAAACTCGTCGGCGATGCGGATGGAACGCTCCGAATCGCCCATAACGAGTAAGGGGCCATGGCTCTGACGGCCGTAGACTCGCTTTGCGAGTGGTCTTATGACCAACAGTCGGAACGCGACAAGGCCGAGGACCGTTACCGGAAAGGAGAGCGCCATGACGAGGCGGCTCTCGAACGGGATTGGCACTTTCAGCCAGAAGGCGAAGATCTGAATGAGAATCCACGCGACCGAGCCCGCTCCTGCGATGCGAAGCGCTTGATGCACCCTCGCGATCGTGACACTCGGCCAATAGCCACCGCGAGCGCTCAGCAACGCGATCCAAATGATGGCGGCAATTCCGAGGAGTGCTGCGCCCTCGGGGGTCCGAGGAACGGCAACGAGTGCTTCCGGGGAAAATCGGATCAATGCGGACACCGCAATACCAATGAATGCGGCGGTAAGGTCTCCGGCCAAAATTAGAATCACGAATGCGCGGTGTCCGAGAACCGGCAGGGTGTCGCGGCGCCGGCGCGAATCAGCCGCGACAGGGGAAGGCGGAGCCGTGATGTGCTGGAAGTCGGGTGCCGGCTCCGGCTCGCGGATGCGAGCCGCCGTGCCGTCATGCGTCAGTGCGGTCCTCCCGGCAGCATCCGAGCCGCCGAATCAGGATTAGACGTTAGCGCGTCGGAGTCTCAGCGAGCACGACATAGTGAAACGACAGTTCGCGCATTGTGTCAACCAAAAACGTCTACCGAGCCGCCCACGGCCATCGCTGGAAGGCCCGGCTTCGGTGGGCAACCAGAACGCCACAGGTCCCTCTTTACATCTTCTCGATGGTGCCGTATTCGTCTTGGGAGGAGAGGCCTTCAATTTCACCCACTCCGCCCGGCTGGGCGCGGGTGTCGAGTGGTAGTCAGGGAGGGAGGCAATCTTGGCACTTCTTAACGGACCTCTGCCCACTAGCCTTCGATCGATTCGGACGTCGCCGGTGCCGACCGTAAAGGTTCTCACGGCGGAACTGACGGCGCTGAGGTTCGAAGACCTTGTAGAGACGGTCACCCTATGGGGGAAGGCACAGGATCGGGGTCGCATGGTTTGCCTCGCTAACGTCCATATGCTGGTCGAAGCCCGCAGGGATCGTTCCCTTGCCGAGGTTCTCAGGCGAGCTGACGCCGTAACGCCGGACGGAATGCCTCTAGTGTGGCTCATGCGACGTAACGGTCACCCGGATCAGGAGCGCGTGGCGGGGATGGATCTCCTGCCCGCTCTTTGCGCAACGGCGGAGAGAGAGTCCATTAATGTCTACTTTCTCGGGTCAACACCTGAGGTTTTGACGGCCATCCGGCGCCGCCTGCGCGCAGCCTATCCGCGCCTTCGAGTCGTTGGTATGGAGTCACCACCGTTCCGCGAGATGACGCGCGATGAGGACGCCGCGATGATCCGCCGTATCAGTCTCGCGAACCCGGGCTTCTTGTTCGTCGCTCTGGGATGTCCCAAGCAAGAGAAGTGGATGGACCGGAACGTCGAAAACGTTCGCGCGGTGATGTTCGGCCTGGGTGCTGCTTTTCCCGTCTTTGCAGGATTCCGTCGGAGGGCGCCCGACGCAATGCAGCGAAACGGCTTGGAGTGGCTCTATCGGCTCCGGCAGGAGCCGCGCCGTCTCTGCCGGCGCTACCTGACGACGAACACGACGTTCTTATGGTGGCTCTACAAGGAGTGGCGGAATGACCGGCGGGCGGAAGGGGGAGAGCCCGGGTGGGAAGAGGCGGAGGGAGGCCTGAACTAGCACGGTAAAACCGGCCGCCCCAATCTAGCCGCTGTGGACTGGAGCACCATCAAGATCCCGTCCACCATGCGACCTACGCCGAGATGAGCCTGGGCGTAGGTTGTACATGACTCCCGATATTGCATGCGTCTCTCGGCAGTTTCGGCCAAATAGGTGCCTGCGACAATCGCCAGAGCGAGGTCCGTGTTCTCCTCGACGACCCATCCGTTGGACCCATGCACGATATATGCCCACTCCGGGCCATGGAATGGCCCCTTGGGCCCGGGCCGTACCGTGATCGTCGGCACCCCAGCGAAGAGACAGTCGACAACGGCGAGGCCGAGAGCGCCAGGTTGGACGGAGACATCGGCACAATAGAGCCACTGCGCCAACTGTGAAGCATCCGATATTTCGCCCGTGAGAATCAGGTCCTTCCCCAATGTGAATCCGTGCTCACGCGCTAGCCTCTCGACCCTCTCCGCTTCCGGTCCAGCTCCGACCACAATCGCCCCGGCCTGGACGCCGGCGGCCCGAACATGCTCCAGAATCGGAATGATTCTGTGAAACTCCTTCTCCGGCGCTAAGCGACCAAGCGTCAATAGATAGTGACCCATTTCCAGCCCGAGCCGGCGCCGGACAGTCTCGCGACCTTCACGCTTCAATTCCTGCAGCCGCGAGGTGAGCGTATCTCCATCGACCGAATTTGGCGCGAATCCCACGACCTTTTCGGGAAATGAGTGCTGCAGCTGATTCGCCGTAGCGCTGTCATAGCACAGAATCCCATCGGCTAGTCGTAGCTGCCACCAACGCCCTCGTGACGCTAGTGATTTGCGATTCGTAAATCGCTCTCTGCGTTCAATGCCATGGGTCCAAAGGACCCGCGGTGTCCCCTTGAGCTGCGTCGCTAGCAGCACGGTCCAAGTGAAATCAAGCGAAGCGCCATGCTCCACAATGATCGCGTCAACACGGCATGAACCGAGGGACCGGAGAATGTCCGATCGCCACCCAATTCGCTGTTGATGGAAGTGTCTGACCCGATCGCTGCCCATAGGCCCGAACTCTCGGCTGTTGCCCCCTCTCCCCGACCGCCCTGCAATCAGGATGTCGCAGGCAACTCCTCGATGCGCGAAGGCATCGATGAGGGGTACTCGATAATGCGGCAGCTCTCGAGTCACGTAAGCAATTCTGCGGACTTGCACTTAATAGATGCTCCTGGTGGAAGCCATCAATCCCGCCAGAAAAGGTAGTCAACACCATTCCTCGAAAACTCGCGGAAGCGCCTTAAGCGGAATAGCTTCCGAATCCGCGACATGTCCGAGAAAGAATGCTTCGTTCGTGGAGTTGGGTGGAACTCAATGAACCACTGTGGCACGGATTCGAGAAGATCGGTCACATACTGTGCTTCACGAAAGATCTCGAACTCCGCTCCCTCAAGATCGAGCTTTACGAGCGCGACCGCCCCGTGTTGACTGGCCCGATTGAGAAGCGAACTTAGGGAAATCCCGTCGACACTGACGACCCTCCCCGGCGCGCCTCGATTGATGTGCGTGTCGTCCACGGAACCGGATTCCTCGACGCTGCTCTCAAAGAAGGCAATTCGACCATCTCCAGTAGCCACTGCCGCCTCGATTAGCTCGACACGATCCTGAACTGCCGCCCAAGCGCGCAGCTTGGGAAGATGCCTTGGAGTCGGATCGCAGAGAACAACGAAAGCATTTGTCTCCCCCCTGATCCAGGGAGCAAAGGTGGGCGTCTTACCCACGCCGGCGTCGATGACGACCTGCCACT
>JBGPMG010000122.1:0-7875 GCA_041486815.1 Candidatus Eiseniibacteriota bacterium | reverse complement strand
CGCCACGGTGGAGGACTGCTACGAGTTTGGGCTCCGCGCGTTCGATCTCTCCGAGCGCCTCCAGACGCCGATCTTCGTCATGTCGGACCTCGATCTTGGGATGAACTTCTGGATGTCGGACCCGTTCCGCTATCCCGAGAGGCCGTGGGACCGAGGCAAGGTCCTGGACGCGGCCGATCTCACGAGGATCGGGTCGTTCGAGCGCTACAAGGATGTCGACGGCGACGCGATTCCCTACCGGACCCTGCCGGGGACCGCGCATCCGCTCGCGTCCTACTTCACGCGCGGCTCCGGCCACGACGAGCAGGCCCGCTATACGGAGAGCGCGGAAACCTACGCCCGGGTAATGGATCGCCTCCGGCGGAAGTGGGAAACCGCGAAGGGGCTCGTGCCGCCTCCGGTCGTCGATCAAGCGCGGGGCGCCGAGGTCGGCATGATCGCCTTCGGCTCGACGCACCACGCCATGGGAGAGGCGCGGGATCGCCTCCGCGCCGAGGGCCTCACGACTTCCTATCTTCTGGTGAAGGCCTATCCCTTCTCGAAGGAGGTGCGCCAGTTCGTGGAGGCGCATGAGCGGATCTACGTCGTCGAGCAGAACCGCGACGCCCAGATGGCTTCGCTTCTCAAGATGGAATATGCCGACTTAGCACCGCGCCTCCGATCGATCCTCCACTACGACGGGCTCCCGATCGACGCCCAGAGTGTGATCGACGGCATGCGGGCCGGCGAGCGGATGGAGGTAGGGGCCCGATGAGCGGTACGGCAAACGTCGTTGGAAATCGAATCGGCCTGGCCGCGAGCGATTACAAGGGCTCCAAGTCCACGCTCTGCCCCGGCTGCGGGCACGACGCGATCACGGCGAGCATCATTCAGGCGGCCTACGAGCTGGGCCTCGAGCAGCACCGCGTGGCCAAGCTCTCGGGGATCGGTTGCTCGAGCAAGACGCCCGCCTACTTCCTGGGCCGCTCGCACGCCTTCAACGCCGTGCACGGCCGGATGCCCTCGATCGCGACCGGCGTTCATGTCGCCAATCGAGAGCTGATCCTCCTCGGCATCTCGGGTGACGGAGACAGCGCCTCGATCGGTCTCGGGCAATACTGCCATCTCATCCGGCGCAACGTCCCCGTCGTCTACATCATCGAAAACAACGGCGTCTACGGCCTTACGAAGGGGCAGTTCTCGGCGACCGCGGACGTCGGCACGAAGGCCAAGGCGGGCCAGGTGAACGAGTTCATGCCGATCGATCTCTGCGCGGTCGCGATCGAGCTGGGCTGCGGCTTCGTGGCGCGGTCCTTCTCGGGCGATCCGAAGCAGCTTCGGCCGATCCTCAAGGCGGCCTTCTCCCACCGCGGGACGGCGGTCCTCGACGTGATCAGCCCGTGCGTGACCTTCAACAACCACGAAGGCTCGACGAAAAGCTACCTGAACGTGAAGGAGCATGACGCGCCCCTGCACGAGGTGACCTTCATCCCCCACTTCGAGAACATCGAAATCGACTATGCGCCGGGCGAGACGCGGGAGGTCGCTATGCACGACGGCTCGCGGATCGTGCTGAAGAAGCTGGAGGAGGACTACGACCCGAGCGACCCCATGCGAGCGCTCGGAATGATCCACCGCGGCCGGGAAGAGGGCCGGTTCCACACCGGGATTCTCCACCTGAATCCGGCGAAGGCCTCGCTCGATCGTGAGCTCGACCTCGTGGACGAGCCGCTCGCGACGCTGCCGATGGACCGCGTCCGCCCGCCGAAGGCCGCCCTGGAGGAAATCATGGCCGGCCTCAAGATCGGGAAGGGATAACCCTGATGGAGCGAGTCCCACCCATGATTCTGGATCGCGCGTGACGCTGCGCTGGGGCCTCGCGGCGATCCACCTTCTCGCGCTCGCGATCGGTTTCACGGGGATCTGGGAGCGTGCGCGGGCGCTTCGGGGAACGCTCGACGCCCAGGGACTCCGCCGCGTCTTCGCCGGGGATGGCCTGTGGGGTTTCGCGGCGCTCCTCTGGATCGGAACCGGCGCGGCACGGGCGTTCGGAGGACTGGAGAAAGGCACGCTCTACTACATGGGCCAGCCCTACTTCGCCGTCAAGATGGCCCTCTTCGCCGCGATTCTCGCCCTCGAAATCATGCCGATGGTCACGCTCATTCGCTGGAGGATCGCGATACGTCGGGGGGAGGCCGTCGATGTCCGAAGGGCGCGTCTGATCGCGCGGATCAGCGACGTCCAGACCCTGCTCGTCATTCTGATCGTCTTCGCGGCCACCGCGATGGCTCGGGGAATTCGCCCCTAGCGCGAGCCGGTCCCCCGTGATCAGGTTTCGGTCGCGTCGTCGTCGCCCCGCGTCTCCTTGTAGTAGACCTTGAACTTCTTCCGCAGCCGCTCGCGCCGCCATCGCTCCCACCACCCCGGCAGCGGATTCCGAATCCCGCGCCAGGGCCCGAAGCCTCTCAAGTAGAGCCAGCCGAAGAGCATTCCTCCCAGGTGCGCCACATGCGCGACCCCTCCGCCGCTCGACGTGAGGCTCGACCAGAATGTGATCAGCCCCAGGATCAGCACGAAGTACTTCGCCTTGATCGGGATCACCAGGTAGAGGAGGAGGATCCGCTCTGGGAAGAGCAGTCCGTACGCGGCGAGGAGACCGTAGATCGCCCCGGATGCCCCGATGATGGGGATCGTGCTGTTCGGCGTCACCAGCGTCGAACAGAGCGCGGCGCCGATGCCGGTCACGAAGTAGAAGCGGAGAAACCTCCCGGTTCCCCACAGCCACTCCAGCTCGGTGCCAAACATCCAGAGCGCGAGCATGTTGAGCAGCAGGTGGAAGAAACCGCCGTGGAGGAACAGATAGGTCACCCCTTGCCACAAGAAGAGGTGGTGGGTGACGTCGTACGGCACGAGGCCGAAGAGCCGGTCGAAGCGGACCTGGGCCAAGAGTCCTGCGAGCAGCTGGAAGACCCAAACGCCGACCGTCGTGAAGAGGAGCGTCCTGACGCCGGGCGAAAGCGGGCCGCCGAATACGATCGGACGAGGCTGCTCGAAGCGTCCGTTCATCAGCGTCGCTTGCGCGAAGCGGCGGGGCTCTCGCCGAGGAAGATCGCGCGGTCCTCCTTGGTGTCGTCGGAGGCCTGCCGGATCCGCGAATCGAGTTCGACCCGAAGCTCGATTTTGCGCCGCTCCATCGCGCGCGCCGCGGTCTCGATCACGGCGTCGATCCGGTGCTCGACGAACGCGCCGGGCGAGCCCCAGACGAACGACGGGACGTACGCGGGCATCAACTCCGTGCCGAAGAGGTTACAGCCGATACCCACCACCGACCCCGTCGTGAAGGAGGCGCTGATCCCGGTTTTCGTGAAGTCGCCGATCGTGAGCCCCAGGAATTTCTGTCCGGAATTCTCGCCCTTCCCTTCCCGGAGCGCCGCGGCCGAGCGGAAGAAGCGGACCTCGCCGTAGTTGTTCTTGAGATCGCTGTTGTTGGTGTTGGCGCCCAGGTTCACCCATTCTCCCACGAACGAGTGGCCCAGGAAACCGTCGTGCTGCTTGTTCGAGTAGCCTTGAAAGACGGACGCCTCGATCTCGCCACCGACTTTACAGACCGGGCCGATCGACGATCCGCCCCGGATCTTCGCTCCCGACTTCACGACCGTCCGCTCGCCGATGGCCGCCGGACCCTCCACGTACGCCAGCGGCTCGACCGTCGCGTTCTCTTGAATCAAGATTGGGCCCATCTCCGCGTTGAGCACGGCGCCCGACTGGATCCGGGCGCCCCTTGCGACGTGGATCGCCTCCGGCTGGGTCACGTGCACGCCGGCCTCGATGGTTCCACGCACGGTTCCCGGCTGAAACGCGCTCCGGAAATCCTGCACGATCTGCCTCGGGCTCCACCGGATCAGATCGGCCGCGGAACGCGCGAGGAACGCGTTCACCTCGGCCGGGTAACGAAGCTCTTCGAACGCCCGCTCCGGTTCGCCCGCGCGAAGGTGGCGGACGACATGGGCGACCCGCTTCGCTCCGACCTTCGCGGCGAAGAGGACCCCGTTCGCCATGTAGGAGGCTTCGGTCGGAGACGCGGCGAGAAAATGGAGCACCTCGTCGTCGGTCATGCAGAGCCGGCCGTTCACGAAGAGCGTCTCTTCCGCCGGCGGCTCTCCTACCGCGGCCGTCGGAAAGAGGGCCCGTGCCAAGTCCTCGAGCTCCGGCCGGACGACGAGCACGAGCGGCGCGTCGGGAAAGGCTCGAATCAGCTTCTCGATCAGGGAGAAGATGCCGCACCGGAGGGCGAACACGGGACGAAGGAGCGCGTGCGGGCCGAACGTGGCCGCCTCGGGATCCTCGTAGAGCCAGAGATTCACCTCGGTAAGGTAGGGACGCGGCAGGGGCGCGTCAAGTCGTGGCGCGTCGCCGCCCGATTCCCTACAATGCCCCCATGGCCGACACGAAGCCCCAAGCCCCCCCGGAGACCAAGGTAGCAACCCGGGTGGGTCCGCCGCCGGCGGCGCCCCGCGAGCCCTCCGCGCGCGCGCTTCGATACCGCGAGCATCGGATCCCGCGGCGCCACCGGGTCTTCGTCAACCGAAACCTGCGCATGACGAAGATCCGGGCCATCGGCTTCGACCTCGACCACACGCTCGCGCACTACGATCCGGTCGCGGTCGAGACGCTCGCGTTCGACCTCACGAAACAAAAACTCGTCAAAACCAAGGGATATCCGCGCGAGATTCTGGGCTTCCCCTACGATCCGCCCTGGGTGATCCGCGGTCTCGTCGTGGACAAGAAACGCGGCAATCTCCTCAAGATGGACTACTTCAATTTTGTCTCGCGCGCCTTCCACGGACTGAACCAGCTCCGCTCGGACGAGCGCCGCCGCGCGTATCGATCGGATCGGATCCGGCTCGGGCACGAGAACTACGTCTCCGTCGATACCTTGTTCCACCTGCCTGAGGTCTACCTCTATCTCTGCCTGATCGATTTCCTCGAACGTCGCGACCGCGGCGGGCCGATCGACTACGAGAAGATCTACCAGGACGTCCGGGAGATGATCGATGAGGCCCACCGGGACGGCTCGCTCAAATCGGTGATCACGGGGGACCTCGACCGCTACCTCCGATACGACCCGGAGGCGCGGATCACCCTGGAGGAGTTCCGGCGAAGCGGAAAGAAGCTCTTCCTGCTCACGAACAGCGAATGGGAGTACACGGACAAGCTGCTCCAGCACATTCTGCAGCGCGGAAGGGGCGCTCCCGGACACTGGACGGAGCTCTTCAACCTGGTGATCGTCGAGGCGAAGAAGCCTCAGTTCTTCGCGTCCACCGAGGCGCCGGAGCCGGTCCCGGAGCTAAAGGGTCAGAGGCTCTCTGCGACCATCGGCCGCGGGGGCGGGAGCGCGTACCTCCAGCGCGCCCTCGGCGCGAGCGGCGAGCACATCCTTTACTTCGGAGATCACACGTACGGGGATATCTTGCAATCGAAACGCGTCGCCGGCTGGCGGACCGCCATGATCGTGCCCGAGCTGGACCGGGAGATCACCGTGACGACGGACTTCGCCAAGGAGTTCGAGCGCTTGGCGAAGCTCTCCTCTGAGCGGCACCAGCTGGAGATCGAGAAGGCGGCCATCGGGCGGGAGCTCAGGCGCCTGACGTTCGTCCTGAGCGAGAACGATGGGTCGGATCCGACCCGGCGCGCCGAAATCGCGGCGCGAATGCAGGCGATTCCGATCCAGATCGAGGAGACGGACCGGCGCGGCACCGAGCTGGAGGGCGAGATCGAGAGCCTCCGGGTGAAAATCGACCGCGCGTACAACCCGCGGTGGGGCTCTCTATTCCGCGAGGGCAACGAATCGAGCCGTTTCGGGCACCAGCTCAAGGATTTCGCATGCGTCTACACGAGCCGGGTTTCGAACTTCCTTCACTACCCCTGGAACTACTACTTCCAATCCCCCGTCGGATACATGCCGCACGACATCTAGGCGAGCGCCGCGTCGATCGCCTCGAGGCCGTGTCGAAGCTGCGCCTCTCGGATCGTGAGCGGCGGGAGCAGCATGAGGACGTTTCCGTGGAGTCCCCCGGGTAGCGCGAGGATCCCTCGGCCGAGGAGCGCTCGGAGCAGGCGGTTGAGGATCTCGGGCGCTGGCTCCCGGCTCGCGCGATCGCGCACCAGCTCGATCGCTCCGAGAAGACCGGCCGCGCGAGCCTCGCCCACGACGCCGTGCCGTTCCGCGATCCCCATCAGCCCTTTCTCGAGCACGGATCCCAAGCCCCCGGCATGCGCTCGGAATTCCGCCGTAGCAAGCCGCTCGATCGCGGCGAGCGCGCCCGCGCAGGCAAGCGGATGGGCGTAGAAGGTGCTCGCGTGCGGCGCCTCGCCCGAGGGTGGAATGTGCGCGCGCCAGGTCTCCATCAACTCGGGCCTCCCGAGGAGCGCGGCGATCGCGACGCCGCCGCCGAGCCCCTTCCCCGCGCAGAGGAGATCCGGCTCAGCCTCCGGCCCCGATCGCTCCCACGCCCAGAAGGGTCCCGTCCTGCCCGCGCCGGTCAAGATCTCATCGTAAATCACCAGGAGGCTCCGCTCGCGGGCGAGCCGGCAGAGACGCGGGAGAAAGCCGGGCGGCGGCACGATCGCGCCCGCGCGCCCCTGGACCGGCTCGACGATCACCGCGCCGGGCGGGTCGCCTCCTTGAAGTGCCGCGTCGATCGCCGAGAAGGCTTCCTCGAGGCATTGCTCCTCGCACCGCGCGCCGCCACAGCCGGCAGCATGGGCGCATCGATACGGATAGGGATACGGCACGTGGATCGCGCGGCCTTGAAGTTGCGCCCGCAACGGAGCGGGCGGCTTCGGATGATCCGTGACCTCCAGCGCGCCGTAAGAATCGCCGTGGTACGCGCCTTGAAACGCGACGACCCGCCGGCGTCGGCTCGCGATCGTGGCCGTCTTCAGCGCCAGCTCGACCGCCTCCGCGCCGGTGCTCGCCAGGAGGACGCGGCTGAGCCGCCCGCCCAGCTTCGACAACCGCCTCACGAGCCGCTCCCGAGCCGCGTGCGGCATTAGGTCGCCGAGTCCCTGGACGAGACGCCCGGCCTGAGCGGAAACCGCGCGCTTCACCTCCGGCGCCGCGTGCCCGAGGGAAGCAACGCCGAAGCCGGAGGTGAAGTCGATGTAGCGGTTCCCGTCGAGATCCTCGACGACCGCGCCTCGGGCGCGCGACCAGACGACCGGGGTCTCCTCGCGGCCCCAGATGGCCGCCCCCTCCGCGCGGCGCAGCCGCTTCGCCGCGGCGCGGGACTTCGGCCCCGGCGGAGCCGCCACGATCGCCGGCATCTCGTCGCCCTGGAGGGTCACGCGCTTCTTTCGGAGGATTCGGTGCTCCTCGGGATCGGAGTGGGCGCCATGATCGGGCAAGCTCGGGGATTATACGACGGTGGCTCCGGACCGCGCCGATGCGGTATCCTGGCCGGCTCGGAGGTAGCTCAAGAATGATGGACGCGGATTTGCGCCGCTACTTGGCGGCGCTCAAGGTCGAAGAGCCGCCCGCCTCATCGACCGATCCAAGATGGGGCGAGACCGAGGAGCTTGCCCGGAGGCTCATCGCCGAGACGAAGGCGGAGGCCGCCCTCAAGCTGATCGACCAGGAGCCGTCCCGGAAGAAGCGCTGGGACCTCCTGCTCCTCGCGGGCCTCCTGCGCGAGGGGCTGGGCGACAGCACCCTCGCGCTCGAAGCGCTCGAGACCGTAGCCGACAAGCTCCTCGCGAGCGGCGACAGGAGCGGGGTGCGCGGCCTCCTGGACCGCTTCCTCCGCCCGGAGCCGACCACCGCGGCGGTCCGCTTTCTCGAATTTCTCGCACGAGGGGAAACGGACGACGCACTCCGAACCGAGCTGCTGCGCGAGG
>JBGPMG010000121.1:0-7955 GCA_041486815.1 Candidatus Eiseniibacteriota bacterium | reverse complement strand
GGATGCGATCCCCCTCGATACCACCCGGCTGACCCTGGAGGAGCAGGTCGAGCTCGCATCCCACTGGGCCGAGCTCGCCCGGCTGGGCCCCGGGAGGATGACCCCGTTCCATGCGATGAGCCGCGAGGTCGTGGTCAATTTCGCCAGGGTCGCCCTGCGACACCGGGTGAAGGGGCGCGAGCACATCCCGCGAAAGGGGCCCCTGATCATCGCTTGCAATCATATCTCGTTCTGGGACCCGCCCTTGGTAGGTGCGTGGGTGCCCCGGACGCTCCACTACCTAGCCAAACAAGAACTGTTCGAGAATTGGGTTTTCGGAGCGATGTTAAGGAGCTACAATTGCATCCCGATTCAGCGGGGACCCCAGGCACGGTCGGCGTTGCGTGGTGCCGAAGGGGTTCTGGATCGCGGGGGCGCGGTCCTCATATTTCCTGAGGGCACGCGCAGCAAGAGCGGGTCCCTTCTGCCGCCGCGGGCCGGTATCTCGCATTTGGCGGCGGCGGCCCGCGCTCCGGTCGTGCCCGCCCGCATCTCAGGATCCAACCAGATCCGCCGTTCCATGTTGCGGCAGGTTGAAATACGGCTGATATTCGGCTCGCCCATGATGCCCCCGGTTGGGGCCGCGGGGAGTCGTGAGGACGGGAATGCGTTCGCACGGCGCGTGATGGACGCGATCGATGCTCTTCCGGCAGGAACGGAGGCGAGTTCATGGAAGTGATCGTTGCCGACAACGCGGGCTTCTGCTTCGGCGTGAAGCGCGCGATCAAGATGGCGAACGACACCATCGACCGGGTCCAGGGCGGTGTGAAAGCGCTGGGTCCGTTGATCCATAACCCCCAGGTCGTGGAGGCGTTCGAGCGCCGCGGTCTCGAGGTGGTGGCGGATTTGGACGAGATCGGGGAAGAGTCGACCGTGATCATCCGTTCCCACGGCGTCGGACCTGAGGTCAAGGAGGACGCGCTGCGCAAGGGGCTCAACGTGGTCGATACGACCTGTCCCTTCGTGACGAAGGCACAGCAGTACGCGGCGAAGCTCGTGGAGGAGAACTACAAGGTCGTGATGATCGGGGACAAGCACCACCCCGAGGTCATCGGCGTCGTGGCCCACTCCGGGGACAAGGCGATCGTGATCAACACGGTCGCGGAAGCCGAAGGGCTCAAGTTCATTCCTCGGATGGGGGTGGTCTTCCAGACGACCCATTCGATCGGGCACGTCCAGGAGATCGTCGGCGCGCTCTTGAAGCGCGGGAAGGAAGTCCGGGTGTTCAACACGCTCTGCGGTGCCACGACGTCCATGCAGAAGACCGCGGTCGAGCTGGCGCCCGAGGTAGAAGCCATGGTGGTCGTCGGCGGACGGCAGAGCGCGAACACCGCGCAGCTCGCCGAGGTCTGCCGCCGGGTGAACCCCCGGGTCCACCAGGTCGAATCCGCCGACGAGATCCGCACGGAGTGGTTTGCGGGGCTCAAGCGCGTCGGGGTCTCCGCCGGCGCTTCCACACCCGATGAGGTGATCGCGGAAGTGGTGGAGCGCCTTACCCAGATCGAGCCCGCGGCGGCGGGCGCTTAAGACGGCACCAGCGGCTCCTCCGGGAGCCGAAATTCATAGAACTAGGGGGAAACACAAAAGCATGGTTCGACGGCACGATGACGATGTGGATCTGAAGGACGATACGGCGGAAGAGACCGAGGTCGAAACCAAGCCGCGCAAGCGCAAGGCGGTAACGCGGCTGGTGCATGAGGACGTCGGGGAAGAGGCCAACGGGACAGGGACGGGCCTCGGAGACCCCGACTCGGACGACGAAACCTCGAGCTCGATGGCGCAGTGGCTCCAACTCTACGAGGACTCGCTTAAGGACCTCGAAGAGGGCGAGATCGTCCGGGGACGCGTCCTCAAGATCGACGACAAGGAGGTCACCGTCGACGTCGGCTTCAAGTCGGAAGGCGTCATTCCTGTCGAAGAATTTCCCGACCTCGAAGGGGTCAAGGTCGGAGACGAGATCGAGGTCTTCCTCGAGAAGACGGAAAACCAGGACGGCCTCGTCGTCCTTTCGAAGCAGCGGGCGGATTTCGTCAAGGTCTGGGACCGGGTAAAGACCGCCGCGGACAACGGCGAGCTGGTCGAAGGCAAGCTCGTGCGGAAGATCAAGGGCGGGGTGGTCGTCGACCTCTATGGGGTCGAGGCGTTCCTCCCCGGATCCCAAATCGCGTTGCGCCAGGTGCAGAACGTCGACTCCCTGATCGGCCAGCTCATGGAATTCAAGATCATCAAGCTGAACAAGCGCCGGCGGAACATCGTGGTCTCCCGCCGCTCGGTTCTCGAGGAGCATCGGGCGAAGCAGAAGAGCGAGATCATCCAGGAGCTCGCCAAGGACCAGATTCGCGAGGGAGTCGTCAAGAACATCACCGACTTCGGCGCGTTCGTCGACCTGGGCGGGATCGACGGCCTGCTCCACATCACCGACATGTCGTGGGGCCGTGTGAGCCACCCGTCGGAGCTGGTCTCGATCGGCGACAAGGTCCGGGTCAAGGTCCTCTCGTTCGATCCGGAGAAGGAGCGGATCTCGCTCGGCATGAAGCAGCTGACGCCCTACCCGTGGGAGGACGTTGACAAGCGGTATACCGTCACCCAGCGGGTGAAGGGCAAGGTCGTCTCGATCACCGACTACGGCGCCTTCGTGGAGCTGGAGAAGGGGATCGAAGGGCTGATCCATATCTCCGAGATGTCGTGGACGCGCCACGTGCGCCATCCCTCCAAGGTCGTCGCGATCGGAGATCAGATCGAGGCGATGATCCTCAAGATCGACAAGGAGAACGAGAAGATCTCTCTCGGTCTGAAGCAGATCGAGCCCGATCCGTGGCTCTCGCTGGACGACCGCTTCCCGATCGGCACCCGCTTGACCGGGAAGGTGCGAAACCTCACGAATTTCGGCGCTTTCGTCGAGATCGAGGAGGGAATCGACGGGCTCGTGCACATCAGCGACATGTCGTGGACGCGCCGCGTGGTCCATCCGAGCGAAGTGCTGAAGAAGGGGGATAAGGTCGAGGTGGTGGTTCTCTCCATCGACAAGGACGCGCGGCGGATCTCGCTCGGGCTGAAGCAGGTCAGCGATGATCCCTGGCCGACGCTGGCCGAGCGCTATCTCCCGGACATGATCGTCAAGGGCAAGGTGGTCCGGCTTTTGGATCGGGGCGTCATCGTCGATCTCGAGGACGGCCTGGAAGGATTCATTCCGCTCTCTCAGCTGGGCATCGAGGGGCTCAAGAAGCCCTCGGACAGCTTTAAGCCGGAGGACGTGCTCGAGCTGAAGGTCACGCGCGTCGATACTCAGGCGCATCGGATCATCCTGAGCGTCAAGGCGTGGCTGACCGACCAGGACGCGGCCGCGCAGGCTGCATTCCAGGAGCGATTCAAGCCGCAGCCCTCGGCGTCCGAAGAGCCGGCCGTCACCACCGAGGAGGCGAGCGACGCGGGCACGCCCGCGTGATCGCACGTTGATTTCATCCGATTCAGGCGAACCCGGGGGGCGGACCGAAGCCCCTCGGGTTTCGTTTTGGACTCTCGGCTGCCGCTTGAACCAGCACGACACGATGGCGATGCGGGCCGATCTGGAGGCCGCCGGCGCCCGGGCGGCGCTACCCGGGTCGGCGGGGGAGGTGATCGTCGTGAACACCTGCACGGTGACGCGCCGGGCGGATCAGGAAGCGCGCCAGCTGATCCGCCGGCTCGCCCGGGAGTCGCCGGGCGCGAAGATCGTGGTAACGGGTTGCTATGCCCAGCGCGCTCCAGAGGAATTGAGGTCGCTCCCCGGCGTCTCGGCCGTTCTGGGCATCGCCGAGCGCGAGACGATCGGGGAACGATTGATGGCCGGACAGGAGGGCGTGGCGGTCGGGCCCGCCCGCGCGAAGCGGCCACTGGCCCCGGTCGTACCGCTCCACTTTGGCAGGACGCGCGCGCTCCTCAAGGTGCAGGACGGCTGCGACTCCTTCTGCACGTATTGCATCGTTCCGTATGTGCGCGGGCGCGCGCGGAGCCTTCCTCTCGCGGACGCGGTGGAGCAGGGGCGCCGCCTTCTCGATGCCGGGTTCGACGAGATCGTCGTCACCGGCGCCGATCTCGGCAGCTACGGCGAAGACCTAGGCGAACGGGGCCTGCTACCCCGATTGGTGGACGGCCTCCTCGGTCTCGGCCGTTCGCACCGGGTGAGGCTCTCATCGATCGAGCCGAACAAGCTCGATCCCGGGATCGTGGCGATGCTGGGCGCGGAGTCGCGGCTCTGCCGGCACCTCCACCTCCCGCTCCAGAGCGGATCGGACCGCGTGCTCGAGGCCATGAAGCGCGCCTATCGGGCCACCGACTACGCGGCGCTTCTCGAACGCGTCGCGGCGCGCTGCCCGGTGGGGATCGGCGCCGACGTGATCGTCGGATTTCCCGGGGAGGGGGAGCGCGAGTTCGAGGAGACGATGGCCCTCGTGCGGGACCTCCCGCTCACGTATCTTCACGTGTTCCGCTACTCGGCAAGGCCGGGCACCGTGGCGGCTCGGCTTCAGCCCCGGGCGGCCGAATCGACCGCCCGCGAACGGTCCGAGCGCCTGCGTGACGTTGGCGATGTAAAGCGGCGGGCCTTCCTGCGCTCCCTCGTCGGGAGCCGTCTGCCGGTGCTTCCGGAGTCCCGGCCGGTCGGGGACGGCGTGATGGCCCGAAGCGATCTTCATGCTCCGGTTCTCTTGCATGGGGACCGTTCGTGGCGAGGAATTGCTGAGGCGCTGATCACGGGCGTCGAAGGAGATGCGCTGCTCGGGCTCCGGCAGGGCGGCGTGGATCAAGCACAGGGCTCCACACGCGGTTGACCCTTCCGGAATGCGTTGGCTATCCTCGCGCCGGGCGCCGCGCGACTCTTCTCGCCCTTGGAGGGAACCGTTCATGTGGTTTTTGAAGAATTCGGCCTGGCTGCTCATTTTCTTCGCCGCAGGGTTGTTCGGTTACCAGAACATCAACGAGACTGTTTCGGCGCTCAACCTCGCCGGGAGGCATTACGGGCAGTCCCCTCTGATCGTCGTGGTTTTCGTGACCTTCGTACTCGGCATGATGACTGCGTTCGTGCTGACGCTCTTCCATCAGCTGAAAGTCAGATCGGCCATGAATCGCATGAGCCGCGAGAATCAGGACTTGAAGCGTGAGCTGAGCCAGCTGCGGAACCTTCCTCTCGAGGACCTGAATCTCGGGGAGCGGAGCGGGGCAGCGCGGGGATGAGCGACTTCTTCACGGTGTTCCTGGTGGGTGGCCTCCTCGCCGGGGTCGGGTATGCGGCGTGGGTGCTCTCGCGCGACGCGTCCGTGAAACCGGAGAAGGTGGAGACCCCGTACCAGCAGGGCTTGAACGCGCTCCTGGCGGGCGACCAGGAGGAGGCCCTCCACGCCTTCGCGGAGAGTGTTCGGCTCGACAGCGATAATATCGATGCTTACATCCACTTGGCCAACTTGCTTCGAGAACAAGGAGAGCTCCAGCGCGCGCTCCACCTGCACCGGGAGCTGACGGTGCGGGCGGGCCAGACACGCAGCCAGAACCGTGCGGTCCGCGAGGGCTTGGTGCTGGACCTGATCGCCGTTGGGAAAACGTCGGAAGCCGTCGAGGAGGCGGAAGACCTCCACGAGCTGGATCGGAAGAGCGAGAGCGCCCTGAAACTGCTCCTGCGCGCCCACGAAGCGGCGCACGATTGGGAGCGCGCCTACCAGACTCGGTCGGAGATCGCGAAGACGTCCGGCGAACGAAATGGCGAGGGCCTGGCCCGGTACCGGTCGGCCATCGGGGAGATCTATCTACGGGACGGAAAGCTCAGCGAGGCGAAACGCCAGTTCAAGGCGGCGCTTAGGCTGCGCCGCGACGATCCGGCCGCGCTCCTGCGCCTGGGGGATCTCTATTATGAAGGCGACCGCCCCGAGCGGGCGGGGGTGCTCTGGAAGGCCCTCGCCGAGGCCCACCCCTCCTTCTCCCATTTGGTGCTCGAACGCCTCGAGGCGTCGTACTTCGAAAAGGGGCGATTCGGCGAGGTCGATCAGGCCTACGAGGAGATGCTGGCGCGAAACCCGCGGGACGTGCGGATCCACCTTGCGCTCGCCAGGATGCACCTGAAGAAGGGCGATCTCGCGGACGCAGGGCGCGTCCTGAACGAAGCGCTGGAGCTGGAGCCCGATTCGGTCCCCGGGCGGCTCCTCCTCGCGGACCTCTATCGGCGGCGGGGGGATCTTACCCGCGCGCTCGACGAAATGGAGTCGCTGATGCGCGGGGTCGGAACGGGGGAGGTCTACGTCTGCGCCGCGTGCGGCCAGCATTCCGAGGAGTATTGGTCGCGCTGCCCTCATTGCTACACATGGGTGGGGCGCGGATGAGACGCTTCGTTCCGGCTGTCGTCGCGCTATCGTTGGCCGCGGTCCTTGTCGCGAACGCGCCGGGCCAGAGCGCCGCGCCGGCCGGGAAGGGCGCGCGCGTCTCCGCTGAGGAACGCCGGCTCGCCGATGCATTGGAGGCGTTTTCGGACGGACGCGGTGAAGAGGCGCGCGCGCTCATCGCGGCGATTCCCGCTGGGCGGATCCCCAAGGGGAGGGAGGACGACTACGTCTTCCTCAAGGCGATGGTGGTGGACGACGGATCGGCGCACGTCGCGGCCCTCGAGGATTATCTCAAGTCGTTTCCGCGGAGCCCGAACCGCCGGCAGGCGACCTTGGCGCTCGGCCGGGCCCGGTACGTTCGCGGGGAATACTCCGAAGCGGAGAACGTGCTCAGCGTCTTCTCCCCGGGAGTCGAGAAGGATTACATCGGGCGGCAGGCTCTCGTGCAGCGCGGCCTGGCCAAGCTGGCCCGCGGCGATGCCCCGGGCGCGCTTGCATTTCTGCGCGCCGCCCAGGCGGATCTCGTGGAGTCCCCCCAGGAAGAGGCTTACTACTTCGCGGTCTCCCAGGCGGCCATGCGCGCGAGCAAGCCGGCCGAGGCGATCGAGGCGCTGCGCCGACTCCTCGAGCGTCACGCCAAGAGCGACTACGCGCCACAGGCGCTCTACGCGATGGGGGTGAGCCTGGAAGCGGTCGGGCGGTCCGGCGACGCCGCAGGCGTGTTTCGACAGGTGATGGTTCGGTACCCCAATTCCTACGAGGCCACCCGGGCGCGGGACCGCGGAATCCGCATCGCGCCCTCATCCGCGTCCCCATTCCCGCTGGGCGGGGGCTTCGTCGTCCAGGTCGGTGCGTTCAGCCGTCGCGATCTCGCGGAGGCGCTTGCGCGTGACCTCAAGCTGGCGGGCGTGGAAGACGTCTCCGTGAAGCAAGGGACGGAAACCCCCGCCGTCTATCGGGTGCGCGCGGGCGCGTTCGGGACGCGCGACGAGGCCCGCGCCTTGGGCGAGCGGCTCCGGCGCGAGCGAGGCTTCTCCTACACGATCGCCCCGCGGTAGCGCCGCGTCCCATGGAAGTCACCCCGATGCTCGAGCAGTACCGCCGCCTCAAGGCGGAGCACCCAGGGACGATCCTCCTCTTCCGGATGGGCGACTTCTACGAGACCTTCGGCGAGGACGCGCTCGTCGCCTCCCGGGTTCTGGGCATCACCCTCACATCGCGGGACAAGAAGGGCGATCCGCTCCCGCTCGCCGGGGTGCCGCACCACGCGGTGGAGGGATACCTCAAGCGGCTCGTGGAACATGGATACTCGGTCGCGATCGCCGAGCAGATGGAGTCCGCGGAGCAGGCGAAGGGGCTTGTCGAGCGGCAGGTGGTCGAGGTGGTTACGCCCGGGACGGTCACGAGGCTCGGCCTCCTCGATTCGAACGAAAGCAGCTACATTCTCGCCCTCCTCCCCGGGCCGTCCCGCGCGGGCGTGGCCGTGGCCGAAGTCTCGACCGGCGAGTTCCGTGTGGGCGAGGTCCCGGTCGAGGAGATTTCCTCGCTCCTCCTGGAATACCCGCCGCG
>JBGPMG010000120.1:0-8024 GCA_041486815.1 Candidatus Eiseniibacteriota bacterium | reverse complement strand
CGCCGAGCACCGAAAATCCACCGGCTCGAATCGGCCCGAGAGCGCGCATCCGCTCGGCCATCGTCACGCACGGGACCATCGTGAACGGCGCGGTGGAGCGGTCCGTCCTCTTTCCCGGAACGGTCGTGGAAGAGGGGGCTGTGGTCCGCGATTCGATCCTCATGGGGGATTCTTGGATCGGACCCGGCGCGGTCCTCGATCGCGTCATCTGCGACAAGCGCGTCCACGTGGGCCGAAGCGCGGTCGTGGGGACTGGACCGATGATCCCAAACCGATCGTGTCCCGAGCACCTAAGCTCGGGGATCACGATCCTAGGCAAGGAGACGCGGGTTCCCGAGGGCGCGGTGATCGGGAGGAACGCCCGGATCGCGCCGGACCTCGTCGAGGACGATTTCCCACCGGACGGCGTGGCGAGTGGGGACGTGCTCGAGCGGGGAGGCGGGACGGCGCCGGCGCACGCGGGCCCGGCAACGCGTTAGCGGAGCGGGCTACCGGACCCGGAGTCTCTGGCCGGTGCGGATCTGACTGGTGTCCGTGAGGCCGTTCAGGCGGGCCAGACGCGTCGTGCTGGTGCCGTATCGGTGGCCGATCGACGAAAGGGTCTCCCCGCGGCGGACGATGTGCGTCCCGGAACGGCTTCGGCGAATCGGCCGGCGCATGTCCGCGCGATGCTCGCGCGCCGCGGTCCTGAGCTCGCTCCGCGAGAGCGGTTTCGGATCGTACGTCGTCTCGAGCGCCAGCTGGACCTGCTCGCCCATCCCGTGCGGCACCTTGAGGCTGGTCCCATCCGCGTCCCCGGGCGTCCGGTGTCGAACGAGGACCGGGTTCAGCCGCTCCAGCTCGGCCACTTCGACGCCGCCGACGCGCGCGATTTCCCGCAGATCGACCGGCCCGCCCACGACCACCTCGTCGTATCGAAGCGGTGAGTTCTCGGGGATCTCGAAGCCGTACCGCTCGGGATCGGAAGCGATCTCCATCGCGGCCATGAATTTCGGAACGTAGTCCTTGGTTTCCCGCGGAAGACGGAGCGACCAGAAATCGGTCGTACGCTGGCGACGGATTGCCCGCTGGACGGTCCCTTCGCCGGAGTTGTAAGCCGCGAGCGCGAGCGGCCAGGAGCCGTCGAACATCTCGTAGAGGCGGCGCAAGTACCGCGCCGCCGCGCGGGTCGCCAACTCAGGGTCGCGGCGCTCGTCCTTGTAGGGGGTCATCTCCAGCCCAAAGAGCCGCGCCGTCCCGCGGATGAACTGCCACGGGCCGACCGCGCGAGCCACCGATTTCGCGTGCATGTTGAAGCCGCTCTCCACGAACACGAGATTGGCGAGCTCCTCGGGTACGCCCTCGGCGCGAAGGTTCTTCGTCAGCAGATCCATGTACGACGCCGACCGAGTGATCCAGAGCTGAAACCGCTCGCGGCCCTTCCCGGTGTAATAAGCGAGCCAGACGTCCACGCGCTCGTTCCGCTCCGGCTCAACCGGCTTCAGAACCGCGGGGCGACTCGGGCTCCCATCGGCGACGTCCGCCTCCTCGTCGGCCGAACGATTCGTGCGGTCGCGCACATCCTCGAGACGCTCACGGAGCGAGGCCACGCCGGGCCTCGAGGGAGGCAGGTCGTTCAGCTCTTTGAGCGCGTCTTCGAGGAGCGCCGAAGCGTCCGTTTGGTTTCCGGCCCGGGCAAGATCTTCGGCACGGGAGAGCTTCTCCCGAATCGGGCTGAGCGGATCACGGTCGACCTGCTTCTCGTTCTCGGTTTGGACCGGAGCGGGAGACGGGGACCAACCGGGCATGTCGGGGCCGAATACAACCGCCCCGGCCGGCGTCGTTAGCGCCGCCAGGCCGATCAGCACCAAGAGCAGTATGGTATGACGATGATTCAACGGGGCCTCCGTCTGTTTTCGATCAGGCCGATCGGACTCGAGGCCACGTTGGTGGAGCCGTCCGCCGGCTGATGCCCTGCCCCCCGGAGGGGGGTGCCATAAGGCAGAACCCCGGCACGCTACCGATGTCCCGTGCATCTTGCAAGCAGGATCATCCCAGCGGCCGGATTCGTGGCCGGAAGTGACCGAATCGGTGCCCTCCGCGGCCTTCTAAATCAATTCACTGCAAGTCATATGCCACCAAATCCATGAACGCTCAGTTGACACTGCCACATCGTCTTCCTATTCTGCGCACGTGATGAAGGCCGAGCTCGTATCACAGTTCCGTATCGCAGGCCTCGTCAGAAGCCCCGACCGGGAGGGTGCTCTCGCGCACTTCGATCCCGACCGGGGCTTCGCGCTGACTGCCCGCAGCACCATGGGCCCTGCCGACGTGATCGATCCGACCATCTGGGTGAAGGAGAAAATCTCCCTCGCCTTGAGCGCTCCGGGGGATTCCTCGGACGCGCCCCTCCGGCGGGTCATCGGAGCGCTCCGAGCGCTGCACGGGGAACTGATGTCGCGGTCGGATCGGGAGCGCCCCTGGGTCTCGGTACTCGTCCTCCTCCTGCTCGGTGAGGATGCGGTGGCGGTGAGCGCGGGCGACTGCCCCTGTTTCCGCTTCCGGAGCGGGCTCCTCTCCCGCCTTGGCCGGAATGAAGCAAGCCAGGGGTCCGAGGCCCCGCGCGGCGCGCTCGGCTCGGAGCCGCAAGTTCGGATCGAGATCGTGCCGCTCCGCCCTCCTCCCGGAGATCTCTACATCCTCTCGTCGCGCCAGCTGCGCGAGGGGGAGCTGGCCGTTCTCTCGAGGGACCTGGCGATGGCCCGGGACGGCGCGCAGCTTCTCCGCGCGGGCGTCGAAGGGGCGTCCGATCGTGCCAGGATCGCGATCCGAGTACTCGAGCCGTCGGAATCCGAGTCGATCGTCGAGACGGCGGAATCGCTGGAATCAACCGTGCAAGCGTTCGCGCCGGAAACGCTCGAAGAGCCGCTCGCCGAGGTCGAACTGGTGGGAGGCATGGCGGACTGGGGCGGAGCGCTCCGGATCGAGCCGCGCCGTTCGGACCCGACGAATGGGGAGCCGCTCCGAATCGAACCGATCGTGCCGCCGCGCGAGAGCGATTGGCGGGATGGGGAACTTCTCGAAATCGAGCCCGATGACATCGAGCCCGTCGAGAGCGAGGCGTCGTTGACGGGTACCGTGAGGTACCACGGCGCGGCGCCGACGGAAGCGCCGGGATTTCCGGAGTCGGGGGGGTTCGTCGAGGCGGAGCTGCCGGCCGTCGAGCCGGAACTGCCCACGATCGAGCCGGAGCAACCGGTCCCACCGCGGGACGCGCCGAAGCGGGCTTCGGCATTCGATTCCTGGCAAGAGCCGTCGGACGAGACCGAGTGGGGCAAGGAGCCGCGCCAGCGCCCCCCGCGCCGGACGGCGCTCGCTCCCGTCGGAGAGGAGCGTCCGTGGTACGAGCCGCTCGCGCTCTCCGCGGGCGGCGCCCTCGCGATCGTGGCATTGGCGCTCCTGGTCCGGTCTCTCGTGCCTGGAATCCTCGGCTCGCACAAGAGCCGCGGTCCCGAGCCGGCGGCGATCGTCGCCGCGACGGGCCTTGCGGATATCTTCTCGGATCCGCCCGGGGCCACGGTCCGCGTCGACGGCGTGACGTTGGAAGGGAAGACTCCGCTCGCGGGGGTATCTCTCGACGCGGGCCTCCATCGCGTCGAGTTGGATTGGGGGCCGTGGGGCGCGTGGCGCGACACGGTCGAGATCACCCCCGGCTCTCGCTTGACCGTCCACCCGGCGCTGTTCGGCACGGCTTCGTTGCGCTCCTCGGATCCCGCGCGCGTGCTGGACGTCTACATGGACGGCGTCTACGTCGGCACGACGCCGATCACGCTGCCCCAGGTCGTCGTGGGTCGGCATCTCGTCCGATTCGGTGGGCCGGGGCTCACCACGAGCGCGCAGGAAATCGAGGTCCTGCGCGATACGCCGGCGGAGCTGATCGGAAATCCTGGAACGGTCCCCGAGAACGGAAAGGTCACGATCCGGACGGCGATCCTCGGAGATTCGGGATTCGAATCCGGCAAGGGCGACCCGTACTGGGTCGACGGGCTCGCGCGCGGCGTGACGCCCGCGACCGTCGTGCTGAAGCCGGGAACGCACAGCGTGCGCGTGGCGCGTCGGGGATTCCCCCCGCAAGTGACGATCCTCGACGTGAAGGGCGGAGGCGAGCATTTCGTCACCGCGGAGTTCGGCGCCCGGTCGGAAGAGCCTCTTCGCTTCGAACCGCCGGACGCGATAACACTCTCGAACCCGATGCCGCTCACCATCGCGCTGCCGGCCACAGAGTGGGATCCATCCATGACGCTCTGGCTCTACGCGGCGGCGCCAGGCGGCTCCTTCCAGGCGAAGCGGATGACCCGGCTGGAAGAGGGCACGCGCACGTTCGCGGCGCTCCTCCCTCCCGAGGTGCTCCGCAGCAACGCGCACCAAGTGAGGTTCTACTTCAAGGCGACCGGCACCGCCGGCCGCGAAACCTACTCCGAGATCTACACCATCCCCGTCCGCAACTAGGACGGCGCACCTCCCCCGCCGTACCGTTCGTTCTCCTCCCCGCCCGAGGGATGCTCCATGCGTCCGACCTGGCCGCGCCTTGCCGTGCCGGCGCCGGTCACGCTGTGGCTCTTGCTCTGCGCGGGACACCTCGGTTCCTCGCTCGCACCGGTTCCAGCCCTGCTCGAATCACGCGCGCGGGCTCTCGCGGTCGGCGCCGGCGCTCTTTCCCTGGCCGTGGCCGCGGTTCGCTCCCGGCGACCACGGATCGGCTCGGGCGCTCGCGCGTCGATCGTGGAAGCCGCCGCCGGTTGGGGATCGCTCCTGCTCGCGGGAGTGGCGCTCGGCGGCGAATCGGATCGGGCGGCGTGGCCGCTCCCCGTCCATCCGAGCGAGGTCGGCGTCGTGCTCGAAGGGCGCGTGCTCGACACCGCCGCGATCGACGCGGAGCCGCCCACGGTTCTGTTCGAGGCGCGCCGCGTGCGCGTGGGGGAGGTGGAGGAGCCTTGCAGGGCGACACTCCTTCTCCGATGGCGAGACGAGACGATTCCGCCGCGTTGGCTTCTTCCGGGGCTCTGGCTTCGGATGTCCGGCTCGTATCGTCCTCCGGAAGACGCGCGCAATCCGGGTGGCACGCCGCCGGGACGATGGCTCACCGGACTTGGGATCGCGGGGACGGTCGCGGTCGATCCCCTATCGCTCTCCGCGCCCGCGGACCCTCCGGAGCGCGGCAGTGACCTCGGCGCCATCGTACGAGATCGCGTTGCGCGCCGGTTCGCTGCGGCGTTGAGCCCACCCGTCGCGGCGCTCGCGAGGGGGATGCTCCTGGGAGATCGTTCCGGGATCTCGCCCGCGATCCGGGATTCGTTCCGCGACAGCGGGACGATCCACATCCTCTCGATCTCGGGGCTCCACGTCTGCATTCTGGCGGGATTCCTCTCCCTGCTGGCGACGGCGCTGCGGCTCCCGACCGGTCCCGCGATCGGGCTCGAGCTACTTTCGCTCTGGGGCTACGTCGCGCTCGTGGGCGCGCCGGCCTCCGCGATTCGCTCGGCCGTTCTCTGGACCGCGGTTCGGAGCGGACGAGCCTTGGGTCAGGTGGTGCGGCCGTTCGCAGCGTGGGGCCTCGCCGGGCTGCTTCTTCATCTGTTCGACCCCGCGTCGGTTCTCGATCCCGGTTTTCAGCTCTCATTCACGGCCGTGCTCGGTCTCGGGGCGTCGGGGGCGCTCTCGCGACTTCCGGGCCCTCATCGCAAAGAGGCCGGAATGGTTCTGTCGAAGCTCAAGGCCTGGGCGGGCGGTGTGTGGTCGCTCTTTCTCCAGAGCGGCGGCGCGACGGCGGGTACCATGGGGATTCAGTCACGGCTCTTTGGAGCGGTGCCGATGGCCGGGATCGCCTTGAATCTCGCCGTGATCCCGCTCTGCACGTTGTTCATGGCGGAGGCGATCCTCTTCCTCTTCCTCGGAGCGGCCGGCCCGGCGTTGGCCTCGATGGGAGCGGGCGCGCTCGAGGCGTCGGGGCTCCTCCTCCTGGCGTTGAATCACCGGGGGGCCGACCTTCTGGCGCCATGGGTCGTGCCGCGATTGGCTCCCGTCGCTCTCGTGGCGGCAGCCCTCCTGGCGCTTCTCGTCGCATGGGCGCGCGCGGAGGCGGCTCGAGGCGGCGATCCCGCCCGCGCTTCGGCGGCGCGGTGGTCGGTTGCCGCCCTCGTGGTCGCGGCGCTCGTGCCTCTGGCGTCGGTCTGGTCCACGCCAGCGGCATCCCAGGGGCCAGCGGTGGTCCTCGCGCTCGACGTCGGGCAAGGAGACGCGACGTGGGTCGCCTTGCCGGGCGGAGGATCGATGTTGGTCGACGCGGGTCCCGCCGACGAGGAACGGGACGCGGGGAAGCTCGTGGTCGAGCCGGCCCTCCGCGCGGAGGGCCGAGGGCGGACGACCGTGGCGGTCCTCTCGCACGCTCACCTCGACCACTTCGGCGGCTTCGCATGGCTGGCCCGGCGCCGCTGGGTCGCGACCTTGATCGAGAACGGGAGCGATCCGTCCGGCGTTTGGCGGGCCCCGTTGCGTGAGGCGCTACATCGAGGAGGCGGTCGCCTTGCTCCGCTGTCACGCGACTCCTCCTTCTCGGTGGCAGGGCGCTCGACGCTCGCGGTGGTCCGCGGACTGGAAGGAGGGGGCGAGAACGATCGTTCGCTTGCCGCGACGCTCCGAACGGAAGGAGTCTCCGTTCTCTTCGCCGGCGATCTCGAATCGGCGGGGGAGGCGGCGGTGCTTCCGCGCCTCGCTCGCGTCCAGGTGCTCAAGGCGCCCCACCATGGGAGCAGGACCTCAAGCGGACAGGCCTGGATCGATCGATTGAGCCCCCGCATCGTTCTCGTCTCGTGCGGCGAGCGGAACCGATTCGGACATCCGGATCCCGAGGTCCTCGACCGCTACCGCCGGGCCGGCGCGTCGGTCTGGCGCACGGATCAGGAGGGCGCCGTGCGCGTCACGCTGGGCCTCTCGGGAGGATGGATCTCGAGCCGGAGACATCCCGCTCCCGTCTTCGTCGCGTGGGACGGCCCCGGCGGGGTAACCCCTTCGAGCCATATCCCTTGAGCGAATCGGCTCGGGATGGTATAGATATTGGATGAAGCGGCTCCGGCTGCTCCTCCTGGCCTCAGGTCGGGGGAGCCACGTCGTCAATCTGATTCAGGCGACGCAGGACGGCCGGCTGCAGGGGTCGGTGATCCACGTCGTGTCCGATCGCCCCGAAGCGCCGGCCCTCGGGGCGGCTCGCGAGCTGGGAGTGTCGACCGAAGTGCTGACGCCCTTCCGCGAAGGCGTGAGGCTGGCGCCGGAGGCCGAGGATCGACTCCTCCAGATTGTGCGTCAGGATCGGCCGGATCTGATCGCGCTCTGCGGCTTCATGCGCTTGCTGAGCCCACCGTTCCTCCGGCGCATGAGCGTGCCGATCCTCAATGTCCACCCTTCGCTTCTCCCCAGATTTCCCGGGCTGAACGCGCAGCGGAAGGCCATCGAGGCAGGGGTTACCTCGACCGGCGCCACGGTGCACCGCGTGGATGCCGGGATGGACACGGGGCCGATCTTGCTTCAGGAGGCGATCCCGATATTTCCCGGCGAAACGGCCGAAGAGCTGGCGGAGCGGCTGCTCCCACTCGAGCACAAGCTGTACGTGGAGGCGATACGAAAAATCCAAGAGGAGGCGACATGAAGACGGCCGAGCGCGCGCTCCGCGACGTGGTGATTCCGGGCCGTCCGCCCGATTACAAAGGCAAGGTACGTGACCTCTACACCCTCGACGGGCTTCTCGTGCTCGTGGCAACGGACCGGGTATCCGCCTATGACGTCGTTCTGGACGAAGCGATTCCCGGCAAGGGGCGCGTGCTCACTCAGATTTCCAGATTCTGGTTCGAGAAGCTCCGGGAGATCGCCCCGAGCCACTACATCTCGACGGACGTGGCTCGATTCCCGAAGCCGTTCGCTTCGCATCGAAATCTTCTCGACGGACGATCGATGCTCGTCACGCGCGCGAAGCGATACGACGTCGAATGCGT
>JBGPMG010000119.1:0-8074 GCA_041486815.1 Candidatus Eiseniibacteriota bacterium | reverse complement strand
CCACGTCCGACATGTTCGCGATTCCGGTCGATGATTCGCCGGAAATGCCTGACGGCCCTCGTGTCGTGACGCCTCCAGGTCCCGGCTGCGGGCTTCCCGGCGCACCCGAGTTGAGTCTCGAGAGCTGGTGCCCGGCGAGGAACACAGCGGCGCCGAGCACGATGGCGGACACAACCAAGAGCCACCAATACGAACGATGCAGAGCGGGGCCGCTACTTTCCGGAATCTTCTCTGACCACTGCATCAAGCCCCAGCCGCCGAGCGCCAAAGCTAACATGATCCAAAACCAGGGGAGGAATAGCATTCGCCACAGAACGTCGATCTGCAGGAATGGATTGAGAAGGGACCAGAGGTTGTGCCTGAAAAGCGTCCAATTGACGTAGCCAAACACAATAATCTGCCCGCCATATCCTATGAAGTTCAGGATCGCCCCGGTCCAGCCAAGAAGTTTCCTCAAAGCGGTGTCCTCTGGAAACGAAGGCTGTCCAAGATGTCTTTGAGAACAGCCCGGGTCATTCCATCGCCCCATTTGCTTCGGGACGCCTCAATTCCTCGACAGACCAGAGTTTCCCGCAGAAATGCTCGCCTCCGCACCCCTCCATCCACCTGCGCCTGAATCTTTCGCCATTCTAGCCTGACTCTCGCACTTCCGCTCCGGTTGTTCCGCCCGCCCCTTTCCGCACGATGGACATCCGGGACCGCTCCGGCCGCGTGGTCGGCCAGAAGCAGGATGACAGCGCTCCACGGTGCCGAGTTCTAGACAGGGCGTATTTTGCCGAAGTAGGCCGCACGCCGGCGTCGGACGATTGACGCCTGCGGCCTCGGTCGGATAGCGTGGCGGCGTGCCGGCGGGATGGCCCCTGCTGGCCGGAAAGGGGTCCCAAATGCACCGCTCTGGATTCCTAGCGCCAACAGTTACGGCACTCGTCCTTTGCGCGCTCGGTGCCTGTATGTCGCCGCCTGCCAATGCCCAGTCCATTCACCCGCTGAACATGGTCAGCGGCGTTGACTCGGTGTCGAGCACGGATGGTTATCAAAAGACGTTCTACACGGTGGCCCCGGGGCAGACTCTCGTTCTTACAGACCTAACAACTGAGGCCACTTCTAACAGGGCTCTCTTATTCGATGATTCGGCCCTTCGTTACATCACAAATCGGGGACAAGTTGGCACCACATCTCCCAATAACATTTCGCTCACAACTGGGCTCGTGTTCCAAGCGGGACATAAGCTGACTCTTCAAGAGTACGATAACGGTCCTACTCGCTTCTCCTGGTCCGGCTACCTAGTCCCCGCCGTCGTCGGCGTTGCCCCATCAGAGACGGAGCAGAGACTCGGCTTCGCCCTCACGCCGAATCCCTCGGGTCAAGTCGTCGAATTGCGGTTCGAGCTTCGCAAGGCGGCCGAGGTGAGCCTGCGGATCTACGATGTCCAGGGTCGCCTTGTCACTACGTTGGCGGACGCCCGGATGCCGGCGGGCAGGCACGACCTCTCCTGGACGGGGAGGGCTCGGGACGGCGTCATGGCCGCGTCGGGCGTGTATTTCGCAAGGATCGAATGCAGCGAGGTGAACAGCGTCCGGCGCCTCGTGAGAGTCCATTGAACTTTACCGGCGGAGTTCCCGCCTTTGTCTGGAGGACGTGCGCCTGAAACTCTGGCGTCGTTACCTTCTCGCCCTCGCGGTCGCCGCGCAGGGTGTGATCAATCTCCTCTCCGCCCTCCTCTCGCATCCGCCGGAACGCATCATGACGCTCCGCCGGCTGGTACCGACCGAGGTAATCTACACTAGCCGTACTTTCACGCTTCTCTCGGGGCTTCTCCTCCTCGTGACCGCCTGGGGACTGCGAAGCGGGAAGCGCCGGGCGTTCGTCGCGGCGCTTCTTCTTTGCGCGGTCTCGGTCCCCGCGAATCTCCTCAAGGCGATCGATTTCGAGGAGGCGACGGCGGCCTCGACGCTCATGTTCCTCCTCGCGATCAGCGCCGACTCGTTCCGGGTCAAGAGCCGGGAGCTGTCGTGGGGTGGGCTCCGGTCCCGCGCGCTCTTCGCGGCGCTCGGGCTTGGTCTTTACGCGACGCTAGGCTGCTGGATCTTGGAGGCGGAATACGCCGGGGGGGCTTCGATCAGGCACGCGCTGTCCGAGGCCGCGTACCGGCTCTTTGGCGTGGGGCATGAGACGCTGCAGTTCAGTCCCACGCTTTCCCACCGGGTGCATCACATCATCACCTGGTTCCTGGGATCGATCGACCTCATGACCGCGGCCCTCATCGTGGGCGTCGCGATCGCCGCGCTTCGCCCCGCCGTGCACCGCGGCCGCCATCGGGCGGACCGGGACCGGGTTGCGGCGCTCCTCCCCCAGTACGGCGACTCCTCCGTCTCCGCCTTCGCACTCGCCCCCGACTCCGACTACTTCTTCAGCGCCAACGGGCGCGCTGTGATCGCCTATCGATTCGAGTCGAACGTGCTTCTTGGGATCGGAGATCCGATCGGGCCGGAAGATGAGCTGCCGGCGCTCCTCCAGTCCTTCGCGCATTTCTGCCAGGAGCACGACTGGGAGCCCGCCTTCTTCCAATCCCGTCCGGAGCGTTCCTCCCACTACAAGGCGCTGGGCTGGCGCTCGATCCACATCGGCGAGGATCCGATCCTGCATCCCGATCGGTTTTCGCTCGAGGGGAGCGAGATGGGCGACGTCCGCCGGGCGGCCCGGAAGCTGGAGGAGGCGGGATGGGAGGCGCGCGCGTACGTCCCCGGCATCAACCCGATCGATCCCGCCGCGAGCCATGACGGTATGATGGAGCAGCTTCGTGCGATCTCGGCCGAATGGATGCGCACCCGCCACGGCGAGGAGAAGGGCTTCTGCATGGGCCGCTTCGATCCGGCCTGGATTCGAGCGTCGTGGGTCACGGTCGCGTGGCATCCGACCCAAAAGAAGGCCGCCGCGTTCGTCACCTGGGTGCCTATCTGGGCGCGGCGAGGCTGGGCGCTCGACCTGACGAGGCGGCGCGGCGACGCTCCGAACGGTGTCATGGACTTCCTGATCGTGAAGTCGGTGGAGGCAGCGAGGGAGCGGGGTGACACCGCGCTTTCGCTCTCTCTCTCCGCGCTCGCAAGCGTGGAAGAACCCGCCGATCGGGAGCCGCCCGACCGGTCCCGGGCGTTTCTCATGAAGCACCTGGCGCGCTTCTATGACTTCGAGGGCCTCTTCCGCTGGAAGAAGAAGTTCGCGCCGGAGTTCGAAGATCGCTTCCTCGTTTACGCCGATCCCCTGGCGCTCCCGCGGGTTGCGCTGGCCCTGGCCCGCGCGCAAAGCCCGGGCGGCTTGCAATCTTACTTTCGCCGGGGCTCATAAGGTGTTATAGGAGAGGGTGACCGTAGGGGATGCGGTCGTCGGAACCGCCCCGGGCCCTGGGGGTATGCTGAAGCACGCAGGTAGGGGGCCGGGTCGGCCTCCCGAGCGACCAGGAGGGTGGGATGAAGTCATTGCGGGTCTTCGCGTTCGGGGTGGCGATCGGAGTCCTCGCTATCCTCGGAAGCGCCCAGTCGGCATCTGCCGCCGGTGCCCGCCACAGTCGTTCGCCGCGCACGTCCCGCCCGGCGCACGCTGCCCGGCACACGCATTTACGCCGGGTTTCCCAGTCAATCCCTGACCCCTCGCGCCGACCCGTACCCCGCCATCCTACCCGCGCTGCTACGCGCCCGGCCTCTCATCAAAGCCGCAGCCGCTACAACGGCAACGACCAGACCGCGGTGCTCGAATCAATCCAAGGAAATCATCCGCAGATGGTTGCATGGCGCATCGGCGCATCGGAATCCATCGCTCACAAATATATGGACGACCATGTGATTTCAGGGCGCGGTCCCCCGCCCGCGGGTCCACAGCTCTACGCGTCACGGGCTTGCCACCCAAAACGCCGCTGCGTTCCCTGCCCCGTCCCTGATTCGCAGGTCGTCCTCTTTCTTCGAGCTCCTCCCCAGCACCCAACCCAGCTCCAATCAAGTAACTCCAGCTCCAGTAACTCGAGTTCCAACACGCTTGCACCGGAAGGGCTATTTGGCCCCCCTCGCGCCGTTCGCTATGAGGGCACGGCGGCGCGTCTCCATTCGCCCTCGCTAGGAGAATCGGCATGATTCGCAAGAAGCACGTTCTCTGGGTACTCGCTTTAGGTCTGGTCGTACCGTTTGTTGCGTTCGCGCAACAGACGCCGCAGTCCTCGACGACGCCGGCTACGCCTCCGGCGGCGCATGAGAAGCACATGGCCAAGGCGCACGCGACTCCTCGGGTCAACGTCAACACGGCAACCAAGGAGGATCTGATGGCCCTCCCTGGCGTGACCGAGGATACCGCCGACAAGATCATCGCCGGCCGTCCGTTCAAGTCGAAGAGTGAGCTGGTCTCGAAGAACATCGTGACGAAGGACCAGTTCAAGAAGCTGAGCAGCATGATCATGACCGGGCACATGGCGCACGCGAAGGCGTCCGCCAAGAAGTAACCGGTGGGGCCGTGGTCGGAGGGCGTGGGTTGTGCTAGCTTCCGAAGTCTCGTTTGTCGAATCCCTTTCGGCCGAGATCCAAGGAGGTTAGTAATGCGCGCACGATCCCGCTCTCCGATCCATTGGCTCTGTCTCGTCGTCCTGACGTTGCTGGTGGTCGCTCTGCCGGCATTCGCCGCGGACGCCCCGAAGAAGGACGCCGCGGCGGCCTCCGCCGACAAGGCGGCGAAGGGCCAGCAGGACGCGATGATGGCCGAGATGATGAAGTACGCGAATCCCGGCCCGATGCACGCGCTTCTCGACCCGCTCGTCGGCAAGTGGAAGACCGTCAACAAATCATGGATGGGCCCCGGTGAGCCGATCGTGAGCGAAGGTGAATGCGAGCGGATGTGGCTCCTCGGCGGGCGGTTCCTCCAGAGCAAATACACCGGGACGTTCCAGGGGATGCCGTTCGAGGGCATGGAACTGCTCGGCTACGACATGAAGAAGAAGGAGTACTCGAGCGTCTGGATCGACAACATGGGGACCACGCTGTCGCTCGGTACGGGCGGTCAGACGGATCCGTCGGGCAAGTTGTTCACCATGACCTCGTCGTTTGACGATCCGGTGACCGGGAAGTCGGTGCCGTATCGGATGGTCACCAAGGTCATCGACAACAACTCCCATACGTTCTCCATGATTGGGACGAACAATGGGAAGGACTACACGCAGATGGAGATCTCTTACACGCGGGTGAAGTAGGCGGATCGCGCGGGGTAGAGGCGCAGCCTGTGGGGGCGCGCCGAGGCTACCGTGCCGGTAGGTAGAGCCGAGCCCCTCCGGATAGGATTTCCGCTCGGCCCCAGTTAGGGATCGGCTCCCCGCGCTCGATTCGCAGCACCCACTCGCCTTCTCCGTCGGCCAGGTTCCGCGCTCGGGCGATGGGTGAGAGGAAGATGCCCGCCGCGGGATGGTCGGCCGCCACGCGGTCGGTCTGCCGCCAGAGCGGGAGGAGAAGCGCCGGACGATCGAGGTGCCACGCGATCCAGTCCGGAACATCGGTCCAGAGGAGCGCTAAGCGCGGGAGCCCTTGAACGCGCTGCGCCAACTCCCCTGCGAGCGCACTCGGGAGCGGCGGGAAACGGCGCGCCGCCTCCCGCGTCTCGAACGCGACTGTCGCGCCGCGCTCGAGCAGGAGCAACACGAAGATCGCGACGACCATCCTCCGACCACAGAACCGGTCGAGCGACGGCGCCGCTGCGATGCCGAGCGCCGCGCAGAGAAGCGGCATCGCGGGGACGAGAAATCGAGGGCTCCGCTCTAGGAGCGAGAACGCGGCGATCTGGATTGCCGCGGCGATGAGGAGCGGGAGCGCCGGCGCGAGCGACCGCCATCGGGCGTTCGCTTCGCGAAGCAGGAGCCCCGCGATCCCCAACCCCACCGCGATCGGCCCCAGCCCCCAGAGCAGATCGACGCCGTATCTCACCGCGTCCTTGGTGAACCTCCAAGCCAGGGCGACGGGATGGTGGATCGCATAGGCGAACATGCCGGGCAGCGCTTCCCCGTACGTACGCGCGGAGGAATAGCCGGGAAATTCCGCCGTATAGAGGAGCATCGGGTTTCCCTGGATCGGGGCCGCCGCGCCGACGCTCGTGCGGAGCGCGATGAGCCAGGGGACGCAGAGCGCCGCATAGAGTAGGGCGAAGATGGCGCCGCGGCGGGGCCGCCCTCCGGACGCCGCTGCCCAGATCCAGACCGGGACCATTAGCAACGACTCCCCTCTCATGTACCACGCGGCCGCTGCCAGAAGCGCCGCGCCGCACGCCGAACGGATCCCGCTCCCCCGCAAGAGAAGAAGCCAGACCCCGAGCGCAAGCGCGGCCGCGGGAAGCTGAGAGAGTGCGGCTCCGTAGGGATCAAGGAGGAGCGGCGACGCGATCGCGGCAGCAGCCGCGATCGCACCCGCCCGGGCGGAGTGGAGGTGGGTTGTGAGGAGAAAGAGAAGCCCCACCAGGAGCGCGTGCGAGACGACGCCGATCGCGAAATATCCCGCGGGCAGCGGGACGCCCAGTTTCAGGAGCCCGGCACCGAGCGCCGCGTAGAGCGGCATCCTCCAACGGACCGGAAAGGGCGGTGAGTCGTGGCCCAGATGCGTGGGATAGGTGTAGAGGGAGGTGAAACCTTCCCCGCGGGCCAGCTGCCTCGCCTCTTGGGAGTAATCCCAGACGTCGCTCACGGGGGGCACATTGGAGTAAGTCGCGAGCGCGAACGCCGTGGCCACGACCGCGGCGAAGAGAGCCCAGGCGAGGGCGTCTCGGAGCGGGAGCGAATCGCGATTCATGCCCGGCAGGATAGCCGAGCCAGGCGCGCCGGTCGCGTTGACAATTTCCCGGGGCGCGGCTCATTCTCAAAGGCGAGAGGAGATCCCATGATCACTGCCACGGTCCGATACAAGTTGCCGCGAGCCGACCGATCCGGGCACGCACGAGGTTATGTGGAACGGCACGGATGACAGTGGACGTCACGTGTCGTCGGGCATCTACCTCTTGAAGACTACCCCGAAGGCTGGAGCAACCGAGAAGTCTGCGGTCCTCAAGTTAGTGCTCGCGAAGTAAGATGGTTACGTTTGGGGCAAAAAAGCTGAGACCCCGACGGCGCATGGCCGTCGGGGTCTCGCTCACCTCTCGGAGCGCTCAAGGCGCTCGCTCGAAACTACGGATTGAGCGGGGTTACGCAATTGTGGCCAAAATGGCAGACGATCATATTGAAGTCGGGCAAGTCGACGACACCGCTGCTATCGAAATCCCTCCAGTAGCTGATGGGGGTGTCCAGATAAAGGCCCCCCGCCACTGCATTGACGTCGGCCAGCGACACGGCCTCACCCGAGTTCAGTGGAATCGGTCCCGTTCCACCCGTGACGTCAAAGTTCTTGATCCGAAGGACATAGGGTTCGCTCCCTGGGAGCGAAGTCAGCCGGCCGGGGATCTTGATCCCCAAGACATAGACTGGAAACTCCGTATCGTAATGACCCCACTTCCGAGCCGGATCTCTGACTCCCCCGGGGCCTGTGAACGTGATGTAGGTCACACCGTCGAGGTCGGTAGGCGTGTCCGCCGGGATGCATCGCACGTCAGGACACAGCGGGTTCTGATTGAAGGTGCTGTTGGCAATTACTGAATCCGCGCCGGGCCCACTGAAGCCCTGTGACGGCGTCCCTCCATTGAACAGGATGCAGACGTCCCCAGAGGCAATCCCTGTTATCCCGGCTCCACTCGCATCCTCAACTACGACTTTAATTCGAGCATTCAGAGGTAGGCTCGTGCCGCCCTCATTGTTCGGACAGGCGCGGAAATAATGGATCGCGGCACTCCCCTCTGTGGGATTCGAATAGTCGAGCCCGACTTGAGGCACGTAGAAGGAATTCGTCGGATCAGGAACCGCAGCCGATGCCGTACCTATCCAGAGTGCTAGGACGGCCAAGAGCCCCAGCACCACGAGCGCAAGTGTGTGTTTCATAGGAGCAATCTCCTCTCCTCGAAAAGGCCATGTCGTCGAAGCCGGATGCCTCATCGTTGCCTACCTTAGGTAGAGGAGGCGAATGACCGCCTT
>JBGPMG010000118.1:0-8108 GCA_041486815.1 Candidatus Eiseniibacteriota bacterium | reverse complement strand
TCCGGGATTCTCGCGGACGTGGCGCCGACCCTTCTGCGCCTGATGGACCTCCAGGCGCCGCCGGAGATGACCGGAACGAGCCTCCTCACGACCTAGTCGTGGGGCTTTTGCCCCTCGACTTTGAGCCGCCCTGCCCAGATCGCGGGTCCAATTCGGGGTCCCCGTCGCGTTGCCCGCCGCCGCCCTCAAGTCGGGTCTAAGTCGCGCGAATTTTAAGCCGCAACTAACTGTAAATATGTACGTTGTACTGTGGCTCGATCTAGCCGAGGCCGCAGGACCCACCCTGATAATAATTCCCCAGCGAGCCAATCGGGGAACACCGGTTGCAATGAGTCCTAGGCGTAGCGACGAAGCGAACGGTTTTGTTCCCTGCGGTGCTCGCGAGAATCGTCCGGTCCTGAGCTGATCCCCTCGACGAGACGACGCAGTTTACTGGCACCGGATGCACGACGCCGGCGGGGAACTTTTATATCCACAAGGGTCCTCCCCCGGACCCTCGAAGGCGCCGAGGCGAGACTTCGGCGCCTTCCTTCATTTGAATCCGCCCGCCCCCTCTGCTAGCTTGATCGGGACCTTGGCTGGAGCTCTGGCACTCGGGGGAGAGCAATCGTGGCGAAAAACCGCTGGCTCTTAGGCTGCGCGCTTCTCATTGCCGGGACTTTGGCCATGATTGCGCTCGCCTTCCTCGTCGTGAACATGGCCCTGAACGGGGAACGACCGAGTCTCGCGGGCCTGGGCGGCCGCGTGGGGCTCGTCGAGGTCGTGGGCGAGATCGCCGATTCCGAGCCGTTCGTGGAGCAGCTGGAACGGTTGGAGCGCGACTCGAGCGTCCGCGCGGTGGTGGTTCGCCTCGACAGTCCCGGCGGGGGCGTGGCGGCGTCGCAAGAGATGTATGAGGCGGTGCGCAAGCTCCGCGATGACGGGAAACCGGTGGTGGCTTCGCTGGCCGGCGTGGCGGCCTCCGGGGCCTTCTATGTCGCCTGCGCCGCGGATTCGATCGTCTCCAACCCCGGCACCCTCACCGGCAGCATCGGCGTGATCATGAGCTTCCCGAATACGGAGGAGCTCTTCCGCAAGGTCGGAGTCCGCCTCGAGGTGGTGAAGACCGGCAAGTTCAAGGACGTCGGATCGATCTGGCGTCCGATGACCGAGGACGAGCGGCACCTTCTCCAAGACGTTCTCACGAACGTCTACGATCAGTTTATCGACGCGATCGTCGAAGGCCGGAACCTGAGTCGAGAGGACATTCTTCCCTACGCCGACGGCCGCGTGTTCACGGGCGACCAGGCGATGGAGTACGGCTTTGTCGATCGCCTCGGCGACCTCGACGATGCGATCAACATGGCCGCCAAAATGGGCGGGCTTCACGGAAAACCGTCGATCGTGCGGAAGGAACGCCGCCGGGTATCGCTCCTCGATTTCCTCGACGAGAAGATGAATCACCTGGGCGCGGCCACGGGATTCTCCTCGATGGGTCCCCGCATGGAGTACCGCCTGCGTTGATTGACGGGCGGGTGGGCCGGTGCTAGATTCTGGCGCGTCGCCGACCGATTCGCGGCCGGTGAGCGAATGAGTGGGAGGGATTCCATGACCAAGGCCGATCTCGTGGATGAAATCTCTTCGCAGACGAAAATCTCCAAGAGCGAGACGGCGACGATTGTCGACCAGTTGCTGAATGCCATTTCGCGGGCGTTGAGTGAAGGCAAGCACATCGAGATTCGAGGATTCGGGACGTTCAAGGTGCGGGAGCGCAAGGCCCGGAAGGCCCGCAATCCAAGGTCGGGCGCCGAGGTGATGGTCCCCGCGAAGCTGGTACCCGTCTTCAAGGCGTCGAACGAGCTCAAGGGAGCTGTCCGCGGAGGCTGATCGCGCGCGGGCAAGGGAGAGCGATGGGAAGCGGAAAGAAACGCAAGCGCAAGAAAATCGCCACGCACAAGCGGAAGAAGCGGCTTCGCCGCGATCGGCACAAGAAGAAGCTTCGCTAAGCCGTGTGCGCGGCTCGATCGTCGCCGCAATCGGACCGTCATCCGGCCCGGCGCGTCCCCCATCGGGGCGCCCGGGCCGGACTCGTTTCGCGCGTGACCGAACGATCTCTCGTCGGCCGGCTCAAGTGCACGCGCTTCGGCTACGGCTTCGTGATCGCGGAGGATGGCGGAGAAGATCTGTTCATCCCACCCTTCGCGATGGGTGGCGCGCTCCACGGCGACCGCGTGCGGGTCGGCTACCTGGACACGCGTCGTGAAGGAGACTCGCACGAAGTGCTCGAGATCCTCGAGCGCACCCGCTACGGCATCGTGGGGCGGTTCGAGGGGAGGGGAAGCCGGCAGTCGGCGCTCCATCCCGAGCGCCCGGAGTACCCGCGCGAGATCCTCCTCACCCTGCACGCCAGCCGCCGCGTCCCCTCCGGAGCCCGGATCCTCGTGCGGCTTCAGCCGACGCCGCCGGAGCCGCTCCTCGGCACCGTGGAAGCCACCTTCGCCGAGGACGACCCCCGCGAGGACAGCCTCTTGGTCGCGTTGGAAGAGGGGCTCCGGACGGAGTTCGACGGCGAGGCCGAGACGGAGGCGGCCTCATTCCAGGAGGAGTCGGTCGCCCGCGCCGCGCGCGACCGGATGGATTTCCGAGAAGGCCTCGTGCTCACCATCGATCCGGCCGACGCGCAGGACCACGATGACGCCCTCTCGGTGCTGGAGGAGCGATCCGACGGGGGCGCGACGGTCGGGATTCACATCGCGGATGTGACCCACTACGTGCGGCCCAGTAGCGCTCTCGACCGCGAGGCGCAGGCGCGCGGGACGAGCGTCTACCTGGCCGATGCGACGTTCCCGATGCTGCCGGCCGCGCTCTCCTCCGGGCTTTGCAGCCTTTCGGAGGGAATCGACCGGTTGACGGTGAGCATCTTGGCCGATCTGACCGCGGAAGGAGAACTCCGCGGGGCGAAGGTGGTGGAAGGGGTCATCCAAAGCGCCGCGTCTCTCAGTTATCCCGACGCGCACCGGCTGCTTCGCGAGGGAGACGGGAGAATCCCGACGTCGCTCCGGACTCTGGACCGCATCGCGAAGGCCCTCCGCTCGCGCCGGCTGGAGCGAGGAGGGCTGGAGCTGGATCTGCCCGAGATCAAGCCGGAGCTCGACGCGGGAGGCGAGCCGATCGCGTTCGACGAGGCGCCGCGTCTTCCTACGCACGAGCTGATCGAGGAATTCATGCTGCTCGCGAACCAGGTCGTCGGCAAGCGCGCGCGGTCCCTCGAGCTCCCGTTTCTTTATCGGGTCCACGAGCGACCTCGCTATGATAAGCTCCGATCCTTCTTCGAGGCGGCGCGCTACTTGGGGCGCCAGGGACCGGCGCAGATCGTCACCGACGCGAAGCAGCTTCGACGTTGGGTGAGCCATGGTCGGAGCGCGAGGGATCGGCTCCTCAACATGTACCTTCTGCGCGCGCTCGAGAAGGCGCGGTACGACCTGGTCGATGTAGGGCACTTCGGATTGGGGATGGAGGGATACGCTCACTTCACGTCCCCGATCCGAAGGTACCCCGACCTCGCCAATCATCGGATCGTAAAGCAGTTCCTGCTCGAAGGTGCGAAGCGAGGTGGGGATCCGTGGGCGTTCTCCGCGGGTTGGCTCGACGCTTCGGTCGCGGCCCGCTCCTCGGACGCGGAGGTCAGCGCGGACGACGCGGAGCGTTCGGTCGAGAAGCGAAAGGCGGTTCGCTTCGCGCTGCAGCGGATCGGGGAGGAGGCGCGCGGGGTGATCTCCGGGCTGACCCCCGCCGGGCTGTTCGTCTATATCGAATCGTGGCGTATCGAGGGGTTCTTGCCCAAGCGGTCGATCGGCGATCCCTCCCTCACGCTCGCGGAGCATGGATTTTCGTTCCGCTCGAAGCGATCGCGGCACCGCCTCGGGCTTGGTGATACGGTGCAGGTCATCGTCGCGCGGGCGGACCTGGATCGTCGCGAAGTGGAGCTGGGCCTGGCCCGTCGCGCGGGGGAGAAGGCCGAACGGGGCAAACGCCCGGGTCGCCGCGCGGCGAAACCGGGGCGAAAGCGGCGCCGGTAGCGGCGCGGCCCCATTCCCGGACCGGCGGACTGAGGCGCCGACAAGGAGAGGCACATGACGAAGCCCAGCCGCGAGCGACGGAAGTCGCCGCGGGTTCCGGCGAAGCTGGCGATGCAGATCTCGGGTCGGGATGACGCCTCCGTCCTGACGACGGAGAGCATCAATCTCTCCTCGAGCGGCATTCAGTTCGGGAGCCGTCTCTTCCTCTCGCCCCTCACCAAGGTGGCGCTGACGCTCCTCCTACCGCCCTTTGGACGGCGGCTCAGGCGCGAGCGGATGCTCCAATGTGAAGGGGTGATCGTGCGGTGCGAGGAACGGACCGGACCCGGACAGAGGCTCCGCTACGAGCTGGCCTGCTACTTCACCGACCTGACGGACGGCGACCGGGAGCTGATCGAGCAGTACGTGCTCTGGCGGACGATCCGACGCCTCCCGTCGGTCAACGGGGAAGCCTCGACGCCGAAGCCGCGCCGCCGGTCCGCAGCGCCGTGAGCCGTCGGCGAGGCGGAACCCGGACCCCCACCCCAGGGTAGTGCTGCAGCGAGGGAACACGCCTCCCCATAGGAGCCGGAACCGCCGCCCATGATCCGTCCCGATCGGTTTCTTACATCCGCGCGCCTCTGGACCTGCATGCTCCTCGCGGCTGCTCTGCTTCGGCCCGCCCCGGCCGGGGCCACGCGCTACGCCGGGGAGTTCCTGCGCATCGGGGTCGGCGCGCGAGCGCTCGGGATGGGGAGCGCTTTCGCGGGCCTCGCCGACGACGGGACCGCGGCGTTCTGGAATCCCGCCGGGCTCGCAACGCTCACCACGCACGAAATCACCGCCATGCACGCCGAGCAGTTCGGCTCGATCGTCAAGTACGACTTCCTCTCCTACACGATGCCGATCGGATCGCCGGGCCAGCCGAAACAGGCGCTCGCGATCTCGCTCATCCGTCTGGGCGTCGATAACATCCCCGACACGCGGGGACTCCAAATTCTCGACGTGAACGGGAACGGGAAGTTCGACTACCCGGAAGATCGGCTCATCGTCGACGAGAGCCGGTTCGTGTTCGACAGCGACAACGACGTGGCGCTCCTCTTCAGCTATGCCCGCGCGGTCGGTAGGGGACTTTCCCTGGGTGGAAACTTCAAACTGATCCGACAATGGCTGGGAGACAGCCTTCGGTCGAACGGCTTCGGGCTGGACGTCGCGGCTCTTTATGTTGGTTCCCACGGATGGTCGGCCGGAGCCAAGCTGACCGATGCGACGACGACGCGGATTCTCTGGAACACGGGCACGAATGAGTTCATCGCGCCGTCCCTCCGGCTCGGCGGCGCCAAGACCCGCTCGTTCCACAACCGCCGCCACTTGATCACGGCCGCGCTCGACGTCCAGGTCGGCTTTTCCGACGAGCTGCTCTCGAGCCAGGCCCACCTGGGATCGGTCACGTTCGAATTCCATCCGGGCCTCGAATACTGGCTCGAGCGCCGAGTAGCCCTGCGGGCCGGCTTCGAGGCGAAGAATTTCGCGGCGGGGGCCGGATTCCGCTATCGCAAGTTCGGGCTGGACTATGCCTTCCTCGACCACCAGGATCTCGACGCCAGCCACCGCATCTCGGGCTCGTACTCCTTCTAGACGCTCTTCGCGAGGGAGGTCTGCGCCTGACCGTCGTCCCGTCGATCCTCGTGCTGGTGCTGGCCGGAGGGAGGAGCGAACGGCTCCACGCCTTGGGCCGCATGCGGCCGGCTTCCGCGCTCCCCTTTGGGGGTAAGTACCGCGTCATCGACTTCACCCTCTCGAACTGCGTCCACTCCGGCCTCATGCGGATCTGCGTTCTCACGCAGTTCGCGCCCCTATCGCTCCAGGAACACATCGGCATCGGGCGCGCTTGGGACCTGGACCGCCGCGACGGCGGCATCCGCCTCCTTCAGCCCTACGTCCGTCAACGGGAGACGAACTGGTATCGGGGCACGGCCGACGCGCTGGTCCAGAACCGGAACGTGATCTCGGACGCTCAGGCGCGGCACATCCTCGTGGTCTCCGGCGATCTCGTCTACAAGATGGATTTCGGACCGCTGATCGAGCGCCACGAGGCGCGGCGCTCGGTCCTTACGATCGTCACGACGCGAAGCCCCGAGGGGGAGGCCGGCCGGCACGGGGTCGTGCGGTCGGACGCGGCGGGGAAGGTGCGCTCCTTCGTCGAGCGGGACGCCGGCTCGGGCGAGGAGATGATTTCGAGCTCGATCTACCTCTTCCGGGGACGCGACCTGATGGATCGCCTCGGAGACCCCGGTCTGGGGCCCGATCTCGTCCGGGACCTCATCGTTCCGATGATCGATGCGGGGCTTCCCGTCTACTCCGATCCGTTCGACTCGTACTGGCGCGACGTGGGCACGATCCCCGCCTACTTCAAGGCAAGCATGGACCTCCTGCGTCCGCTTCCGCCGCTCAACCTCCACGATCCGGACTGGCTGATCTACACGCCGAGTGAAGACCGCGCCCCTTCGGTGCTCGGAGGCGAGGGGGACGTGACGGCGAGCCTCGTGGCGCACGGGGGCCGGATCAACGGCATGGTACGGCGGTCGATCCTATTTCCAGGTGTCCAAGTCGACGCCGGCGCCGTGGTCGAAGACTCGATCGTGATGCACGACACCTGGGTCTCCCGCGGAGCGCGAATCCATCACGCGATCGTCGACAAGCAGGTTCGAATCGGAGAGGGGGCGGAGGTCGGCGTGGGCGCGCCGTCACGGCATCCGGATCATCCGGACGACCTCTCCTCCGGGCTCAGCGTCATCGGGAAGCGCGCCGAGATTCCGCCCGGCGCGCGGATCGGAAAAAACACGCTGATCGAAAATGGGGTCCGGGAGTCGGACTTCGAGCGGGGCGAGGTCGCCTCCGGGTCGACCGTTCGGCCTCGGGAGCGCCGCCGCCGATGAGCTTCGTATCCTACGCGATGATCCTGGCGGGCGGCCTCGGGAGCCGGCTCTGCCTGCTGTCGGAAAAGAGGGCGAAGCCAGCCGTACCATTCGGAGGCAAGTACCGGATCATCGACTTCACGCTCTCCAACTGTGTCAACTCCGGCATCTTCGACGTGAGCATCCTCACGCAATATCGCCCGCTCTCCCTTCGGGACCACATCGGAATCGGACGCCCATGGGATCTCGACCGCAAGCGCGGGGGCGTCGAGCTTCTGCAGCCGTTCCAGGGGTGGACGGAGAACGACTGGTACCGGGGCACCGCCGACGCCGTCTGGCAGAACTGGCACCGGATCGCCGAGCGCGGCTCGGAGCACGTTCTCGTTCTATCCGGAGACCACGTCTACCGGATGGACTACCGGCCGATGATCGAGACTCATCTGGAGCGGGGAGCCGACGCGACGGTGGCGGTCGCGGAGGTGCCGCTGGAGCAGGCTTCGCAGTTCGGCGTCGTTCGGACGGACGAAGCGGGCTGGATCCGGGAATTCTTGGAAAAGCCCAAGAACCCGCCGTGGGGGAAGATCTCGATGGGGGTCTATGTCTTTCGAAGCGCGGCGTTGTTCCAGGCGCTCGAGAGCGATTCCGAGCGGGAGACAGCGCACGACTTCGGGAAGAATATCCTGCCCGCGATGGTGGAGCGGGGCCGGATCGCGGCGCATCCGTTTTCCGGATACTGGGAAGACATCGGGACGCTCGATTCCTACTACCGCGCGAACCTCGACCTCCTACGCGACGATCCACCGTTCCCGCTGGTCGATGCCCGGTGGCCGATCTTCACGCCGAGCACCGAAAATCCACCGGCTCGAATCGGCCCGAGAGCGCGCATCCGCTCGGCCATCGTCACGCACGGGACCATCGTGAACGGCGCGGTGGAGCGGTCCGTCCTCTTTCCCGGAGCGGTCGTGGAGGAGGGGGCCGTGGTCCGCGATTCGATCCTCATGGGGGATTCGTGGATCGGGCCCGGCGCGGTCCTCGATCGCGTGATCTGCGACAAGCGCGTCCACGTGGGCCGAAGCGCGGTCGTGGGGACTGGACCGATGATCCCAAACCGATCGTGTCCCGAGCACCTAAGCTCGGGGATCACGATCCTAGG
>JBGPMG010000117.1:0-8133 GCA_041486815.1 Candidatus Eiseniibacteriota bacterium | reverse complement strand
CGCTTTTCTCCCGCTTCAGTTCACCCGGCGCAGACGCGGCTGGAAGTCGACGTTGTCTTTCACCCACGAGAAGAACCTCTGCTGCTCGGCGGGGGCTCTGCCTGGAATGAGCGTCTTTGGGCTCTTCCACTCCGTCATGACGACCGCGTCCTGGGTCCAGACCTTGACGCGCTTGCGCGGCACTTCGTCCCGCCAACTCTTCGCGGTGACCGCGTCCGTGTACAAGACGCGCAGGGTGATGTTCCGGGAGAGGTTCTCGAGAGGTCTCAACTGGATGCTCCGGAACTTTGCCGACCGGCTCATACCGCCCAGATCGGGCTTGCCGTCCGTGATCAACACGATCGAGATCGGCTTCAGAATGAGCTTCTTCGATTCCACCATGTCCGCGACTTGCGCGAAGTAGGCGTTGTAGTCGGTGAACGGATTCTCCTGCTTCCTCGGAAAGAGGAGCCGCAGCTGCGCCTCGATTTCCTCGACGGTGCGGTCCTGGAATGTCTGAATTGGGTAGAGCGTCTTCGCCTCACCCTTCTTCACGCCACCGATCGATCCGACGAACATGGAATTCGGAATCTCCATGCCGCCGAGCCCGTTTAGGTGTGCGTGGATGTAATAGGCGAGGAATTCGATCGAGTTGTCGAAATCTTTGCTGTCCATGAATGAGCCGCTGATATCGACGCCGACGAAGAGTACGAGGCGACCGGGGGCACGAGCCACTTGCGCGCCGTTGGAGGCCGCCGGCAGATCCGCCGTCACTCGTACCGGTACAAGGAGCATTCCGACGAGAACCGCAAGGGAGACGATGCGCATGTCAGGCCGCCTTCCTGGGACGCGCGTTGTTCAGCTCGACGACCAGCGATCGCGCGTCCTTGAAGTCCCGCACGGACTGAAGCGGCAGCTCGAGGAGGTGCCGATTCCCGACCAGCAGCGTGACGAAGTTGAGCGCCGCCGCCACGACCTGCATCGGCGGCACGAGGAACGCGTCCAGCAAGCGCTGGCCTTCCGCGCCGACCCATTGAAACTCTCTCTGGAGCTGACCGGTGAAGCTGTCGGAGAAGAACCTGAATCCGGGCCGAGCCTCCCCGACGACGTCGCGGTTTCCGACACCGTGGCCCTGGATGATCGCCATCATCGTGGGAGTGCCGGCTGAGGCGAAGAGGAACCAGGTCAAGCTGCGGAGGCCGAGCCAGGTGACGCCGGCGATGGCCAGCGTGCCCGCGACCCCGAGCTCGAAGTTCCCGGATGCATGCTGAGCGAACCATGGCACCAGGGCGTCGACGAACTCCCGGTACAGGAAGACGACTTCGACGAACATGGCGACCAACTCGACGATGCCGATCTTGATGATCGTCGGCCAGTCACGGGTTCTCAGCGCCGCGGCCCACGTCGAGAGCACCGCGTAGCTCCCCAGCACGATGAACAGCATGAAGAGGAAGAGGGGGATCCGCACCGCGGTCTCCGTCATCTCCGTTCCGGCGAGGTTCGAGAGCGTATCGATGACGAGGGACGTCATCACGTACGTGAAGATCGTCGCTTCGAACACGCACCAGAAGAAGGTCATCGACACCGCAATCCAGGGGACCCCCGGATTGAGCACATTGCTCCCGACGCTGCGGATCATTCGGAGCGGCAACGCGACGAGCTCCGTGACGATGGCCCAGAGACCTACGACGAGGACCTGGAGCAGACCAAGGAGCGAAACGACCAGCTGCAGCACGAAGCGGAAGACTCCGCCCCAGAACGTGAAGATAGCCCGCGCCAGGTCCCACCAGGTGACGAGCACCTGGCTCACGAACGTACGGCGCTTTGTGCGCACGACGATGGTCGGCAGACTCAATACGCTCGTCCAATAGCCCAGGACCACCGCGCCCAGCGGCATGAGCAGAAAGATCCGCTTCGTCACGAGAAGCCAGGTGGGGTCGCCGGCGCCCCAGGCGAAGAGTAAGGCGATCTTCACCGGCTGCCAAAGCGCGATGGTCTCAACCCAAAACTGTGTCTCTAGGCTCATGGAATTTCCTTTCCAGTAAGGAGGGGCATGCCACCTAAGTGCTTATCGGCTCGGCGTGGCCGTCCCTTTAGCGCGGAGGCGCGAATCTCCAGCCGCCTTGTATTTTCTTCCGGCCTTGTAGTTTCGGGCGCCTCGGGATGGCGCTCCCTGGCAGCAAAGAGTCCGCAACTCCTTGTGGCTCCGTGGGCCGCCGCGTGGCATGGAAGATGCGCACCGTCTACTGAAAGAGATCATCAGATGCACCCATGCGCTCCAGGAGGTCACCCATGAATCGTCTGCATCGTAGTCCAGCCCGCATCACCGCCATTCTCGTCTTCGCCTCTCTGTTCTTGGCGGCGTGGGCCATTGGGACAGGCGCTGCCGCGAGAGCCAACCCGAAGGCTCCGTCACTCGGCTCGGCTCGGAAGTACGTGGTGCTGGGAGCCTCGGCGGTGACCAATACCGGCGGGACCGTCATCACGGGAGATCTTGGAGTCAGCGCGCCAGGCATCGCACCGACCGGTTTTCCTCCTGGGACGATCAGGGGAAGGATCCATTCGGGGGACGCCTCTTCGGCTCAGGCGCAAAGCGAACTCACACCGGCATACAATTCTCTCGCGGCAAATTCGTGTAGCACTCCGTTGACCGGCCAGGACCTCGGAAACCGCACACTCACGCAGGGCGTCTATTGCTTCACTTCGTCGGCTCAGTTGACCGGAAGGCTCACGCTGGCCGGCAACGCGAGTTCCGTATACATTTTCATGATCGCGAGTTCCCTGAACACGGCGAGCAATTCGTCGGTCGTCATGACCGGCGGCAGTCTGGCTCGCAACGTGTACTGGCAAGTCGGCAGCTCCGCGACGCTGGGAACAGGTACGGCCTTCAAAGGGAACATCCTCGCGCTCACCAGCATCAGCCTCGGCACCGGCGCACGTCTGTCCGGTAGGGCCCTGGCGCGAAATGGCGCGGTGACTATGGACGGCAACGCCATATCGATGCCGTAGAAAGCCTCTTTTGCCGTTGCCCCAAGAGGTCTTAGAATGCTGGGGCCTGGGGGGAGCGATCCCGCTCGCACCCACACCACCCAGATCTCGTCCCGTCATCGCTCGAGGTTCCCACAGGGGGTCCGTGCCCGCGCCCGTTTCCGGAGTTCTCGAAGTCCTCAATCGGAGTGGTGGTTATCTCCGTGACCCAGCCCGCTCTTTCGAGCCGGGGCCCGCGGATGTGTTTGTCCCCGACCAGGTCATCAAGCGCTTCGCTTTGCCCACCGGCGCGCTGGTTTCCGGCCCCGCCCAAGCTGGAAGGCCAGGCCCGCGGCTCGAGGACGTGGAGTCCGTATGCGGGCTCACTCCTGAGCAATATCGCCAGCGCACACAATTCGCCAATCTCGTGGCGACGAACCCCGACCGCCGCTTCCGGCTGGGCGCGGGTGGAAACTCTTCGATGCGGGTGGTGGATCTATTCGCGCCTATAGGCCGCGGGACCCGCGGGCTCATCGTGTCGCCGCCCAAGGCGGGCAAGACCCAGCTGCTCGAGGACCTCACGATCGCGATCCACGCGGACGCTCCCGAAACCCGCGTCGTGGTTCTTCTCATCGATGAGCGGCCCGAGGAAGTAACGCATTTCCGACGCAAGGTACCGGCGGTCGTGCTGGCCAGCAGCAGCGATCAATCCCTGGCGGAACACGTCCGGATCGCGAACCTGTGCATGGCCCAGGTCCGCTGTGAGCTGGAGTGCGGGCGCGATCTAGTGGTGCTCGTGGACAGCATCACTCGCATGGGCCGCGCCTTCAATTCGTACGGAGCCGATTCCGGCCGAACCATGAGCGGCGGGTTGGACTCCCGCGCCCTCGAAATCCCGCGCAAGTTTTTCGGGATGGCACGGAAGGTGGAGAACGGCGGGTCGATCACGGTTTTGGCGACAGCACTGGTCGATACCGGATCGCGAATGGATGACATGATCTTCGAGGAGTTCAAGGGAACAGGAAACAGCGAGATCGTGTTGGATCGGTCGATCGCGGATCAGCGGGTGTTCCCCGCGATCAATCTGGCCAAGACAGGCACCCGCCGGGACGAGCTTCTCTACTCCAAGAAGGAGATCGACGCGATCAACCGCCTGCGCCGTCGGCTGCTCGACCTGCCGCCGAAACAAGCCATCCAAGACTTGCTGAAGACGTTGGAGCGATGGCCGACCAATGAGGAGCTGCTGCAGCACGTCGATTAGTTGGGGGTCCGCCGAGCGGGCTAGTTACCGATCCGAAGCGATGGCCCGGGCGCGCGCGAAGAGCTTCGGCCGGCCCCATTCTGATGCGAGCGCCTCGAAACCCGGGGTCGGCCCGCGGTACTCCAGTTCATCCACCGTCACAACGGGTTGATCCGTCCGCAGCGTCGCGAGCGTTCGGAAGAGGACGGCGTCGTCCCACCGCGCACGAAGGGTTTCGGCGAGTCGCGCAGCACCGCGCAACGTCACCTTCCAGTCTGCAGCCGACGCGGGAATTTTCTCGAGATGCCGGTATTTCGCGAGCACCGCGGATGCCGCCTTCTGGCCCCAGCCCGGCAATCCTGGGTAACCATCGGCACTGTCGCCCACGAGGGCGAGATAGTCGGGAATCGATGCTGGAGGCACGCCGAATTTCTCGATGACGCCGCTCTCGTTCCTCACTTCCCCGGAGCGCCGGTCGAGCTGCACGACCCGATTGCCGCGGACACACTGTGCGAGATCCTTGTCCGGGGTGCAGACGAACACCTGTTTGACGCGGGTGTCCGCGGCGGCAACCGCTGCCGCGGCGGCGAGCGCATCGTCCGCCTCGACCTCCACCATCGGCCAGACCACCACCCCGAGGGCTTGGAGGGCACCTTCCAACGGCTCGAACTGGGCCCGGAGCAAGGGGTCGATGCCCTCGCCGGTCTTGTACCCATCGTAAAGGTCGTTCCGGAACGACTCGATGACATGGTCGGTCGCGACACCGACGTGGGTCGCGCCTCCCTCGAGCATTCCAAGGATTGACTGCACGACGCCGACCACGGCGCCGCGCTCATCCTTCTTCACATCGGCGCGAGGAGGTCCCCCGTAGAAATACCGGAAGAGTTCGTACGTGCCGTCTACGAGGTGGACGCGGCGAAGGGGCGCTGACATTGCGGCAAATCATAGCCGGAATCGAACGCGCCCGTGACGCCACAAAGAAACGCGCCGGTGTCGGGGGATTGGCCCCGGCCTCCGGCGCGCTGGTGTCGAGCAGAGCGCTCGACTGCCTCGAAGCTACTTATTTGTCTCTTTTGTCTCTGTGCCGCTCGTTGCGGCGAACCTCCCTGCGGTCATCACGGCGATCTTCACGGCGGTTTTCGCGCCGATCGCTGCGGACGTCGTGACGATAGTCACGGGCCGCCTCGCGCCGCGAAGCTTTGTAGTGCCCGTACGCGTGTCCCGGAGGCCAATCGCGCCAATGCCGGCGGTACCGTCCAGGAACCGTATATACGGCTCTGGGAACCGACGCGTAGCGGATGAACAGGAACGGGCCGCGGTACGTCCGTCCGCGATACCAATTCGTTCCGTCGCAGTAGTACCAATAGCTTCCGTAGCGGTACATGTCGTAGTCGTAATCGCGGACGTAGTAGACCCGGCTATCCGGGACCAGGACGACATCCGGCTCGTGGCGGAATACGATGTCGGTGCCAGGGTATCGATCGCCAACGTGGAGTTGAACGTCGACGCTCGTCCCCGCGCGAGCCGGCGCGACGGCCGCGAGCGAGCACGCGGCGGCGAGTCCGGCGATACACATGAGTAAGCGCTTCATAAGTTCCTCCGTAGGTTGGTCTCGTCTCAATTCTGCCCCCAATGCTGACCCAATACGCAACACGCGTGCCAGCCGGACCTGCTTAACAACACTGTATAAAGATCAGTGAAACTTGCGCTTATGGAGAAGTAAGAGATCGTCCGACACGTTTCCCGTGCGGTTTTTTGTACCCACCTGTGACGGTGCTGCATCCGCCGGTATGTAACTTGCGCCCTTTCGCCGCGTCTTCGGAGGTCCAGGAAGGCTGAAGCCGCCAACCGACTCGAATGCTGTCGTGTGGCTCACTTGGGGGGATCATGAAAAAGGCACTCTTTGTTCTGGCTCTCTTCTTTTTCTGCATTGCGTCGTCGCAGAATGCACTGGCCAAGCCGGCCAGGACGGTCAAGGCGGCCAAAGCTCCCAATGCGGGTCTCGGGTTGAACGAACTCGGTGTTGAAGCCGGGTTCGTCGACCCCGAGGGGGCAAGCGGCACTATAGGGTTTGGCGCGTTCGCGGAACTAGGGACCCTGGCGCAAGACATTAGACTCTCGTCGCACCTCGATTATTGGTCCAAGTCGGACAATGGCTTCGGCGCGGAGGCCTCGCTCCGAGACATCTCGATCGGCGCGCGGGCCAAGTACATGTTCCACGTCGCCTCGCCGAAGATCCAGCCCTATGCGGGCGCGGGGCTCGGGATTCATCTCTTTCACTCGAAGGTAGTGGTTCCCGATATGGACTTGGGCGGCGGGTTCATCGTCCCCGGCTTTACCGCCTCGGATTCGGTGACGAGGCTTGGCCTCGATCTGGGCGGAGGAGCCGTCACGCCCCTGAATCCGGCGACGAACCTGTTCGTGGACCTCTGGTACACGGTCGCCGATATCGATCAGCTCTCGATGAAGGCGGGCGTGTCGTGGCGGTTGAACCGGTAGCGAGGAACGCCGCGGCCGATTGACGCACCCCAACAGCACAAGCTGGCCTCAGACGGCGCCGAGCCCTACCTTCCGGAGCAAAGCCCGGTAGCGGGGATCGTGGCGGATCGGATCCAGACGCGGATGGACGCGCAGGAAGACGAGCCCCGTGGCGCGTTCCTCGACGGCGGCGTCGAGCCACCGGAACGCCTCGTCCACGTCACCCAGGCTCGCGTGGAGCGCGGCGATGCCCCACGCCGAAACCACGCGGTGCGACCGGCCCTCAATCAACTCTTGAAGAATGCGCCGTGCCGCGGCGGCGTTCCCGCTGCTCGCCTCGAGGTGGGCGAGACCGAACGTCGGTCCCGCCACGCCGCCGCTCAGTCGACGGCCCTCCTCGTACTCCCGCCGGGCCTCGTCGAACCTACCGAGAGCTTCGAGAGTGCGGGCAAGATCCGTGTGCGCGCCGTCGAAGCGGGGATCAAGCTCGACTGCCTTTCTGTAGTAGACAAGCGAGCGCTCGAACTCGCGCGCGTAGTAGTACGCGTCTCCGACACACGTGTGGATCAGCATCGATAGCGGGTCGAGGCTGAGCGCCTTAAGCATTGCCTCCTGCGCTTCTCGGTGCTGCTCGGAGCAGTAATGGAGGCGTCCGAGGTTGATGTAGGCGCTCGTCAGCGCGGGGTCCAGTTCGATTGCTCGCTGCAGGTGCCGGATTCCGGCCACCAGATCTAGCTCGTGGGCCGCGACGGCCCCCAGCGCGGCGTGGGCCTGGGCCAGGGAATCGTCCAACTCCAGCGCCTTCATCGCGGCCGCGCGTGCCTGCTCATTGGCCTCGGCCGGTGGGGCCATGCCTCGACCCCCGCGGACGATGTGGCAGTGCGCGATCCCAGCCCACGCCGGGGCGTACTTCGGATCGAGCTCGAGCGCGCGCTGGTAGTGCCGCAATCCGAGCTCGATCGCCTGCGGAGAAGCGCCCGCGGCCGTGTGCCGGCCTTTCAGGTACTCGACATGAGCCTCAGGGTTTACCGGGCGCCGTTTTGCGAGCTGTGTTGCCTCGCGCGGGGTCAGCTGAACGGCGATCTCCTTCGCCACGCTTTCTGCTATCCGGCTCTGCAGGTCGAGGACGTCCTCGATCTCTCCGTCGTACCGATCGCTCCAGAGCGCCTCGTCCGACCTCGCCGATACGAGCTGCACCGTGACGCGCACCCGCTTGCCGACCAGAAGCGCCGACCCCTCGAGAATCGCGTCCACGCTCAATTCGCGGGCAATCTCGGGAAGCGCTTTCTGGGCACCCTTGTACTTCATGGCCGACGTGCGCGAGATGACCCGAAGCGCCTTCAGGCGCGCGAGCTCCGAGATCAGCGCCTCGGTCATGCCGTCGGCGAAGTACTCCTGCGCCGGGTCGCGTGAGAGATTCTCGAGCGGAAGCACCGCTAGCGACCGGATCACATCCCGGGCGGGCTCCT
>JBGPMG010000116.1:0-8135 GCA_041486815.1 Candidatus Eiseniibacteriota bacterium | reverse complement strand
TCGCTCCTCTACTACCATCTGCCGTTCTTCAACAAGTTCCGCGTCCCCGTGATGATTCTGGTTCTGGTCCAGTTCGCCACCGCCGGACTGGCCGCCATCGGTCTTACGGTGGCGCTCGCTCGCCGACCGGATTCCGCGGAACGGGGTAGCGACTCCGGATCGTCCTGGATGCGCGCGGCGATTCTCGCCGTCGTCGCGGGATTCGGCGTGCTCGTTCTGCTCAACACCCTCGGTCCGGCAATCCGCGAGTACGCGATCCGGTCCAGGCCCAACTTCGACCTGGCCCATGCGCGCGCGGCGCTCGACATGGCCTCGATCGACTCGGTCAAGGCGGGGCTCTTCCTGGCGGCGGCCTTTGCTCTCGTCGGAATGGCGCGAAGGCATCGTCTCTCGCGCTCGGTCGCCGCGCTCTTGATCTTGGGCGTGACGGCGGCCGACCTCTGGACGATCGATCGCAAGATCATCGACCCGCTCCTCGCCAGCCCGCGCGAGTACGACGACAACTTCCGGGAGACGCCGGAGGTGACCTTTCTCCGGTCCGACTCCACGCAGTTCCGCGTCTTTCCGCTTCGCTGGGACGACAGCCGTCTCGCCGCTTTTGGGATCGCTTCGGTGCTCGGATACCATCCCGCGAAGCCGCGCCTCTATCAGGCGTTCATGGATACGGTCGGAATCCAGTCGTTCCCGACGCTTCGGCTCCTCAACGTGAAATACGTCCTCGCCGACGGCTATTTCCCGCCTCAGACCCCGGACGTGGTGCTTCGCCATGACGGGGAGGTGAAGGTCTACCAGGTGGAGGGCGCCCTCCCGCGCGCGTTTGTGGCGCACGCGATCCATCCGGTTCGGGACGACGGCGTGGCCCTCGCGATCATCCGGACACAGGCGTTCGACCCGCATCGGGAGGTGCTCTGGAGCGAGCCGGCCCCGGCTCCACCCGTCTCGGCTCCGGGCGTGCCCGACTCGGTTCGGACGATCCGCTACGACTTCAATGAGATCGACTACCTGGTCTCATCGGCGGCGCCGGGGCTTCTCGTCGCGGTCGACCAGTACGATCCGGACTGGGTCGCGACGGTGGACGGGCAGCCCGCGGCCATCCATCGTGTGAACTACTTGATGCGTGGGGTGGCGCTCCCGCCCGGGGTCCACCGCGTCCGGTTCGCGTACGCGCCGCGCGCTCTGGCGGCGGGGATCCGGATCTCCCTCGCGTCGGCGATCGCGGCCCTGCTCCTCGCGGGATGGGGCGCATGGCGGAAGGCGACCGAACGCCGGGGAGACGGCGGAATCGTCGCGGGCGCTCCCAATCCGGTGAGAGGATCGCCGGCATGAAGGCGCTCGTCGTCATTCCTACCTACGACGAGCGGCAGAATCTCGTGGAGCTGCTCGGCCGTGTCTTCGCGCAGAACCTGCCGACCGACGTGCTGATCGTGGACGACAACTCCCCGGACGGAACCGGAGCGCTCGCGGACGAAATGGCCGCCGCTGATCCGCGGATCCACGTGATGCATCGGGCGGGGAAGATGGGCCTTGGGTCGGCGTACGTGGCCGGCTTCCGGTGGGCTCTCGAGCGCGATTACGAGGCGGTCTTCGAGATGGACGCCGATTTCTCCCACAATCCAGATAGCCTGGGAGAGTTCCTTCGCGAGCTGGAGCATGCCGATCTGGTCCTGGGCTCGCGCTATCTGCATGGCGTGACGGTCGTGAATTGGCCCCTCTCGCGGCTGATCCTCTCGTACAGCGCCAACGTCTACAGTCGGATCATCACCGGGATGCGCGTCAAGGATCTCACCGGCGGATTCAAGTGCTTCCGTCGCCAGGTCCTCGAGGCGATCGACTGGAACCGCGTTCGCTCCGACGGGTACGCCTTTCAGATCGAGCTCAGCTTCAAGGCCTGGAGGAAGGGATTCCGGATCAAGGAGATCCCGATCATGTTCGTCGACCGCCGCGCGGGCAGTTCGAAGATGTCCCGCAAGATCGTCCGGGAGGCGGTCTGGATGGTTTGGCGTCTGCGCCTCCTCGACCTCCTCGGCGCGCTCTAGGAGCCCCGCGTGGGCATCTCGCTGGTCGTCGTCCACTACAACACCCGGGAGGCGCTCGCGAGGCTTCTCGACTCGCTCCGAGCCGCCCGGCCGTCTTCGCTCCGGGAGATCCTGATCGTCAACAACTCGGGAGAGCCCCTCGAGGACCTCGCGCGGGGGGCAGGGTGGCCGGCGCGCGTCCTCGCGCCGGGAAAGAACCTCGGCTATGCGCGTGGCGTGAATGAAGGGATTCGCGCGGCTTCCGAGGAGGACGTGCTGATCCTGAATCCCGATATTCAGGTCCTGCCCGGCTCCATCGAGGCTCTGGAGCGGGCGGCCGAGGCGCATCCGCGAGCGGGCATCGTGGCTCCCAGGCTCCTCAACCCCGACGGGACCCTTCAGCTTTCGTCGCGCCGATTCTACAATTGGAGGACGCTGCTCCTTCGCCGGACACCGTTCGTCGCGCTCGCCGAGCGGAGCGGGACGGCGCGCGCGCACCTCATGGCGGATTGGGATCACGAGGAGACGCGCCCGGTCGATTGGGTCTTGGGCGCCGCGATGTACGTCCGCCGCCGGGCGATGCGCGACGTGGGGCTGATGGATGAGCGCTATTTCCTCTACTTTGAAGACGTCGATTGGTGCCAGCGGATGGGGCGCCACGGGTTCGAGGTCGTTTACTGCGCCGAGTCGCGCATGGTCCATGACCACGCGCGGGCCAGCGCGCAGTCGCGTCCGCGGTCGGTCCGTGCGCACGCCGCGGGCCTCCTTCGCTTCACCGAGAAATGGAGCGCTTTCCTGTACACCCTGAGTCAGCATCGCCGACGCGTCGTGCAGTTCTTGACCCTGGCCGCGGACGTCGTCGCCGCAGCGGCCGCCGGCCTCGCGGCCTATGAGATCCGGGCCGCCTTCAATCCGTATTTCGAGAGGCCGGTCTCCCCGATGGAGAGCTACGCCGGGCTGCTCTTCTTCACCATCGCGGTGACCGTAGCGGCGTTGGCGATGAACGGGCTCTACCGCCGGACCTCCTTCACCGACGGGATCGAGCGGGGATTCCTCGTCGGGCAGGCCGTGGTCCAGGCCGTGGTCCTCCTCATGGCGGCCACGTTCCTGTTCCAGATGCCGAGGTATTCGCGCGTTCTCGTCCTCCTCGTCGCCCCGCTCCTGTTCCTCTTCCTTCTTATCTCGCGCGGGCTCCTGTCCCGTCTCGGCCCCGGCGCGCGGGCGCAAGGCTTCGCCTTCCGGCGGGTTCTCCTGCTCGGATCGGGCCCCGAAGCCGAGCACGCGCGCGCGGCTCTCGAGGCAGCGCGCCGGGAGGGATACGAGCCGCTCCACGCGCAAGCCCCATCGCGCGAGGACGAGGCGCCTGAGTCGGCCGCGGTCCGCATCCGCGCGCTCGTCGAGAGCGAGCGGATCCAGATCGTATGCGCCGTGCCGGAGCCCGATGAGATTCCCTACCTGCTCGCGTTGGCGGCGGCTCTTCGGGACTCGGGAGCGGCGGTCTACTGGTCGGGGTCGGTGGCGCACCTGGCCTCCGCGGCGGGGGAGCTGCGAAGGCTCGGACCGCTCCACGCGGTGTTGCTCTACGCGCCGAGCCGCGGGCTCTCGCTCAAGGCCCGGAAGCGGGTGAGCGACCTCGCCCTCTCGTTCCTCGTCGCACCCTGGCGGTGGAGCCGCCTCAAGCAGTACCTCGCCGCCCGCGGCGAAGGGATCGGTCCGGGAGAGGCGTGGAGGCAGGTGCTCTCGGGCGAGCGGAGCTGGGTCGGGCGAAGCGCCTACGAATCCGACCGGTGGACCGGTGTCCCGGCGTGGGCGCGGCTCGCGCTCGAGTCGCTCCGCCCAGGGGTGGTCTCGCCCTCGAGCGACGCGGCCTCCGACCGCGGAGCCCGCCTCGAGTCGGAGCTCGCCTACCTCGCGCGATTCTCGCTCGCGGAGGATCTTCGTATCTTCTTGAGAGCGACGGCCGGGGGCGGCGGCTGATGCCCTCGGGCCGGACCCTCGCGCTCGCCGCCTTGCTCGCGGAGCTTGCCGCCGCGGCCGTGCCCGGCTCTGCCGGAGCGACGCGCCTCTTCATCAAGAACCACGTGAATTCGAATCAGATCGCTGGGCTCGCCGTCTGGCAGGGGAAGCTCTCGGCCGCGACGCTCGGCGGAATCGTGTTCGCGGATCCCGGCTCGGGCGCTCTTTCGAAGCTGATCAGCGCGCCCGGCGGGCTCCCCTCGAATCGGATTCTCTGCGTCGCCGCGAGCCCGAGCGGAGCGCTCTGGGCGGGAACGGCCGACCGGGGGCTCGCCCGTCTGAAGCCGGACGGCGCGTTCCGGCGGACGGTCACCTCCTTCGACGGCCTCCCGAGCGATCGGGTGCAGGCGCTCTACGTTCACGGCGACAGCATCTGGGTCGGGACGAGCGCCGGCGTCGCGCTCTTCACAGAGAATTCGTCCACCGGTCAGTTCGTGCTGCGCCGCTCCGATTCGAGCGCGAGCACGGGGGGCGCGCTCGTCGCCGACGACATCCTGGCGTTCCAGCAGGTGGGCGACACGCTCTGGTGCGGAACCTCCTCCGGGCTCTCGTCGTTCGCCGGCGGGGCGTGGGCGAATCGTTCCGCGACGCTCGGAACCTCCGTGCGCGCCCTCGAGCTCCACGCGGACACCCTCTGGGCCTCCACGGTCGCCGGCCCGCGACGCTATGCCGGAGGCGTGTTCACGATTGTCGCGGCGGGGCATGGTGGGGAGAGCCTCACGCTCCATTCGAGCGGCGGCGTGCTTTATTCGGGCACGTCGGGATTGGGCGCGTACCGCTACTCCCCCGGCGTTGGGTGGATCGCCCTTGGGACCGTCGGACTTCCCAATGCGCAGGTCAACGCGTTGGTGACGGCGCCGGATGGGTTTCTCTGGATTGGCACCGACAAAGGACTCGCTCGAAACATCTCGTCGGGCGGCTGGGACTCCTTCGTCTCCCAGGGGCCCGCGGCCAACGGGTCGCAGCGGGCCGTCGCGGACGCGCGGGGGGTCTGGTTCGCGACCGGAAACTTCAGGCCGCCCGGCGCGGGTCTCGGCGCCGTGCTCCACTTCGACGGGCAGAGCTGGAGCTCGCTCACCGGCGCCTCGACCGGAGGCTCCCTCCAGCCGGCGAGCGTCTTTGCCATCCTCTCCGACCGCACGGGGAAGCTCTGGTTCGGGCACTGCTGCAGCCCGACGGACCCTCGTCCGCGCACGGAGCGCTGGGACCCCGGGACCGGGGCCTGGGACACGCTCAGCGTTACGAACCTCTTTACGCTCGCCCAAGCTAATACGGGGCTCGTCTACGGCGGGAGCGTGGAGCACGGGAACGGCGTCTATGTCTTCGACGGCACGACCGCCGCGTTGCTCGATTCACTGACGCCGACAAACACGCAGGGAACTCCCCCCGGCTTGTCGCAGAACAACCTGCGCGGGATCGCCTTCGACACGGCGGGGCGCGGATGGATCGCGCAGGCTTTCAATGGGCTCGACATCTGGAATGGAAATGGCACCGTCGCGAACCATGCCGACGACGCCTGGATCCATCTTGGGACCGGATTTCCAAGTCCTCAAACCAGCGCGGTCGTCACCACGGGAGCCTCGTCGGGGTGGGTCGGGACCGTGAGTGGTCTCGCCCGCATCCGGAACGATCTCGTCGACCCGGCTGTGACGGCGGCGACGAACGCGAACCTTCCTTCCCTTCAGGTCAGCGACCTCGCACTCGACTCGGAGGGAAACCTCTGGGTCGCGACCGTCGCGGGGCTCGCCCGCGTCGAGGCCATAAGCGGCGTCGTGGAGAGCTGGAGCACGCTCGACGGCTTGGTTGGTAACGACGTGCGCTGTCTCGCCTGGGACGCTACCCGGAACATCCTCTGGGTGGGAACCTCGGACGGCATCTCCGAGATTCATCCCGGCGAAGGCGGCAGCGGATTCAGCGACCGCTCGTACCTCTACCCGAGTCCGCTCGGCGCGTCCGCAACCACGCTCCGCTTGGGCGGAATCACCGACGAGGTGACCGGCGAGGTCCGCGACCTCACGGGGGCGTTGATCCGCCGCTTCCGGTGCGACCCCGCCCAGAACGAAGTCTGGAACCTTCGATTGGCGAGCGGAGCTCTGGCGTCCCCCGGCGTCTACATCGTCGTGCTCCGAGCCGGCGATCGGTCTCGAATCCTGCGCACGGCGGTCGTGCGGTGAAGGTTACCTCCGACGTAGAGACGCTCTCGCCCCCCGACGCCTCGGCCTGGGACGACTTGGTCGCCGCGTCCCCGGAAGCGACGGTCTTTCACACTTCGGCCTGGGCCAAGCTGTGGACCGAGGAGTGGAGGGGCGCGCGATGGGAGGCGATCGTGGTTCAAGATTCTTCTGGGTACGCAGGCGGAATCGGATCGGTCGTCCGCCGCCGGGGAATTTTTCAGACCGTCGACTCGATGCCCTTCGGCACCTACGGCGGGCCGATCGTCCGCAAGGGCCATCCGGACCCCGCGGCGGTGCGCCGCCTGCTCCTCAAGAGCTTCGCCGCCCGCGCCACGCGGAGGTTGGTGGCGCGCTCGCGGATCATCTGGTACCAGGGCGTCCGCGACGATTTCCCGGATCCGCTTCACCCCGAGGAATCGATCACGCATGTCCTTCCCCTCTCCACCGACTACGAGCGGGTGGCGAAGGGATTCTCGCCCTCGACGCGGCGTCTCGTGCGGCAAGCAGACGAAAGCGGCCTCTCCGTCCGCGTCGCGGAGACGCCGGAGGATCTCCGCGTTTTCTACGAGATGGCGGTGGAGACCGTTCGGCGCCGCGGCGGGACTCCGAAGCCGTACTCGCTCTACGCGGAAATCTTGCGTTCGCTGGTGCCGGCGGGGCTCGCTCGATACCACCTCGTTCTTCACGAGGGAAGGGCCGTCGCTGGGAGCCTCCACCTCTTCCATCAGGGAGCGGCCGTGAGCTGGCTTCCGGTCTCGCGGGAGTCGTCGTGGCATCTGCGCCCGAACAACTATCTCATCGCGAGCATTCTCGAGACGCTCTGTCGGGCCGGGTATCTCGAGTACAATTTTGGCGCATCCCCCTCTGACGCGGCGGGCCTCGTGCGGTTCAAGGAGGGATGGGGCGCGCGGCCGCGGGCCGTCCTGACCGCCGGGCGCCGAAGCGCCCTCCACCGGCGGCTCCGCCCGTAGGGCGCAGGTGCGAATTCTCCTCCTCGCGCACGCGCCGGCGGTACACACGCGCCGCTGGGCGCACGGACTAAAGGCGCGCGGCCATGAAGTGCGGCTCCTCTCCGCGCATCCGGCCGATGCCGCGACCGACGTGCCGACGCGCGTCGTCGGCTGGCCGTTCCCTTGGACCGCGCTTCGTTACGCGAGCGCCCGCGGGGCGGTCCGGCGGGAGATCCGCTCCTTTCGGCCCGACGTGACCGTGGCGCATTTCCTTCCGAACTACGGATTCCTCGCGGCGCTGGCTGGGGCGAGGCCCTGGATGCTCGCCTGCTGGGGCTCGGACCTGCTCGTGAACGCTACGCGCACGCCGCTCCATCGGGCCCGGGCCCGGTGGACGCTCCGCCGCGCGCAATCGATCCACGTGGATGCCGCCGTCATGGCGGAGGCGGCGGTGCGGTTGGGGGCCGATCCGAAACGGGTCTGGACGCGCGCGTGGGGAGTCGACGTGCGCGCGCTCGAGCCGCACGGAGAGTGGGCGTCGCGCCGTGCCGGATCGCACGCCTTGAGAGTTCTCTGGACGCGTCAGCTCGAGCCGCTCTACGACCCCGAGACGCTCATCCGAGGGCTCGGAATCCTTGGGCGGAAGGGGGTCGCCTTCCGCGCGACCCTGGCCGGGACCGGCTCGCTCCGATCCAGGCTCGAGGCGCTCGCGCGGAGCGAGGGGATTCACGGGCAGATCGCATTCACCGGCTGGGTGGAGGGCGACAGGCTCACCGCGCTCTACCGGGAGCACGACGCCTACGTCTCGCTTTCGCTCTCCGACTCCACATCGCAATCGCTTCTCGAAGGAATGGCGGCGGGGCTCGTGCCGGTGATCACCGATATCGCGGGGAACCGCGAATGGGTGACCCACAGGCGGGAAGGGCTGCTCGTCCCCATTGGCGACGCCGAAGCGGTCGCGTGCGCGCTCGCCGAGGTCG
>JBGPMG010000115.1:0-8145 GCA_041486815.1 Candidatus Eiseniibacteriota bacterium | reverse complement strand
GAGGCGGGGTCGAACAGCTGGGACCTGATCGGGAGCCACTACCAGACGCTCGGCACGAACTTCGCGCTCACGGCCCAGGCCGACTTGACGAACTCCAGCCAATTTCGCCGCGATCCCAATATCGGGAACAGCGTCCTGTTGCGCATCCAGCGGAACCTGCGCTCGAATCTCTCGCTCCAGAAGGGATGGAGCGGCGGCTCCTTCAACGCGGGGCTCCTCCAGACGCAAGACCTTGACGCCGAACCAGGCGGGCTAAGGATCCAGCAGCAGCTCCCCCAGATCACGTTCCGGATGAGCCCTCGCCCCATCGGGCGGCCGGCCCGAGCGCAGGAGCCCGCCCGGCTCCCGTGGCTCGCGACCACGACCTACAGCTTCAGCACGTCGGGGCTCTACGAACGGAAAGAGTACGAGCGTTTCTTTCGCCCTGTGACGAGGATCATCTATGACGCGCTCGGAGTGCCGATTGACACCGTCGTGATCCAGGTTCCGGTGGACTCGCTCGACGCCCGCGGGGCGACGCGATACGACTTCGGTCTCACCGACGTGCGCACGCTTCTCGGGTTCATCCGAGTGAGTCCGAGGTTCAACTACAGCGGCGTCTACTACAGCCGCGATCAGTCCGGCGCTCGAAACCAACTGGGCGGAGTCTGGAACACGGGGGTCGGAGTCAACACCGCCGTCTACGGGACGTTCCGGACCTCGATCGGGCCGCTCCGCGCGCTTCGCCACGTGATCACGCCGTCGGTTTCCTTCGGATACCAGCCGGCGAACAGAAGCCTTCTATTCCGGGATTCGGCCGGAGTGCTTCGCTCGAGATTTGACGGCGTCTCGGGGATCAATCTCTCCGGTGGAGAGTCGAAGCGGATCGACTTCTCGCTCCGAAACGACCTCCACGCCAAATGGGGAGACCCGGCCCGGCCGACCGTCCTCAACAACCTCGTTCAGCTCCAGACGAGCGGGAGCTACAACATCCTCGCGGAGAAAATCGGCGCGAAGCCGCTCTCGGACCTCTTCACGAGCCTGCGCCTGAAGCCGATCCAGCGCAGTGATTTCGACTTTGGCTTCGTCCACAACCCTTACGACGGCCGCCTCCTCCAGTTCAGCGCTTCGACCGGGATCTCGTTCCAGGGGCAGAGCAAGTACGGAGGCGACGAGGGAACCGGGTTTTCCGACGAGCCGGGCGCGGATGCGGTTCGAGAACCGACTCCTCTCACGCCGCAGGGCCTCACCTCGACTTCGCTCCCGTGGGTCCTCGCGGCTTCGATCTCCTACAACGGCTCCCGCTCGCGCGCCGTGGGAGGCGGGTACAACGCGTGGGGATCGAGCGCGAACTTGAACGGCTCGCTGGGTCTCAATCTTTCAAAGAACTGGCGCTTCGACTACAGGTGGCAGTTCGACGTGAAAGGTGGGCAGATGGTTTCTCAGTTCTTCACCGTGAAGCGCGAGCTTCACTGCTGGGAGATGCAGTTTACGCGCAGCATCTCCGGTAACATCGGCGACGAGTACTACTTCAAGATCAACGTGAAGAATCTCCCTGAGGTCTATTACGAGCAAGGATCGCGCGGCCTCCGCGGCTTCGGCGGCGTCTCGGATCTCTACTAGAAATCCGCGTCCTCATGCGAAATCCATTTGACACCCCTGAGGTCGGAGCGTAACGTGTCGCCACATTCCAAAGAAGGGAGGTGAACGAGATGAACAAGACTGAATTGATCGCCACCATCGCCAAGAAGACTTCCTTGTCCGCACGCGAAGCGCGCGCGGTCATCGACACGCTCTTCTCTCCGGGGAAGGAGGGCCTCATCGCGTCCGCGCTGATCTCGGGAAAGAAAGTTCAGATCACCGGATTCGGCACGTTCGAGACCCGCAAGCGGAAGGCGCGCGAAGGCCGCAATCCGCAGACCGGCGAGCGCATCAAGATCGCGGCGTCCCGCTTCCCAGCGTTCCACGCGGGCAAGGCGCTGAAGGATCGCGTACGCAAGTAGGGATTCCCCCCATACGGACTTCGTGAAGGGGCGGGCGGCAACACCCGCCCCTTCGCTTTTGCTTGGGAACATTGAACCTGCGCCGAGGCGCGGGGTATAGTCTTTCGATCGTTGCCTTGATCTCAATCTGCGAGGGGGTGATCGGAACTGCTACGGCTTCGCTATCTGCTCCTACTCCTTGTCCTACTTGGACTTATGACCGCCCCAGTGCTCTTGGGTAAGGGATCGCCCTGCGACATCCTAATCCAGAGCACGACGGATGCGAACGCGGAGTTGGCCCCTTGTGGCTGACACGCACATCCGCTCGGCGGGCTCGCCCGGAGGGCGAGCCAACTCAAAGTAGGTAGGCTCAAGTTCCCGACGGGATTCGCCGTGGACGCCGGGGACTATTTTGGCCTTGGCGGGGAGCAGGATTCCCTGAAGAGCGCGTACATGGTTCAGGCCATGAACACGCTTGGATACGACGTCGTGACCCTGGGCGAGCGTGAGTTCAATTTCGGCCAGGCGTTCCTCCTCGACACGTTCAAGAAGACGAAGATCGACGTCGTCTCGGCGAACATCGTCTATACCGACACCAAGAAGCCGTTCGTCAAGCCGTACGTCATCCGCAAGGCATGCTCGGTTCGCGTCGCCTTTACGGGCCTGATCGGGAAGGATATGCGGATCCGCCAGCTCGCCAGCGAGCGGGCGATCGAGATCCTCGATCCGATCGAAACGGCGAAGAAGCTCATTCCGGAACTCCGCGGCAAAGCGGACGTCATCGTCGTCCTGTCCCACCTGGGGCTGACCGACGGACAAAAGCTGGCGGTCGAGGTGCCTGGCATCGACGCCATGGTCTTCGGGCACCAGGCGGGGCTGTTCCGGACCATTGTGAAGACGCAGGATGTCGTGACCCTGAGGGGCGGGGAGCGCGGCCAGTACGTTCCTCAGCTCCACATGGTGGTCGAGGACGGCAAGGTCACTTCGTTCGACGGCGACGTCGTCGTGCTCGATGACAAGGTCCCGGCGGATGAGACGATGAACCACGCGGTCGACGCGTTCAGCGATGAGCTGAATCAACGCTTCAGCCAGGCGAACCAGACCACCGCGGCCGAAGCGCAGCGGAAGACCATGGCGCAGGTCGCTGGAGACCGCTATCTGGGCGAGAACACATGCCGCCGCTGCCACGAGATGGAGTACCAGATGTATACGACGCAGAAACACGCGCGCGCGTTCAAGACGCTGGTCGACAACCAGCGCGACTCCACCCCGGAGTGCCTGCCTTGTCACGTCGTCGGCATGGGACAGGCGGGCGGCTTTGTATCCCGGCAGGGGACCCCGGAGCTCGTCAACGTACAGTGCGAAAACTGCCACGGCATCGGAACCCGGCACCCGGAGCACGGATCGATCGTCGGTCCGGACGTCTGCATCACGTGCCACACCGCCGCGCAGAGCCCGAATTTCCAGTATGAAGAGATGGTCAGCAAGATTGTTCACTGGAAATAGGGCGCGCCGAGGCGGCCTCCCGGTCCTCGTCGTCGTTCTACTCGCCGCCTCGCCATCGACGTCCCGCTCGCAGGCGCTCCAGCTGCAGAGCCTCCAATTCCCGACGACCTCCGTCGTCGGTCCCTGGGTCACCTATCGGGTCCGGACGCAGACGCGGGCCCTCGCCCCGCGCGAATACAAGCAGCGCGTGGCGATCGTCGGGCGGGACCAGTACGAAGGAAGGGACGGCTTCTGGGTCGAGCTCAAAACCGAAGGCCTTTCCTCGGGGAAACGGATCGAGCGCGGCCTCTTCGTCGTTTCCGATGCCGCCGGGCAGAGGGCGAGGAAGGGAATGGAGGCTGATCTCCCGCCGGATTCGCTCCCGCCCCCGTCGCCCCCGATGGTTCGCTTAGTCCGCTACCAGGTGCTCACCTCGGGCGGAAAACTCTACGAATACCCCGTGGGCGGGGGATCCGAGGCGCGGGCCGGGAGCGACATCTCGACGGTCGAGCTCTTCGAGTACGACTCCTCGACTCCGCCGGTTGTGGAGGGCCTCGGCCCGGACACGCTCCGGATGGGGCGACGCGTCGTCCCGACCGTCGTCGAGAGGACACGCCGCGCCGGCACCGACTCCTGGGCCGATCGTTCCGACAGCACGCACATCCTCCGCCCGGTCCTTACCCAGACGGTCTGGCGGAACGCCGCGGTGCCAATCACCGGGTTCGCGCGCTCGCTATTCGAGGTCACGCTGGAGCGGGCCACCGCGCCGGCGAGAGACAGTACGGCCGGTTCCAGCTCGGTGGCCCCCGCCGGCGAGCCACCGCGGGTGCCACCGGGGTGGCTGGGCCGGTTGAAGGCGGACAGCTCGGCGTCCGCGGCACTGCCGATTTTTACCAAGACGGAGTTGGAGTTGATCGACCTGGGAGCCGATGCCGTCCCTGAGGTCACGCAATCCCCAGAAGAGTCCTCGCCTCCGGGGGCCGATTCCCCGGGAAGCGCCCGCTAGCACATCCGTCTCGAGGCGGGTCCCGCTGCCCGTCCCGATTCGTCTTCGCAACTCCCCTCCAGATTCTCACCCCGGCTGCCGATACCGGAAGGGGCAATCCGGATCAGTCTGCTCGAGTTGATCTCGTTCCAGGTCGGGGGATCGCATGGCCCCAGGGGGCCGTAAGCCGCTCGGACAGTGTCTCGTGGAGCAAGGGCACCTCTCCGCCGAGGGGCTCGCGCGCGCCCTCGCGGAGCAGCGCCGCACCGGCGCCGCGCTCCGGGAGGTTCTCCTCAAGCTCGAGCTGGTCCCGGAGCGGGCGATCCTCGACTACTACGAGGATCAGCTTGGGATCCCAGTCATGGATCTCACGACCTACGCGCTCGAGCCCGATATCGTCCGGCTCGTACCCGAGCGCGTCGCGCGGCAATACCACGTCGTCCCCCTATTCAAGATCGGGAACACGATCACGGTCGCCATGGCGGATCCGCTCGACTTCGTCGCCCTGGACGAGGTCAAGCAGAGCACCGGGCTCCAGGTGGACGTGGTGGTTTCCTCGGGCACCCAGATTCGCGAAGTCGTGGAGCACCACCACCCGATCACCGGGGGGTTGGACCAGCTCGCGAAGGAACACGGGCTAAAGCAGGCCGTTGCCGAGATCGCGGCCGCCCGTCCCGAAGAGGACGGCCCCGTCATCCGATTTGTAAACACGATCATCCAGCAGGCGCTCCGCGACGGCGCCTCCGACATCCACATCGAGCCGGATGAGTCGAGCTTTCGGATCCGGTCCCGCGTGGACGGAACCCTTCGCGAGGTGTCGGTGCAGGCCAAGACGATCTATGCCTCGGTCGTCTCCCGCGTGAAGGTCATGGCCACCCTCGACATCTCCGAGCGCCGCCTCCCCCAGGACGGCCGGATCCGGTTGAACCTGCTCGGCCGCGATCTCGACGTCCGCGTCTCGACGTTCCCGACGATCCACGGCGAAAACCTCGTGATGCGCATTCTCGATCGTTCGATCGCGCTGGTCGGCTTGGAAGAGCTGGGTCTCTCCCCCGAGCCGCTCGCGGTCGTGGCCCGCATGATCGAACGCCCGAACGGGATCGTTCTCGTCACCGGCCCCACCGGGAGCGGGAAGACGACCACGCTCTACTCGTGCATCCAACGGATCAACAGCGTGGATCGGAACATCGTGACCCTGGAGGACCCGGTGGAGTACCACCTGGGCTCGATCCGACAGACTCAGGTGGATCCGGACATCGGACTGACCTTCGCCCGCGGCCTTCGGGCGCTCCTGCGACAGGACCCGGACGTGATCCTCGTGGGGGAGATCCGCGACGGGGACACCGCGGAGATCGCGGTCCGCTCGGCATTGACCGGACACCTCGTGCTCTCGACCCTCCACACGAACGACGCTTCGGGCGCGATTCCCCGCCTGATCGACATGAAGATCGAGCCGTTCCTTCTCTCGTCCGCGATGGTCGGCGTCCTGGCGCAACGCCTCGTCCGCCGCGTCTGCGACAAGTGCAAGAAGCGCGTCAAGCCGCCCGCCGAGCTCCTCGCCGAGCTCGGAATCACGCGCGGCGAGGGAAAATTCGCGCACGGAGCGGGGTGCCACGCCTGCGGGGGGACCGGGTACCACGGCCGCGTGGGGATTTTCGAGGTGCTCGAGGTGAACGACAAGGTTCGGGATCTCATCTCCTCGCGCGCCTCGGCGGAGGATCTCGCCCGCGCCGTCCGCGCGAGCGGCATGGGATCGCTCCGCGACGACGCGATCCGGAAAGCCGCGCAGGGCTCGACGACACTCGAGGAGGCCCTCCGCGTGACGAACCCGGATTCCGCGTCGTTGGACGTGGGCCCGGCCCCCCTCTCGTATCCCTCCTAGACGATGCCTTCGTTCCGATATCGCGCCGTAAGTTCCGCGGGCTTAGCACAGCACGGGCTCGTCGAGGCGCCGGACCTGGACCGGGCGGTGGAGCTGATCCGCACCATGGGCCTGACCCCTGTCCGGATGGACGCGCAGTCGGGCGGCGCGGCCGAATCCCGCGCGCTGCCGTTCATGCGCCGCCGGGTGGCGACGCGGGACCTGATCCTCTTCACCCGCCAACTCGAGACGATGCTCGAGTCGGGCCTTCCTCTGCTCTCCGGGCTCGAGACCCTCCATGAGCAGACCGCCCATCCCGAGCTCCGGCTCGCCATCGACCGCGTGCGCGCCGACGTCGAGCAGGGCGGGACCCTGACGGACGGGCTGAAGCGCCATCCTTGGTGCTTCCCCAACCTCTACGTCAACCTGGTGCATGCCGGCGAGGAGGGTGGGCTGATCACGTCGATGCTGGACCGCATCGCGTCGCTCCTGGAATACGCGGAGGAGACCGAGCAGCGGATCCGCTCGGCCACCTTTTACCCCATCCTCATCGTCTGCGAACTGGTGCTCGCCTTCGGCGTCCTGGTGAAGTTCGTCCTGCCGCGATTCGCCTCGCTGTTCCGGAACCTGAACACCGAGCTCCCGCTCCCGACGCGCGTGCTGATCGGCACGAGCGACTTCATCGACCGGTACTGGTACCTCTGCCTCGCGTTGGTCGCGGGCCTCGTAGTGGCGTGGGTCTTCTGGTACCGGACGGAGGATGCTCGCCGACGCATCGACCGCTTCGTTCTGACGATGCCGATCTTCGGTCCGATCATCCTCAAGTCGATCGTCTCGCGATTCGCACGGGTCCTCGCCGCGCTCGTCGCCGGTGGGATCCCCCTCGTGCGGGCCCTCGAAATTTCCCGGGGCGCCCTCGATAACCGCGCGATGGAGGAGGAGATCGACCGGATGAAGGATGGCCTGATCGCCGGCCTCGGGCTCGCCGAGCCGCTTCGCGGAAGCGAGATCTTCCCACCCCTGGTCACCCGCATGCTCGCGGTTGGGGAGGAGACCGGCTCGATCGACAAGATGCTCGTCCGAGTGGCCCGATATTATGACCAGGACGTCGATTACACGATCAAGAACCTCTCCACCGCCATCGAGCCGATCCTCCTTCTCGTGCTCGGCGTGGCGGTCCTCTTCACAGCGCTCGCCGTCTTCCTCCCCCTCTGGAACCTGATGAACGCGTTCCGCCACTAGGCGGCGCCGGATTTTGCATTCAAGAACGACCGCCCGGCGGCCGATCACCTGGGAGTCATGAAGCCCCGGTCGGATGATCGGCCCCCGGGGGCGGGGCCGGGCTAAGCGTATTTCTAGAGGAGGTTCTAGAGATGGATCTGCAAGGAAGGAAGTCCGAAGCCGGGTTCACGTTGATCGAGCTTGTGATCGTGATCGTGATCCTCGGCATCCTCGCGGCGGTCGCCATTCCGAAGTATGAGGACATGCGCGAGCAGGCTCGCGTGGCCACGATCCGTGGGCAGTTGGGCTCGATGCGCTCCGCGATCGCCATCCAGTACGCGCGCAACGCGCTCTCCGGCGCGGCCGCGTTTCCGACCCTGGATGGAACGATCTTCGCCGACGGCAACGTTCCGAAGGAGCCGGTCACCCCTTCCAACACCGTCAAGACGACGGCGGGCGTCAACAACGCCGGCGGCTGGCAGTACACGGCGGCAACGGGGATCGTGAAGGCGAATCTGAACGCCTACTCCTCGTACTGAGCCCGGCTCGGCTGCGAGAACAGTACCAGGTACTTCGGCGGCGCCGCGAGGCGCCGCTTCACCTAACCATTGGGGGACGCGCCCGGATCGCCG
>JBGPMG010000114.1:0-8171 GCA_041486815.1 Candidatus Eiseniibacteriota bacterium | reverse complement strand
CGGGGCTCAAGATGACGACCGGCGCCGTGATCCCGGTCGAGCGGAGCTCGATCCCCTCGTGGAGGGTCGCGACTCCCAGCATGGTCACGCCCGAAGGGATGGCGTGGCGCGCGATCTCGACCGCGCCGTGCCCGTAGGCGTCGGCCTTGACGACCAAGAGGATGCCACGTCCGCCGCCGATGGCCGCGCGGATCGCGCCGATATTCCGGCGAAAGCGATCGAGATCGACTTCAACCCAGGTGGGAAATTCCATATGGATGGCGGCCTTAGCCTACCACTCGACGAGTACCACACGGTACCCCACGAAGCAAGCGGCGCCCGCGTGGACTTCCACGTCGGTTCCCCCCTACACTCGGCGGATGAGCCCGTCTAAGCCACCCTCCCCGAAGGTGCCCGGGAAGGTGCCCGACCGATCCGACTTCGCCGCGGCCCAGGCGGAGCTGCTCGACCTGGTGCGGCATCTCTCGGGGCCCGAAGGATGTCCTTGGGACCGCGCGCAGACCCTACGGACGTTGTCTCCCTATGCCGTCGAGGAGGCTCATGAGATCGCCGACGCCATCGCCGACGGCGACCGGCCCGCGATCGCGGAGGAGGTGGGGGATCTGCTCTTCCTGGTGACCTTCCTCGCGGTGCGCCTCGAGCAGGAGGGCGGGCCCGCGCCCGCGGCGGTCGCGCGCGGAACGATCGCGAAGATGATCGCGCGCCACCCGCACGTCTTCGGGGAGCGGAAGGATCTCGACGCGCAGGGGGTGCTCCGGCAGTGGGAGGAAGGAAAGCGGACCGAGGCGGGGCGCGAATCGCTCCTTGGCAAGAGCCCGGCCGGCCTCCCCGCGCTCCTCCGAGCCTACCGCGTCCAGGAGAAGGCTGCGTCGGTGGGATTCGATTGGAGCGACGTCCACGGCGTGCTCGCCAAGCTGCGCGAAGAGGTCACGGAGGTCGAGGAGGCGATCCGAGAGGGGAAGGACGGAAGGGTCCGGGAGGAGATCGGCGATCTTCTCTTCGCGGTCGTGAACCTGGCCCGGTTCGTGAAAACCGATCCGGAGGCGCATCTCCGCGCCGCGACTGGGAAATTCCGGCGCCGATTCGACCGGGTCACCGCGATGCTCCAGGCAGAGGGACGCTCCCCGGAGACGGCGGGGCTACCCGAGCTGGATCGGCTCTGGGAGGCGGTGAAGCGGGAGGAGAGAGAGCCCTGAGGCTTTGACGCGAGCCCTCGGAAATTCTGTGGCAGAAGATTGGCCTGACCCGCCGGGCTCGCAGGCTCCGGTATGGTCGGCGCATTCGGCAACCCCAGCTGGGTCATGATCGCCCGAAAACGCGGATCGTCACGGAACTTACTAAATCCCGGATCCAGCCCGAGCAAGAGCAGATCCTCCGACCGAATCGTGACTCCCCGCTCCAGCCATGCGAATACGCTGTCCGTCTGGCCCAAACCCGCCTGAACGACCGCCATGCAATACGGCTGAACGAAGGAATGCTTGGAGCGCTCGAGCAGATTTCCGAGCATCTTCCGGGCCCCGCTCTGGTCGCCCGATCTGGCGCGAGCCCAGCCCAAATAGGCGAGGTAGAGTGGCCGATCGTCGAGCTGCGTGGCACGCTCCACCTCCGCAATTCCGGATGGGTCGCCGGTCAGGATTCGACTCATACCATGTATGAAATGTGCACTCGCGTTCTTGGGATCGAGCTCCGCTACGCCTGCAGCGACCTGCGCTGCTTCGTGGAAGCGCCCTCCATAGTAGAGCGGCCACGATTCCATGGCCGCGATGTACGATGAAAGGGGATCAATGTCCCGGGCCCGTGCCAATTCGGCCTGCGACTCCTTCATCCGGCCATTCAACATCAGGAGCTGGGCATAGAATTGATGTGCAGTAGCTTCACCTGGGTTCAACGCGATCGCCTCGGATAGGTCCCGTTCCGCCTTCTTCCAATTCCATTCGTAGAACCCCTCCACGTACGCCAGCGACGCGTGCGCCGAGGCAAGCTTGGAATCGATCGCCAGGGCCCGTAGGGCAGCGGCCCGAGCTCTCGGCATCGCTTCGGTGGCAGGGACGTACACGCTCGAGATCGCGCAGTAGGCATCGGCCAGTCCGCTGTATGCGGGGGCGTAGGTGGGATCGATTTCGATGGCGTGGCCAAACTGATCGATGGCCGCGAGAAGCGCCGGATACGTGAACTGATTCCAGAGGTAGTGTCCCTTGAGGAACGCCTCCTGGGCCTTCGGGTCGACCGGCTGCGCGCGGGCAAGCTGAGTTCGCTCGTTCGGAGTCACGCGAACCCGGACATTTTCCACGATGGATCGGGCGACGTCGCTTTGCAGGCCCAAGACGTCGCTCAGCTTGCTCTGATAGCTGTCTGCCCATAGGAGGGCGTCCTTGCGAGCATCGACAAGCTGCGCCGCAATGCGAACCTGTTCCCCGGATCGCAGGACGGAGCCCTGCACCAGCCAGCCCACGCGGAGCCGCGACGCGATCTCCTTCACCGGCTCTTTGGCGCCCTTGAACTCCATCGTCGACGATCGGGAAATCACGCGAAGCGCACTCACGCCTGCCAACCTCGTGATCAACTCGTCCGTCATACCGTCGGAGAAGTACTCCTGCTCGGGATCATGAGAGAGGTTTACTAGAGGCAGCACGGCCAGCGACTGTATTGCTGCCGAGCCTCCGCCGAAGACTTGGTCGCGGAGTCCGCCGACATTCAGCGCAAGCGCCACCAACGCGGCGGCAAGCACCCCCGCCCCGGTGATTCCGACGGCCCTCGCTGGGCGGTGGGTCCGTCGCCCTGCTGCTGCCAGCCGCCGCTGCGACTCCGGCCGCTCCAGCTGCCTCAAGTCCCCCGCCAGCTCCTCCGCGCTCCCATACCGATGCTCAGGATCCTTCTCCAGGCAGCGAAGTGCGATCCGCTCCAGATCCGCCGATACGCCGGGCATGATCTCTTGCGGCGACTTCGGAGGCCGACTCAGAATCGCGGCGATTAATGCTGGAGAATTCTCCTGAGGAAACGCCTTGCGGCCGCATGCCATTTCGTAGAGCACAGCACCTGCGGAGTAGATGTCGCTGCGCCCATCCAGCGGCTCCCCCCGAAGCTGCTCCGGAGACATGTAGGGCAGCGTTCCGGTGACCGCCCCTTCCACCGTAACGGTCCGGGTCGTCGAGAGATCGCCGAGTCGCGCCAACTTCGCCAATCCGAAATCCAGGATCTTGAGCCGGCCCTCGGGGGTGAGGCGCAAGTTCCCTGGCTTGATGTCCCGATGAATGACTCCTTCCCTGTGGGCCGCCTGCAGCCCCTCGGCCAGCTGATGCCCTACCCGTGCGACCTCCTCCTCGGGCAATGGGCCCTCCGCAATCCGATCCGAAAGGGTGACGCCGGAGACCAGTTCCTCAACGAGGAAATCCACCCCATCCTGGGTGTCGAAGTCGAACACCATCGCGATGTTGGGGTGGTTGAGCTTCGAGAGTGCGAGGGCTTCCTTGCGAAATTGGCGCCGCTCGGCCTCATCCGCCACCGCCCCGGTCGGCAGCACCTTGATCGCCACGTCGCGTTCTAGCCGCTCGTCGCGTGCGCGATAGACCACACCCATGCCGCCGGCGCCGAGCTGTTCGATGACGCGGAAATGCGAGAGCTTCTGACCGATCACGGAGTCGACCGCCTCAATTCGTGGCCAATCGGGCAAATGGCCTAGCCGCTGCTAGGCTCCAGCGTCGTGCGCTAGGATACGCCGAAACTCAAAGGTGCGTCTTTCCTATAGAGGACGAGCACTGGACCAAAGGGCTCCCAAGGGAGGCCAGCTTGGCGCACTTGGGCGGACAAGCGGCATTTCAGCGGCATGTTTCATCTCTGCACCGAGCAGCCCCAAACCGGGCGCATTTCTGCCCCGAGTCGGCCCAAGCCCCGAGTATTTCTGCACCGGCGCGGAGCGTCGGGCATTTGACGGCGTCGGCGGCTGACGCCCCAGATTCCGCTTCGGGTTTCTCCCCCATATAGGGGGAAATCGGAAACCGAATGGCGGGGCTGGAGACGCCGAGCGCCTCTTCTTTACGAGACGCCGCCTTGAGTCTAATGTTCCCCGACGGCCGCGCGGGCGGCCCGAGCGAAGGTCGCCGACGAGCCACGCCATGCGAAATGACTGGTTCTGACCGAACCAGAGACAGGGGGCTTATGAGGTCAGTCACGTTGTATCTGCTAGCCCTCCCAGCGGTCCTACTCGGATGCAGCTCCACTCCTCCGGACCTCGAAACCGAGCGTCGCGCCATCCTCGCGCAGGACCAGGCGTGGGCTTCGGCCGCCGCGGAAAAGGACCTCGGGCGAACCGTCGCGCACTGGACCGACGATGCCACGCTGATGCCGCCGGACATGGCGGCGCTGAAAGGCAAGGACGCGATTCGACAGTACGTCGCGGCCGGATTCCAATCCCCAGGCTTCAGCGTGACGTGGAAGGCTCAAGAGATGATCGTGGGTCCCAGCGGAATGATGGCCTACGAGATCGCGACCAATCAGTTCACGATCGCGGACTCCGCCGGTGCCCTCCACACGACTGCTGGGAAGGCCGTCACGGTGTGGCGTAAGGATCCAGACGGGGTGTGGCGCTGCGTGGTCGATATCTGGAACAACCAGGCGCCGACAACTGCTGGCCGGCCGACCGCTCAGTAATCGCGACCAATCTGGGGTGCATCATGACCGATGGGAGCCCCGGCCGGGTGTACCGAGATCCACAGAACTCGAAGTCTCTTGTCTTGCCGACTATCGGATCATGCGCGGAGTGCAGGTGCCGGGCTCTACCACGAGTGGTCCCTTGACAATCGCCCTAGGGGGGCGTATTCTAAAGGAAGTTGGCGGGACCGCAGGTGCAACAGAGCGCGCTGGGCGGGCAGAAGCAACCCGCCGCGGGGACGAGGTTACCTTCCGTTCTTGAAATGCTCGTTCCCACAGGGTTGGAACTGCCCAGCATCGAAGTCGATGCCTGGCTGCGCCAGCATGGAAGACCCTACCAGCGGCTCGCCGTATGACGCGCTCCGGATCTCGGGGCGCGTCGTGTATCCGATCCCCTCTTCCCCAGACGCACCTCGCACATCTTCAACACCGCGAGGTGGCGGTAAAGGTCCTGCCCCAGACGGTGGCCTCTTCCCCTGACCGTTTTGCCCGGTTCGAGCGTGAAGCCCGGACCGTCGCGGGGCTCAACCACCCGAATATCGCTACGCTCCACTCTACAGAGGAGGAAGACGGCATCCGCTTCCTCTCCGCGGCCGCCGCGTAATGGCGCCCGAACCGGCGGCCGCTCGCGCGAACCCGACCGCCGGCGCACAGCCCACCAGTTGGCGCGAGAAGCTCGGTGTGCTGCGGGCGCTAGCGCAGCTCCTTGGCCTCGTCTGGCAGGCGCACCGCGCCCTGACGGCCGCCATGATCGCACTCCGCCTTGCCCGCGGCGTGGTCCCGGTGGCCACGCTCTGGGTCGGAAAGCTCATCATCGACGCCGTCGTCCGCGGAGCCCGCGGAGCCGGCGTCGGCGGCCTGTGGCGCTACGTCGCCTTGGAAATCGCGATCGTTCTCGGCGGCGAACTCCTTGCCCGTGCGTCCGCGTTGATCGAATCGTTGCTCGGCGACCTCTTCTCCAATTTCGTGAGCATCCGACTCATGGTCCACTCGGCGACGCTGGACCTCACCCAGTTCGAAGACTCCGCGACGTACGACCACCTCGAGCGGGCGCGCCAGCAAACCACCAGCCGGATCGCGCTGCTCGCGCAGATCTTCAGCATGGCGCAGGACGCTATTACGTTGACCACCCTCGCCATTGTGCTCGTCGCGTACAGTCCGTGGCTCCTCCTGCTCCTTGTCGCGGCCGTGTTTCCGAGCTTCCTCGGCGAGACGCACTATGCGGCGCTCAGCTACTCGCTCCTTTTTCGCCGCACGCCCGAGCGGCGTGAGCTCGATTACCTGCGGTTCGCCGGGGCGAGCGCCGAGACGGCCAAGGAAGTTCAGATATTCGGTCTCGCGCCCTGGCTCGCCACGCGCTATGGCGTGCTCGCCCGGCGGTACTACCAAGAGAATGCCCGCCTCTCGATCCGAAGATGCGCGGCCAGCGCTCTGCTGTCGGTGGTCTCCACGGGGGGCTATTACGCGGCGTACGTGGTGATCCTGCTCCGGGCCGTCGCGGGAGTCATCACGATTGGGATGCTGACCTTCCTGGCTGGGGCCTTCATGCGGAGCCGAGACCTCATTCAGCGGCTCCTGCTCGCGGCGAGCGACGTCTACGCACAGAGCTTGAACCTCCGCGACCTCTTCGCCTTTTTTGCTCTCCGTCCTATGGTCGTGAGCCGCGCGGAGACGCGCCCGGTCCCCGCCCCGATTCGGGAGGGGTTCGTGTTCGAGAACGTGTGCTTCCGATATGCGGGGAGCGACCGCTGGGCGGTGCGGCACGTTAACCTTGCAATCCGCCCCGGAGAGCGGATCGCGCTCGTGGGAGAGAACGGCGCCGGCAAGACCACAATCACTAAACTCCTCGCGCGCTTATATGACCCCACCGAAGGACGCGTCCTGCTGGACGGCATCGACCTGCGCGACTACGACCTCGCCTCGCTGCGGCAGGCGATCAGCGTGGTCTTCCAGGACTTCGTGCGCTATGACCTGCGTTTCGACGAGAACATCGGTGTGGGAGGGATCGAGATCGCCGGCGCCTACCTCGAGACGCTGAACGCGACGAGGGAGCCGGACGCGACGGACGACGTCCCCGCCGTAGCCGACCGCGTGCGTGCACGCATCGCCGAGGCGGCGGAGCGTTCACTTGCCGCGTCGCTCCTGCCACGCCTCCCACACGGATACCGCCAGATGCTCGGGCGTCGGTTCGAGGGGGGTGTCGACCTCTCGGGCGGCGAGTGGCAGAAGGTGGCGCTCGCCCGGGCATACATGCGCGAAGCCCAGGTGCTCATCCTGGACGAGCCAACGGCGGCGCTCGACGCCCGCGCCGAGTACGAGGTCTTCCTACGTTTCGGGGAGTTGATGGCCGGACGCACGGCGGTGCTGATCTCGCACCGCTTCTCCACGGTGCGCATGGCCGATCGTATCGCCGTGCTGGTCGGCGGGCGCGTGGCGGAGGAGGGAACGCATGAGGCCTTGGTCGCGCGCGGCGGGGGCTACGCCGAGCTCTTCGAGTTGCAGGCGGCAGGCTACCGCTAATCTCGGGTACGACGTTGGTCGGACGTCGGAGCTTAGGCCGCATAGCTTCCGCTCGCCCCGCTCCTGTACGCTCACATCATTTCCTGTCCGCGAAGGGTCATCCACCTACGTATGCCTCAGGAGCGCGGCGCCATGAGAACCCTAAATCGAGCTGCATTTGTGGTGACACCCAAGGAGCCATACCTGCGCTGGGCGGCGAGCCTCGGCGAGGACGCACCGGAGGCAGCAAAGGATCTGGCTAATGAGGTGGCCGTCTACCTCGTTCCTGAGATTTCCACTGGGGAGGGCGAGACGCCTCCCCTAGAGGACTACTTCGAGAAGATCTTCGAAATTGAACTTGAAGCTTGGTCCACGGACGAATCGGAGTGGCCAGCATTGCGCGATTTCAAGACCTTTATGGACTGGTTCGACGTCCAGGGGGAATCGATCGTGGTGGATCTCGGTACGGACCGGATCGAGATTGAGAATTACTGAGCCGTCTCATGCCGAGCGCTTCCGAATGTGCCGCGAACGAAGGTTCGTCTTTCCTCTATAGGACGCACATTGGGCAGAGGGGCACCCGCGGAAGGCCAATCGCGTTCGCGCGGCGTGTTTTGGGACCGGTCGAATAGCGGAGCGCCAGAGAGCACCGCGACCCCGGAGGGTCGCAATTCGTCTATCGGGACCTACGATTCGGGGGCGGCGGGCGGCGGCGGCGAGGTCGCGGGCGGCGTTGGGGACGAAGGCTGCGTCGGTGGCCCCGTCGTCGCCTTCTTGTCTTCCTCCACCTCGGCCACGTAGTTGAGGCGCAGCTCGGTCAGGACGTGCTGCAGAAACCGCGACTCCTCCCCCACGAGATTCCCGTTCGTCCGCGCCTGCAGCATCTCGAGCACGTCGATCGAGAGTTTGGCCTGGGGCATGTCGCGCTCGATCTTCTGCGTATACGGGTTCGGGATCTTGCCCAGCTGCTGCATCGCGGCAGCTTGGAACGAGTGGATGAGGCCCAAGAACAGGTCCTTCCCGCT
>JBGPMG010000113.1:0-8182 GCA_041486815.1 Candidatus Eiseniibacteriota bacterium | reverse complement strand
GATCTGGGCAGGGCGGCTCAAAGTCGAGGGGCAAAAGCCCCACGACTAGGTCGTGAGGAGGCTCGTTCCGGTCATCTCCGGCGGCGCCTGGAGGTCCATCAGGCGCAGAAGGGTCGGCGCCACGTCCGCGAGAATCCCGGAGCGGATCCCGTGGGATTCGCCGCCGGCGATCAGGACCGGCACGGGATTCAGCGTGTGGGCGGTGTGGGGGCCGCCCGTGGCCGGATCGATCATCTGCTCGGCGTTCCCATGATCGGCCGTGACCAGCGCGAGGCCGCCGCGTTGACCCACCGCCTTGAGAACGCGTCCCAGGCACTGATCGACGGTCTCGACGGCGCGCACCGCGGCCTCGATCACACCCGTGTGTCCGACCATGTCCGCGTTCGCGAAGTTGAGGACAAAGAAGCCGTACTCCCCCTCGTTCAGGCGGCCCTCGAGCTTCTCGGTCACCTCGAAGGCGCTCATCTCGGGCTTCTGATCGTAGGTCGTGACCTTTGGCGAAGGGATCAAGATTCGATCTTCGCCGGGAAAGGGGGTCTCCTCGCTTCCATTGAAGAAGTAGGTCACGTGGGCGTATTTCTCCGTTTCGGCGATCCGGAGCTGCCGGATCCCCGCCTGACTCACGACCTCCCCCAGCGTGCGGCGCAGGGGCTCGTCGGTGAAGATCACGGGAAACCGAAACGTCTCGTCGTATTCGGTCATGGTCACGTAGTGGAGGTCGGCCGGACGCCAGGGCCGGGGAAAGGCATCGAAGTCAGGATCGGCCAGGGCTCGGGAATTTTGCCGCATTCGGTCCGGACGGAAGTTGAACGCGATGACGGTGTCCCCGTCGCGGATCGAACCCGCGACGCCCTCGATGACGGTCGGCTCGACGAACTCGTCCGTCTCGCCGCGCGCGTAGGCGTCTTCCAGCGCCTTCGACGGCGACGGAGCGCGCCGTCCTTCCCCTGAAACCATGGCGCGGTAGGCCTTTTCGGTCCGGTCCCATCGCTTGTCCCGATCCATCGCGAAGAATCGGCCGGAGATGCTCGCGATCGCGCCGCCGGGGATCGCGCGGAGGACCGATTCCGCCGCTTCGATCGACTTCATGGCCGATCGCGGCGGCGTATCGCGCCCGTCGAGGAACGCGTGGACGCGGATCCGGTTCACGCCCGCCTCCGACGCGAGGTGGAGCATCGCGTGGAGATGGCGCTCGTGGCTGTGGACCCCTCCCGGCGAGAGAAGACCGATGAAGTGGAGCGTTCCCTTCCGCCGGGCCCGCGCGAAGGCCGCTTGCAGCACGGGAATCGTTCCGAGCTCGCCGTCCGCGATCGCCTTGTCGATCCGCGTGAGATCCTGATAGACGATCCGGCCGGCGCCCAGGTTCAAGTGCCCGACCTCGGAGTTTCCCATCTGCCCCGCGGGCAGACCGACCGCCTCGCCGCATGTGGTCAAGGTCGCGTGGGGATGCGTCGCGAGGAGGCGATCCATCACGGGCGTCCGCGCGAGGCGAATCGCGTTCCCTTCCGTGCCGGGATCGATTCCCCATCCGTCCAGAATGATCAGCCCGACGAGTCGACCGTTGCCGCGGTTCATCGCGGCCAAAGGTACCACACGGCTTCGTGAATCAATCCCGGCCGTTCGCGCTCCGGTGAAGGCGAAGAGCAAGCGCGAGCGCCGCGACGGAGCACGCGACCGGAACCCAGACCGGGAAGATCCATTCGTGCGGAACGAGGAAGACGATGTCCGGGTCGGCGGGGCTTGAAGGAAACCCCGTGAGGCAGCGCAGAAACACGTAGTAGAGGAGATCCCAAATCCCGAAGACCCAAAGAAAGCGCGCGATGGCTTCGCGCCAGGCGGGCCGGCCGAGGAGGGCGACCGCCGCGATCATGACGAGGGTCGCGATCTCGCGCGCCTGCTCGAGCAGGAGGCCGTCGGCCGGGATCGCGTGGAACGGCGGCCGCCATCCCTCCGGGAAGTAGAGCCGCTTGAGCGACACGACGCACGCGGTTTCCACGAACGCCATGGCCGCGGCATAGACAGTGATCCCCCACCATCCGAAGCGACCCCGAATCACGACGTCACAGGCTCGGCAATTCCCAGGTCGGCGAAATCCGTATGCTGGAGCGGCGCCCGAAAACGGGCGGACAGCGCCGCCGCGACGCGGGCGCCCAGGAAAAAGGCCGGGAGAGCGCGGCCCAGGATCTCGGTGGTCGAGCGCGCATGCCGGTCCAGCTCCGCCCGATCGCCGGGTGCATCCGCCCGGAAATCGGCGACGTCCCGGTGTCGCGATGAGAGCGGCACGGAAGCGTGGCTCAGCGCGCCGCCGCGCGTGAAACGCGACGCGATCCCCGCCACCTTGTACTCGCCAACGCGGACTTCTCCCGCGGAGGCGCGGGCGAAACAGGGCAGATCTCCGGGCCGACCGGGCGCCTCGCGACCCGCGGAGGCGCCGATCCGTTCCGCGGGAAGCGCGAGCCCCTTGAGCGCGTCGGCCACCGCCTCGGCCACGAGATCTGCGAACGCGCGCGGCCCGAGCTCCCACGGCCCTGGAAGGCTGGCTGCGACGGCGAAGGTGAGCTCACGGTCGTGGAGCACGGCGTCCCCGCCGGTCGGCCGGCGCACCACGTCGATTCCCGCGGCTTCGACCGCCCGGGCATTCCATCCACCGGGATACGGCTCGGCCCTCCCCAGGCTCAACGTAGGGCGCGCCCAGGCGTAGGTGCGGAAGACGGCGCGCGACGGCCCCGACGCGGCCCACTCGAGGAGGGCCCCATCGATCGCCATCTGCTCTGCGCCGGAGCCGGTGCGATGCGGAAGATGGTAGACGAGAGATCGGCCGAGCATGGCCGCGGTCCTCAGAATCGAAGCAGGCCCAGCCAGTCGTCGAGGAGGAACATGACCCGACCGATGAGCAGGGAGACGCGCGCCATGACCGTGTAACCGTACGACGCGCCGAAGCTGACCATCAGAAAGTAGATGCCGATCCGCGCGCTCCCGCCGAGGGCCCCTTTGTGCTCTTTCGAGAAGAAGAAGAAGATCAGCGTGGCGACGAGGCCCCCGACCAGCAGCCAGTTGTTGATCGTCGTCCCGACGTCGCCGGGGACCCAGAGCGGAAGGATCGTCCCGTGCACCTGCTCCACGAGATCTCCCTGCGCGAAGCCGGTGATCCGGAGCGCGGGGTAGACCCCCAGGATGAACGCGATCGGCCAGCGGGAGAGCCAGTCCCCGCGCGGGAAGAAGCGCGAGAACAGCAAGATCCCAAGCACGAGCGGGATCAGGAGGAGGAAGTTCCGCCCCTCTGAAAAATGCCCGAAGAGCGGCTGGAGCATATTGGGCCACACCGACGAGATCATCGTGAGGACGACATAGTAGCCCGCCGAGACGCCTACAAAGAGATGCTCGCAGAACTTGTACACGGGGTTGTCGCGGTAGAGGAAGCTGAAGATCCCGAGCGTGAGGAAGGCCCCGATCCAGATTCCAATATCCGAGCTTAGATGCATGGCTCCTCTAACCCTTCGAGGGCTTCCGCTGCCCTAGAAACGCTGCGTTGCCAAGAAGAATCATGAACGCGATGAACACGTGGGCCAGCGACTGCGCGTCCATGCCTCGGGTCGCGAGGGCGGGATGATTCATCAGAACCTCGTACTCGGCGGCGCCGGCCATTCCCCCGAGCAGTCCCTGCAGCTGCCCCGCCTGGAGGTAGGGGTAGTACTCGGGAGCGCTCACGGCGGTCACGCCCGCCACCATCGGGACGTGGAAGCGCGATACCACCTGCTGCACCCACTCCTTGGTCCCCGGATAGCCGGCGCTGATGCTCACGATCATGTCGATCTGCTGGAAATTCTCGATCCCCTTCAACACGGGGATCCGCGCGACGGGAACGCCGCGGCTATCCACCGGGAACGTCTTCGGAATGCTGGTGCCCATCGAGGACATGACGAGCTCGTTCCCCACCTTGTAGCCGAGGTTCACGTAGTCGATGCCGATCTTCTTCCCGTACTCCGCGCCGACGACCCGCAGCACGGCGTCGGCGAGCGGAACGCCCGCGGGATAGAGCTCGATACCGATAATCCTGATGTTTCGCCGCATCAGCTGGCTGACCGCAGTGAGGTGCATCGGGTAATTCTCGGCCCTTGTCCCCGGATCGTAGTCCCCGGCGACCAGCACCGTGGACCCGGCCGGGAGGCGCTCGATGGCATCATAGAAGCCCCTCGCGCGATGGCTGGGCACGACGGGAGCGATGTGGAAGCGAAAGAGAAGCGGAATGATGACCAGGAGGCCGACGGCGAGGAAGATCCAGCGACGATCCAGCGTCCGGAGGCCGGCCATGAACCCGCTCACGCGCCTCCCTCCCCACCGCCGCCGTAGGTCTTTTCGAGCCCGAGGATGACCCGGATACCGGTGGCCATGACCCCGAGGGCCGCGCCGATCAGGATTCCCCGCTTCGCCGCATTCTGAGGAATTTCCATCAGCCAGTCCGCCGCGATCGGGATGTACGGGTGAATCGCGTTCCCCAGCGGCACTCGCCCCAGCATGAGGATGAACGCGGCGATGGCGAGGAGAAGCGCTTCAGGCGATCGGATCCGGAACGCGCGAAACGCCGCGGAGGCGATGAAGAACGCCAAGAGCGCGAACATGGTGGACGTCATCGGCGAGTAGAAGGTGTTGTAGATCCACGTGAAACGAGAATTCGGGTCCGAATAGTGATTCCCCTCCGAGAATCCGACCGCCATCGTGACCAGGAGCCCGGCGATGAGGACGATCTTGTAGATCCAGTCGCCCTCCATCCGCTGCGCCTGGCGAACGTTGATACGCAAGAGGTTCGCGACGCCCAGCACGTAGGTGCAGCCGACGACGACGATCGCCCAATTCTGCACGTCACCGTAGAGGTCGTGGACGAACGGATGCGGCACAAAGAAGGCGATCAGGCAGAAGAGGCCCGATACGAGGGTGATCAGGATCGGGATTTCGCGCTTCATCGTGGTCGTCTCACTGGGTCGAGAAGAAATCGGTCAGCCACGACTGGCCGAAGGTCAGGAGAAGCGAGCCGACGACGATCACGGTGATCAGGAAGATCTTGACCGTATCGGAGGACTTGAGGCTCCCCAAGAGCCGCGGGTCGTTCGAAAGGAGCGCGCTGGCCGCGAAGTACTCCTCTCCGATCAGCGTGTAGTCGCAGGCAACGACGAAGAACGGCATCTGGTGCACGTTGGCGGTGCCGGCGATCTGGATCGCACCGACGGAGTGTCCGGTCTCGGCGAGGAGAAGCGACTCGGCGAAGAAGGCCCCCAGCAGGAAATTCGCGGCGGGCCGCTCGCGAAGCATCATGCCGTTGACGGCGGCGACGTACGCGAACTGTTCCGAGGTGATATAGCGAACCTGATCGCTCCTGTAGGCGTCGGTCCGGCCCACGTCGGCGTAGGCCGATTTCACCACTTCCTCGGCCACCGTGTAGACGCCCGGGGAGTTGGTGGGAACGAGCAGATCGGTCTCGTACTTGGCGGTCATCTTCGCGACCTTGGACAGGAGAATCATGCTCGCGATGGTCTGGATGTCGTCGATCTCCTGGACCCCCGGAACGTAGAGAACGCCCCGGCCCATTTCCGTCGCGCGTCCGATCGCCTCCTCAATCGCGGCAAGGCCGGGAATCGTCCGGAAGGTCCAGCGAACCCCTCGCTCGGCCTGCCCGATGTAGAAGAAGAGAAGCAGGAAGAAGATCCCCGAGACCACGAGCACGTTCACCTTTGTCCGATCGAACCAGGCGGCCACGGCCCGCGTCGACGCGGAGATCTCGGAGTCGAGCTGCGGATCCAACGGCTGGGCGACGAGCTGATACTCGTAGGCGACCCCGGTCGAGACCGCGCCGTCGCGGTACGAATGGACTCCCCCCTCGATCGTGGTCACGGGCGCGAAGGTGCCCCCAAGCTCGCGCCGCACCAGGATCCACTCCTTGGCGACAGGCGCCGGGGCGGTCCACTCGAGGGTGATGCTTCCACCGCCGTCGTTGGGCGTATCGCTGGCCTTGATCGGGAAGGCGCCGGCTTGAGAAGCCAGGGGTAGAAAACAGAGGCAAAGCGCGACCGCGGCAGCAGGACGTCCGAGCCGGAATCGAACTGCCGAGGAATGCAGCAGGAGGGAGCGGATCAGCAGCGTGCCTCGCCCCGGAGAGGAGCCCACACGCCCGCACTGCCACGCTCGACGCCCAGCACGCGAATTCAGCCCCTCCCTACGTCGTTCGGCCGGCGAACTGATGTTTACGGTAGGGGCCGGCCGCCGCGACTGTCAAGCGGCATCTGGCCCGTTCCTCGGGGCTAGGACTCGATCATCTCCACGTTCGCGCGGGGCAGGAGGGCCCTCTTCCCATCCCCAAAGTCGGCTTCCAAGACGCGCACCTTGGCCTCGGTCTCGAGGGCGACGAGCTCGGGGGGCAGCGCCACAACCTTGCCGAGGCGACCGAAGTAGGGCTCTCGGATCGCGCGGATCAGGCTCCCGATGGTGAGCCCTTCCGGCTCGCCGCCGTCGGCCCGAGCCTCGGGCGGCAACTCCTCGGTCAGGCGGGGCGCGATGATTTCCGGCCGGAGAACGCCGGCGCGAATCTGCGTCGCGCCGCTCACGGAGACCTTTCTCCCCTCGCAGCTCTTCAAGAGCTCGAACGTCCGGCCCGCCATCGGGATCTCGCCGAAACCCTCCGTGACGACCAACGTCAGCCCGATCTCCTCGGAGCCGGTGATCGCCACGCCGAGGTCATAGCCCAGGATCTGGCGGAGGTCCTGGTCGTCGAATCCCCCGATGACCACGGCCTTCGCGCCGAGCTGAATCGCGCGACGGAGGACAGCCGCCGTCACGTGGGAACCCCCTACGAGGACCTTCCCGCGCGCGTCCGATCCCAGATTTGCCTCCGTCAGCGGCTCGGCGGCACCTCCGACGCAGACGTGAAGCGTGCCGCAGCTTTCGCCTCCGATGCCGAAGATCCCCTGGATGTAGGTGCCGCGGGTCTCCACGGTGACCCCCTGCTTCTCGTGGACCTCGGCGACGGTCCCGTCGATGTAGGCGTCCACCTCGACCGGAATCGGGGGCTCCCGGATGATCGCCTGCCCGGTGACGGTGGAGACGGTCTCCAGGGTCCCATCCGTGGGCGACACGCATTTGGATCGGAAGAGCCCGAAGAACGAGCGGCTCTCCGCGATCGCCTCCCCCTTCTTTACCGGAGATCCCACGGGCTTCACCAGGCAGTCCGGGACGTCCTCGGGAAGAATGCCCAGGATGTTCGCCGCGTTCACGGTTTGAACGTTTCCCGGCAGCTCCGTCCGCGCGACGATCGTCTCTGCCTTGACCGCCTGGCCCACCTGGACCAGGACGGAGCCCGCGAGCGGGAGCTTCCGCTCTCTGCGGACCGTCGTGAAGGCCGCAACCTTGAGGCCGGGCGTGTAGGAGTGGGCCACGCGTCAGGCCCTCACGGCGACCGGGTAGAGATCGAGGGCGTCGTTCCATTCGGTCAACTTCGTCAGGCGCCGCGCCCGGTCGTCCGGGAGCGCGAACGGCCGCCGCCCGCGACAATCAAAGATCACGCCGACGACGCCCCCCTTCAAGGTCGCCTGGCGCTCGCGACCCTTTCCGGCGCCGATGTCGAAGCCCCGCTCCGGGCTCAACGTCGCCTTCACGGACTGCCCCTCGCCAACCGGCACGAGCTTCAGGTATCCAAACGGGATCGAGAACGACTCCCGGCGGCCGTCGGGGAACTCGAGGGAGACACGCAGCGCGGTCGCCCCGTCCTTCCCGATGCCAACAGGAGCCACGCTCGAGCCGAGTCGGATCAGGCAGTCCTTCTCGAAGACCTCCTTGGCCGCCTTGGGATGGACGGTCGAGAGGACTCCAAGCTGCGGCATCATGAAGATCGAGTCGACCGCCAGCTCTGTGATGTGCTCCGGAAGGAACGCGTCCAGAAGCATGAGCGCCGCCTGCGCCCGGCGCGGGGCGTGGGAAAGCACGCCGCCGCTCCCGACCAGGAGGTCGAGGTGGTCCAGCCGAACCAATGTCTCACCGCTGGCCGTCTGCTCGAACGTGTCGGAGATGGTCCGTTCCTGCTGCACTCCCTTGAGCCCGACCGCCAACATCTTGTGCTGCTCGAACGCGAGGCGCAGCGCCTCGCGAGAGATCGCCTGCTCGATGATGAGCTCTTCGAGTGTCTGTGGAATCGTGG
>JBGPMG010000112.1:0-8214 GCA_041486815.1 Candidatus Eiseniibacteriota bacterium | reverse complement strand
GTGTCGATCGCGCGGCCAAAGACGCTCGAGCGGCGCATTTTATCGACCATCTCCACCGGGATCGGCTCCCCGGTCTGATAGTGCTTGGCGAAGACCCGGAGCACCGTGGGGTCGCGGGTCCACTCCTCGAGCATCTGCGAGGGAGCCTCCACGAAATCCTGCTCGGTGGAGATCCCCGAAACCGGCTGCCACCGCTGGTGCCCCCCGAAGATGGAGTGCAGCAGATGGCCGAACTCGTGGAAGAAGGTCGTGACGTCGCCGAACTCCATGAGCCCGGGATCATCCGCGTTCCCGCCCGCGAAGTTGCAGACCAGGGCGGCTTCCGGAAGCTGTAGCCCCGCGACGCCCGTGCGGATTCCGAACTGCGCCGCGTGGTTGAATTTCCCTGGGCGTGGGTGGAGATCCAAGAAAAACCTCCCCAGGAGCTTGTTGCCCTCCCAAATTTCGTACGCCTCGACGCTGGGATCCCACACGGCGGCGTTCTCGATCCGTTTGTAGGTCACGCCGAAGAGCTTCGAGGTGACGTCGAACAGCCCTTGCTTGACTCTCGCGAAGGGGAAGTAGGGGCGCGCGGCCTGGGCGTCGAAATCGAAGTCGCGCTTCCGGATCAGCTGCTCGTAGTAGCGAACTTCCCAGCGGTTGACGACGGTCGCGCTCGGATCGTCTTCTTGCTTGCGCTTCAAGTAGACGGCGTACTCTCGCTGGGCCTGCGCCGTCGTGAGGCCGCCGATCCGGTCAATGAACTCGGCCGCGTGCTTGCCGTCGCCGATCATCTTGTCGGCGGTGACGTAGTCGGCCCAGTTCGGATATCCCAAGATGTGCGCCAGGCGATCGCGCTTCCAGATAAGGGAGTCGAGCGCCGCCATGTTCGCCGGGTACGCGCGGTTCATCGCCTCGATCTGGAGCCGGTGGCGCGTCTCGGAGTTCTTGCAGTACTTCATCACCGGGCCGTAGTCCGGATACTCGATGCTGATCGTGATCTTGCCGTCCGAACCGGCGGGGTGGCCTTTGAGAAAGTCCTCGGGCAGCCCGTCCAGCTCCGCCGCGCTCACCTGGATCTTTCTCGAATCGTTTCGGATGTTTCGATCGAAGTCCTGCGAGGCGAGCACCAGCTCCTCGCGGAGCGCGGCGATCTGTTTCCGCGTCGCGTCGTCCTTGTCGACGCCCGCGAGGCGGAAATCGCGCAGGGTCTTCTCGACGAAATACTTCGTGGTCGGATCGGCTTTGGAGACGTCGACCGCCTTCAGGGCGTCGTAGACGGCGCGGTTCAGCTTCAGCTCGTCCTGGAACTTGCTCGCCGCCTGGGTCATCGCCTCCGCGGTAGCGCGGTACGCCGAGTCGGGGTGTACCGACTCCATCAGCCCCGAGTAGCTCCCGGCGTTGTCGGAGTGGAGCATCACCTGGTTGTAGGGATCGAGCGTGTTCGCGATCGTGCGCTTGCCCTTGGCGGCCACCATCCGGTCCAGGTTTCCCTTGGCCGCCTGGAGCTCACCCTCGCAGAGGGCGCGGAACGCGGCCGCGTCCGGGTTTCCCGCGAAGAAGGGCGGCGAATTCGAAGCACGGGCCGCGCCGGCGGCGAAGGCCTCGCGCGGAGCGAGCGGACCCACGGCGATCGCCGCGAGCGCGAACACGGCGACGATCGTTCGCGCGCCTGTGCGGCGTGCGGTGGAGCGAGCGAGCCAAGAAAACACGGATCCTCCTTTGTCCGGTCGGGACAGGTCGATTGAGCCGGCGGCGTGCGACATCGAGGGCTAGAGGTACGAGTTCCGGTAGACCGCGGGGCGGTGCTCCGGAAGCAGGGTCGTGAAGAACGCGCGGGGGACGTTGTCGATCTCGGAGATGCCCGCGTATTTCATCTCAGTCTTTAGGTGGTCGCGCAGGTGGGTGAGGGTCTCGATCGTGGGATTCAGGATCGTTCCTTCCATCACGGCCTGCGTATCGGGGCGGATATCGAGCCGCTCGACCTCTCGGGTCCACCATTTGAGCGGAGGCGCCCACCGGCGCTTCAGCGTGAACCAGAGGTGAACGCCCGCGAGGGCGGCACGGTACAGGTTGAGCTGGCGATCGGCCGGATAGCCGCGCACGTCGTCCATCGTCGCGTAATGGTACGCGATCACGAGCTGGATGTACTTGTGCATGGCGCGCTCTTGGAATTGCTCCTCGGGAAACGCGGCGATCCGGCGCCGCCACGCCTCGAGGGCTCCCCCCGTATCGTGGATCACGACCGCGTCGACGTACGGCCAGTGGTCGATGTCGAGCGGGGAGCGGAGCTGTTCCTCGAGCGCGGAGTCGGCGAAGAGCGAGAAATCACCGATCAGCCGCTTCGGTGTCTCGCCGTCCGCCGTGATGCGCATTTCAGTCTGCTCGACGTCGAGGGTGCGGTAGTGCGTCTCGGTCACGTGGAGGAAGCCGTCGTAGTCCCCGTCCGGCTCCGCCCATCCCGTCGCCCGGCTTCCGCAGAGTAGGAACCCGAGCGTCTCGGGCCGCCGGATCGCGTCCTCGATCCAAGCGCGAACGGCCGGCTCATGGATGTCATCGAGGGAGCGAACGGGTTGGGTGCCCGGGCGTGTGGCGGCGGGGGTCACGCGTCAGTTCATGCCGTTGTGACGGTCCTTGTGCTCGTCGGGCCTCGCGAGGAATGCGGCGCGGGTTGAGTCGGAGGCGAAGTAGTAGGTCCGATCCGCGTAAGCAATATGCGGCGAGTCCGGGGTCGGACGAAAGCGGGCCATGGTCATCGGGTCGGTCAACTCGCCGCAATAGCGCAACGGATCCCTCTTGAACCGGGCCATCTCCGCGCGATTGGAAAAGTAGTAGATCTCAAATCCAATGCGCTCACGGAGCGACGAATCGACGACCACTTTCTCGCCCTTCCGGAAGAGGCTTGGCGGCACGATCTGGAGCGCCTTCAGGTACCGCTCCGGATCCAGCACGAAGACCCCCGGGCACGACGTGCAGCAGAACGCGACCGGCTTTCGATTGATGTAGACCGGCCGGAAGGTGGGGTTCAGCTTCGCCTGCCGGACCGGGCATCGGTCGTTGAGCGATACGAGCGAGTCGCCCCATTCGAGCCGCGGGTGCTCGGGCGGGTCGGATGGGACGTACTGCTGGCCCAGCGCCGGTGTCTGCAGCAATGCAGCGCCCGCGATCGCGGCCGCACAGGCCGCGACCGCCCATGATGCTCTTCTGGGGCGGGGTCCAGTGGTCTTCAACGATCGATCCTCCTCCGGTGCCGTATGTCCATGGATTATGCCGCTTTCCCGGGGTTCACGCCACCCCCTGGCTTATGGCCCGCCGCGGGGTGAGGCGGTCTCGGGTCCCTGCGGCATCCGCCCGGGGTTTCCTGTATCTTAGCTTCCATGAACGCCAATCCCCGCGCGCCCGAGCTTCGACCTACCTTCGCCTGGTTGAACACCGATCGTCCCCTAACGTTCGCGAAAGAGCTGAAGGGACAAGTAGTTCTGCTCGATTTCTGGACCTACTGTTGCATCAACTGCATGCACGTTCTCCCGGACCTCGCGTATCTGGAGGAGAAGTACAAGGACGAGCCGTTCCTGGTCATCGGGGTCCACAGCGCCAAGTTCACCAACGAGGGGCAGCGCCAGACGGTGCGCGCGGCGGTGAGCCGGTACGAGATCCACCACCCGGTGATCATCGACGAGGAGATGGCGCTCTGGGGCGAGTACGCCGTCCGCTCCTGGCCGACCCTGGTGCTGGTCGGGCCCGATCGGAAGATCGCCGGCGCGGTCGCGGGGGAGGGAAATCGGGACGGCCTCGACCAGGCGATCGCCCAGACGCTGGCGGAGGGACGGGCTGCCGGCACCCTGGCCTCCGGGCCTCTGAAGTTCGAACGCGAGCAGTCGGTGCGGGCCGCGACCGGGCTCGCGTTCCCCGGAAAGGTCTTGGCGGACCCGAAAGGGAAGCGGCTCTTCATCGCGGATTCGAACCACAACCGGATCGTGGTCGCGACGCTGCCGGACGCGGCGGGTCGCTCGAGCGTGATTCGGGTGATCGGATCGGGTCTCGTCGGCCGGGACGACGGACCGGCGGACAAGGCGGCGTTCCACCACCCGCAGGGGCTCGCGCTGATGGGCTCGACGCTCCTCGTGGCCGATACCGAGAATCATCTGATCCGTGCCATCGATCTCGACGGCTGGACCGTGCGGGCCGTGGCCGGGACAGGCGTGCAAGGATACGACCGCGCGGGCGGAAAGCTCGGATTGAAGCAGGTCCTGAACTCGCCCTGGGATCTCGCGGTCGAAGGGAGCACCTGCTACATCGCGATGGCCGGGCACCACCAGATCTGGCGGCTCGATCTGCCGATGGGACTCTGCCGCGCGTTCGTCGGAAGCGGGCGGGAGAACATCGTGGACGGCCCGGTCGAAGCGGCCGCGCTGGCCCAGCCGTCGGGGGTTGCCCTCGCGGGCAACCATCTCTACTTCGCCGACAGCGAGGTGAGCGCCGTGCGGCGAATCGATCTGGCGGCCGAGCTGGTCGAGACCCTCATGGGACGAGGGCTCTTCGACTATGGCGACATCGACGGCGCGCTTCAAGACGCGCGCCTCCAGCATCCGCTCGGCGTCGCGATCTGGGGCGAGAAAATCCTCGTCGCGGATACATACAATCACAAGATCAAGGAGCTCGACGTGACGGCGGGCCGGATTCGGACGTTGGTGGGATCCGGGAAACCCGGCGCGCAGGCCAAGGGCCGTCTCGAGCTCTTCGAGCCGGGCGGACTACACGCCGCAGATGACGTCCTCTACGTCGCCGACACCAACAATCACCGCGTGGTCCGCGTTTCGCTCCCCGACCTTGCATGGAGTGAAGTCACGATCGAGGGCCTTGAAGCGCCGGGGATGGAGGCGCGCGAGGTGGGGGAGCATCCGACCGCGACCCTGACCGCTCCGGCCAAGCTCCGCGCGGGCGCGGCGACCGAGTGGAAGGTTCGAGTGCGCTTGCCCGATGGCGCGCACGTGAGCGAGGAGGCTCCCGCGAGTGTCCGGGTGAGCCGCGGCGGATCGGTGTTGATGCAGCGCACGCTGCTGGGTGCGACCTGGCCGCTGGCCTTCGAGCTGCCGGCCCAACCGAGCGGCTCCGCCGATCTCCACGTCCAAGTCTCGTTCGCCTACTGCCATGAGGGGAAGGGCGTCTGCGTTCCGGCCAATCCCAGCTGGAGCGTTCCGGTGAGCTTCACGGATCTGGGGGAAGCGGCCACCGAGTTGACCGCGGCGGTCACCTGAGACCGCGCCGGGCGACGACTCATGCATGAGTTTTGGAGTCATCTCGGCACCTACAGCCGCATTCTGCTCATTCCCGTGCTGGTTTTGGCGAATGCCTTCTTCGTCGCGGCCGAGTTCGCGCTGGTGAGCGTTCGGCGGACCCGGCTCGAGGAGCTGGCCTCGAAACGTCTCCCGGGCGTCTCGTTCGCCATGGCCGCCGTCGACCGACTCGACGACATGATGGCCGCGACCCAGCTCGGGATTACGATGGCGAGCCTCGCCCTCGGTTGGGTCGGCGAGCCCGCGCTCGCCGGGGCGATGCAGCCCTGGTTTCGATTCCTCCCCGCGGCATGGGGCCCCGTCGCGGCTCACACCGCGGCGACCATCGTGGCGTTCGGCGGGATTACGTTCCTCCATATCGTGGCCGGTGAGCTGGCGCCTCGGACGATCGCGATCCGGATACCGGATCGGGTGGTCTTGACGCTCGCGCCCCCGCTCCTCTTCTTCGAAAGAATCCTGCGTCCTTACATCGCCTTCACCAGCCGCGTTGGCATGGCGCTCTGCCGCCTGCTGGGGTTTGAGCCGGCCGAGCACGCACAGCACGTTCACTCGGTCCACGAGCTCCAGCTCCTGGTAGAGGACGTTTCCGAGGCGGGCCGGATGACCGCCGATCACGCCGAGCTATTGAAGAACGCGTTCCGACTACCGGAGAAGCGGGTCCGCGAGTCGATGGTCCCGCTGAAGGACGCGATCATGCTCGAGTACCGAAAGAAGCCCGAGGATATCCTGGAGGAACTCCAGGGCAGCGTGCACACGCGATTCCCTGTTTATGACGGAGAGCGGACGCGGATCGTAGGGATCGTGAACGCGAAGGACCTGTTCGCCATCTACGCGACCAGCGGGCTCGTCAACCTGGAAGACGCGATGTATCCGGTGACGTGGGCGCCCGCGCAGCGGTCGATCGCGGACCAGTTGAAGGAGTTCCGCAAGGTGCGCCGGCAGATGGCGGTGGTGATTGATGAGGCCGGCGTTTCGATCGGGATCATCACCCTCGAGGACATCGTCGAGGAACTGGTCGGCGACATCGAGGACGAGCACGATATCGCGAAGGTGGCGCGGTGAGGTGCGGGGCGCGCCGCCGCGGGAAGATGTGCGGATCCGTGCACTCGGCTCGATTATAGCGGCGGGCCATTGCCCGCAGCCGCGTTGTGGTGGGCGCGGTTAGGGCGAGCGCCCGCGCTGACTTGAATCGATGCCCGGGTGGCGGAATGGTAGACGCAGGGGACTTAAAATCCCCTGGGGGAAACCCCATGAAGGTTCGAGCCCTTCCCCGGGCATACATTTGCAGCCGCGCCTAAGCCGGACTCCCGCTGCAATGCGCCGCACGCCCGTAAGGCGTATAATCTAGGCTCCCTCTCCTCACTAAGGGGCAATCCCCCCACGACGCGCCCGAGCCTGTTTTCGCGCATGATGGTGGACGTTAATGCCCGGTATTCAATGTGGGGTGCTGCGATGAGTTGTTCTCCGGTGTTCGTTACACGCTGCTGCGACCGTCGCTACCATATCGCGCTGCGATTTGGACTTTTGCTTGCCGTGTGTATGGCGCTAATCGCGGTCTCTGCGGGGCGCTCACGGGGTGGGCCGATGTTTGCCGCGGCGTTTCTATCGTTCGATACGGGTCGTCAGCCCTCTTCCATCGCGATGGGAGATCTGAATGGGGATGGGAATTCGGATCTCGTGACGGCGAATTATGGCTCCAACACTGTGTCGATTCTCTTAGGCAGCGGGGACGGGACTTTTGGGGCGAAGGTGGACCAAGGGACAGGGGCCGGTCCAGCCTCCGTAGCGATTGGGGATCCGAACGGGGATGGGAAGCTTGACCTCGTGGTGGCGAATAGCGGCTCCGCCACCGTGTCTGTTCTCTTGGGTAATGGGGATGGGAGCTTCGGGGCGAAAGCGGACTACGGGACGGGGACCAATCCCCGCTCCGTCGCGTTCGGGGACGTGAGCCGCGATGGGAAGTTGGATATCGCGGTGGCGAATTTGTTCTCGAACACCGTGTCCGTTCTCTTGGGCGCTGGGGACGGGGGCTTCGGGGCGAAGGCGGACTACGGGACGGGGAGCGGTCCCATCTCAGTCGCGATTGGAGATGTGAGCGGAGATGGGAAGCCGGACCTCGCGGTGGCAAATAGGGACTCCAATACAACATCGATTCTCCTGGGTAATGGGGATGGGACCTTCAGCGTGAAGTTGGACTACGGGACAGGGAACACTCCCGACTTCGTCGCTATGGGGGATGTGAGTGGGGACGGGAAACCGGATCTTCTGGTGGCGAACTCCGTCTCCATCACCGTGTCGGTTCTCTTGGGCAATGGGGACGGGAGCTTCGTGGCGAAGGTGGATTACGGGACGGAGTTCCTTCCCTCCTCCATCGCGATTGGGGATGTTAGCGGGGATGGGAAGCCGGATCTCGCGGTGGCAAATTTCAGCTCCAACGCCGTGTCCGTTCACCTGGGTAATGGAGACGGGACCTTCGGGGCGAATACGGACTTCGGGACGGGCAACCGTCCCTATTCCGTCGCAATGGGAGATCTGAATGGGGATGGAAAGTTGGACCTCGCAGTGGCGAACTCTCTCTCCAACACCGTGTCGGTTCTCTTGGCCAATGAGGACGAGACCTTCGGGGTGAAGGTGGACTACCGAGCGGGGGCCTTTCCCACCGCCGTTTCGATCGGTGATCTGAGCGGGGATGGGAAGCCGGATCTCGCGGTGGCGAATTCCTTCTCCAACACCGTATCCGTCCTCATGGGCAACGGGGACGGGACCTTCGGGGTCAGCGTGGACTACGGGACTGGGAGCGGTCCGGCGTCCGTCGCGATCCTGGATCTCAGCGGGGACGGGAAGCCGGACCTCGCAGTAGCGAACCTCAGCTCCAACACCGTGTCCGTACTCTTGGGCAATGGGGACGGGACCTTCAGCCTGAAGGTGGACTACGGGT
>JBGPMG010000111.1:0-8417 GCA_041486815.1 Candidatus Eiseniibacteriota bacterium | reverse complement strand
TAGGAAGCGACGCTCAGCGCGTGGCGCCGCACCTGGCTCCACGGCCGGTCGAGAACGTAACACTTGAGAAGCGCGAGCACGATCTGGTGCGAGACGACCGCGACAAGACCCTCGCCCTCGCGGTGGCGGCCCACGATCTCACGCATCGCGGCGACGGCCCGGTCGTGGACAACCTGAAGCGGCTCCGCGCCGGGAAGCGTGCAGGAGCTGGGGTCCTCCCGCCAGCGCCGATAGAGCTCAGGATCAGGGAGGTCGGTCTCGGCGACGCCCTCCCACTCCCCGTGGTGGATCTCGTTGAGCCGCGGATCCGTGATGACCCCGAGCGAGTGAGGTCCCGCGACGTACGACGCCGTCTCGATCGCCCGTGGCAGCTCGCTTGAATAGACGGCCTGGAGCGGCACTTCCCAGAGCAGCCGCGCGAGTCCCTTCGCCTGCTCCCGGCCGGCGTCGTTGATCGAGGCACCCAAGCTTCCCTGAATCCGCTTCTCGCGATTCCAGTCGGTCTCGCCGTGGCGGACCAGGACGATATCCCGCCCCGCGGTCAAGGTCGGCATCCTAGAGTCGGCCGTCCCGCACGAGGATCTCGGCGTTCAAGATCGCCGCTCCGGCGGCCCCGCGGATCGTGTTGTGGCCGAGCGCCTCGAATTTCCAGTCGAGGACCGCACACTTTCGTAGCCGCCCCACGGTGAGACCCATGCCGCCCGACCGGTCGGCGTCGAGCCGCGGCTGAGGACGGTCGTCCTCCGTGCGCGCATCGATCGGGTCGAGAGGGGCGCTCGGCAGATCGAGCTTCCGAAGGGGCCGGAACGATCGCCACGCGGCGAGGATCTCCTTCTCGGTCGTACGGCGACGGAGCTTCACGCTCAGCGCCACGAGGTGGCCGTCGATCACCGGCACGCGGTGGCAGAGCGCGCTGATGGCGAACTCCGCCGGGACGACGCCCTTCGGGCCCACGCGCCCGAGGATCTTGAGCGTCTCGGTTTCGATCTTCGGCTCTTCTCCCGATACGAACGGGATCACGTTCCCGAGGATGTCGAGCGAGGGGACGCCGGGATAGCCGGCGCCGCTCGTCGCCTGGAACGTCGTCGCGATCACGGCCTCGATGCCGAACGAATGATGAAGCGGCGCGAGCGCCATCGCGATGACGATCGCGGAGCAGTTGGGATTCGTCACGAGGCCACCGCCGTTCGCAAACGACTGGCGCTCGAGAAGCTCCATGTGGTCGCGGTTCACCTCGGGGATCACGAGCGGGACGAGCGGGTTCATGCGGTGATTCCGCGCGTTCGAGGAGACGAGGTGTCCCGCAGCCGCGTAGTACTCCTCGAGCTCCCCCGCCACGGATGCGTCGAGGGCCGAGAAGAGAAGGTGAGCGCGGAGCGGGGCCTTCGGCCCCTTCACGCGCAGCGCCGCGACCGAATCCGGGATCGCGGTCGAGAGCTTCCAGCGGCTTCCCACCGCGTCGGCGTAGGACCGGCCCGCGCTCTGGTCGGAGGCCATGACCTCGACGACCTCGAACCAAGGGTGGCCGTTCAAGAGTTGGACGAAGCGCTGCCCCACGGTCCCGGTCGATCCCAGGACCGCCACGGGGACTCGTCGATTTGTGGAGCCGGAAGACCCGGGACGCCTCGAAGTCGTTGTGGGGGCTCGCTTTCTTGACACCATAGACCCCGGATGATACGGTCCAGAGCAGATGTCTCGCAATGCCAAACGCCACGTCCTTAGGGCCGACACCCTGCTGCGAGCCGTCGCCGTCGGCCTGGTCGCGTCGGTCGGGGCCGGTCTGACCGCCCCGCCTCGCGCGGACGCGGCCCGGCACGTCACCGCGAGCTATCCGCAAGTCCTCGACAGCTATCCCCGCGACGGCGCGACGCGCGTTCCACCGAACGCGACCATCTACTACGTATTCGACCAGCCTACTCAGAAGAGAGGCTCCTTTGAGGTCGTGGACCTCGACTCGCTGGGGCAACCACACCTCAATTTGGACCCTCCGACCTGGTCGGCGCTCGGCGACACCGCGTACCTACATCCGAGCCAGCCGATGACGGTCGGCCACAAGCACGGCATGCTCGTGGACACGATTTTCGCGACCGACAGCACCGCCTCGAACAACGTAGGCGGCATCCGGTACTTCCGCATCTTCGCCAGGGCCAGGGTCGAGCGCTACCCGTCGGGGGCCGGCCTGTCCTCGGTCACGCTCGTTCCCGAGGTGCCTGTCCCGGTAGGCGTCACCGCCCGGGAATTGAACGACGACACCGCCTTTTTCACGTCGGCGCGGATCGAGTTCTGGGCCGTGACCGGCGCGACCCTGGGAGGCGGCTCTTCTCCTACCCCGCTCTCGACCACCGTGATTCCCGTCGCGCAGCGGGTCCCCCGGTTGGGGACCGCGCGGCTGAGCGCTCCGGTGACGCTCCCGAGAGATCTCGCCCGCAATGCTTCGACCGGCCGGCTGGGACTCCGCGTCATGTTCGACGGAACGGACGAGACTGGCTCCCCCGTCACCTTCGAGGCGCTTTCCTCGACCGTCGCGTCCCCTCCCGACACGTTCCTCACGATGACCTCCGCGCTCGTCATGCCTGGGATCGCCTCGAATGTGGTCGTTCAGTCGGCGTTCATGGAGCGGCCGCTCCCGGGGGCGGTCTACGCCGCGGGCGACACGGTGCGCGCCCGGGCGGTCGTGACCGGGATCGGCACCGGACCGTTCCGAGCCGTCTTCTATCTCGATGGCAGCGCCGTCGCGATGGAAGAGGGATACATGGAGTCGGGCCGCCCGGTCACGGTGGAGCCCCGGGGACCGATCGTCTCGCGGCGCCTGGGAGAGCACCGTCTCCACTTCGTGGTCGAGTCCCCGCAGAACATCGCGGCTCAACCGTTGACGTTCCTCTGCGTGCCTCCCCCGAACGGGGTGTACTTGCCGCCCATGGGGGCCGCGGCGAAGGATTCGGTCACGTCCCCACCGACCGCCCCTTCGCGGCTCGCGCTCGAGAGCACCTACCTCCTTGTAGGGAAATCGGGGTTCCGCGACGAGGAGGCCGCGAGCATCGCGTGGTCCGCGTGGAAGGGGCGCTACAGCGTGTCGAAGACGGGCTCGCTCGAAGCGAACGTCCTGTGGCGGCTCCGCCTCGACGATCGGCAGAACGGAAGCGGCGTCCCGGAGCAGGTTCGGGTCGGATATAAGATGGAAGGCGCGTCGGTCGAATGGGGGGACATCACGCCGAACGTGGCGGCGAACGCGCCCCTCTTCGCGAGCCCGGTTCCACGACGGAGCGCCCAAGCCGCCTGGGCCGGCTCGCCCTTAGGCGACCTTCAAGGCTACATGGCTCTGCAGTCGCGGCCGCGCTCTTCGGCGGGCTCGATCGCGGAGCTCCGTTCCGATCTCTATGCGGGCCGGCTCTCGCACTCGTTCGCGAACGAGCGGCTCCTCGCGTCGCTCTATGGCGGCTATACCCATGACGAATCCGCCCGAGGCCCCGCGGTGGTCGCCACGCGGGCCAGCGCGACGTACGGCGGGACCGGACGCGTCACATTGCCCGGCGATTGGTCGCTCCTCGGCGACGTGGCGACGGTGCGGCATCGCGCGATTGAGGGTGTGGACCCGGGGCGATCGCGGACGGCAGTGCGGGGCGAGCTCAAGGGCGGGTTCGCGGGCTTCTCCGCGCGGGCCGAGGGGTTCCGCTATCAGCCCGATCTGGCCACCCCATTGAACCCGTACGCGATCTCGGATCGCAAAGGGGGAGCCGCGGAATTGGCCCGCGATCTCACGAATTGGCGATTCTTCGGCTCGTTCCGCCGGGAAGAGCCGGCGGAGAAACTGGGCTCATCCCCGAATATCCGGGTGGATCGATACACGTTCGGTGGAAGCCTCAAGCTGAACCAGGTCAGCTTCGTGACGCCCACCTTGATCCGCATTCAGAACCGTGGGCCGAACACCAAGTTCACGGAATCCCGGGCGTCGGGCGAACTGGTGATCGGCGAGCGGTACGGCGGCGAGACGCGGGCCCGCATGGACATCGCGGTCCTCGACGACAATCTTGGCGTGAACGCCCGGCGCGTCGTCACCTCGGGCTCCATCGTTTCGACCCGGAAGGAGACTGAGGGCGTCACGAGCACGATCTCGGCTGGGCTCGAGCGTGAGGAGCTCAAAGATCTGAGCCTCACCAACCAGACGATCCAAGCAGCGGTCGAGGTCCGGTGGGAGGCGGTTCGCTCGCGATTCCTGATCACGCCGCTCCTTACGTACCTCGACCGGCGATACGACATCACCACGAACCGCGAGAAGAGGATGAGCGGGAGGCTCCAGCTCACCTTGGTCCGCGTGCCGGGGCTCGGAGAGAGCGCGCTCTCTCTCGAAGGCCGTGTCGACAAGGTCGATCTCACGGGACTGGTCGACGACAAGAGCACCGAAGGCTCCGTCCAAATTTCGTTCGGTCAGCGCGATGGAGGGATGTCCTCGCGATAGCGGGACGTCCGCCTAACGCGTCGGAAGTTCGACGCGGTTCCGCACGGATCCTCGCGGGCACGCCATCGCGCCGCGCGCACATCTCCCATCGATTCAACGCCGTCGCGCGCCGCGTTGCCTGATCGCAGCCTCTCCACGATGGAACGCCTCATGCATTGCCGCGCCTCGCCCTTGCCCCCTCGGCGCCCACGGAGCGCGGCGAAAGCCGCGACACATCAGGGAGGGTGCCGTCATGAAAGTTCTCCGTTGTATCGCCATCGTCCTGCCCATCGTCATGGTCGCCGCGGGCTGCGGACGGAAGGAATCGACCCGCGTGGTCGCTCCTCCATCGCCGAGCCCAGAGCCCCAGGTAATCGAGGCGCGCTGGGTGATGGAACGGGACGCGCTGGAGGGAGCGATCCAGCTCGCTGCCGCGAGCCCGCTCGTCCGACGAGTAATCGCCTCGACGCCGAACGTGCGGCTCACGCCCGTGTTCCGGTACGCGCTCCGCGCCGAGGGCAAGTTGAGCGGCGGGGTGAGGGTCGGCGCCACGATCCTTCCTTATATTGTGGACAACGATTCCACGCACGCCGTCTTCGTTTCTCTGCTCGATCGGGATGGGAAAGAGCAGGCCGAGGCGTGCGAGCTGATCCTCGGCCGCGAGCCGACCGCGCTCGAGACCGGATTCCGGCCCCTGCGGATCGGTGACCAGATTGGCTGGATCAAGGGCGGCAGCTCCTACGCCCAGGGCGCGGACGGCCAGCCCCATCTCTCCCTGGAGAAGTTCCATTGGATGAAGTTCGTCGAGTGCGTCCTCGATGGCGCCGGAGAGGCGTGCTCGGCCGGTGCAAGCATCGCGGATGTCGTAGCGCCCGGTGTTCCCTACGCCCGGGCGATCGGGTGTGGCGGCGGCGTGGCGCTCCTCGCCATCGGCTGTGCCGCGGCAAGCAGGTAGGGCGCGGTCATGAAGCGAACATGGATCGTGGTCTATGCCGCGTCGGTACTGGTGGGTATCGCACTGTGGCGGCTGGCTCCGACCCGGTGGGGGCTGAAATTCCCGGAGGCGATCCTGATCGGGTCGGCCCTCTACTTCGGAGCGCTCAATCGGTACACGCTGGGCGTTACGGCTAGAACCGGGCCAAATCGATGGATCGGACGCGGCGGATTGCTCGCCGGGCTCATCCCGCGCGCGGCGTTCTTCCTCGCCCTCGCGGGCCTGCAAGCCTACGTCTGCTTCGAGTGGATACCGACCGCGGACGTTCGGGGAGGGTTCGTGCTCTCGACGACGTGGCTGGCGACGCTCAGCCTGATCGGCCCGCCGGCGTGGGTGAAGGAGCCGGGTGCGCGCTAGCTAGCGGGATCTCGCGGCGCGGCGTGGTGTCGCGCGAGGCCGGCGGCCGTTGCGGCGCGATTGCGCTGCCCGAGCCGCCGGCTTCCGTCGCGCCGTCACCTTCCGCCGCGCCGTCACCTTTCGCCGCGACCCCGACTTGCCCCGGGCCGCCGCTTTGCCCCGCACCGCTGCTTTGCCCCGGGCCGCCGCTTTACCCCGCGCCGCCTTCCGCCGCGCCGCGCTCTTTGCCCGTCGCTTCGCCGCGCGCGCCTCGAGCTCCGCGATCCGCTCGGCCACGCCCGCGAAGGCGTGCTGGAATACCTCGTCGACGAAGGCGACCGGGAGGAACGTCATCTTTGCCCGGACCGGCTCCGCGACCTCGACCAAATCCTTCTGGTTGTCCGCCGGGAAGATCACCGTCTTGATTCCGGCGCGGTAGGCCGCCATCACCTTTTCTTTGAGCCCCCCGACCGCGATGACCTTTCCGCGGAGGGTCACCTCCCCGGTCATCGCCACGTCGTTTCGGATCGGGGCTTCCGCTAGGGCGGAGGCGATCGCCATGACGATCGTGATTCCCGCCGACGGGCCGTCCTTGGGGACCGCGCCCTCCGGGAAGTGGATGTGCATGTCGTATTCATCAAACTGCTTCGGATCGATGCCGAGCATCTCGGCCCGGGCCCGCACGTAGCTGTGCGCCGCCTGCACCGACTCCTTCATGACGTCCCCGAGCTGTCCCGTCACGATCACGCGCCCGGCGCCTCGCATCTTCAGCGCCTCGATCAGAAGCAGGTCGCCCCCGGTCGCCGTCCACGCGAGCCCCGTCGCGACGCCGATCTCGGCCTGCCCCTCCGGCCGGTCGGGGAGGACGTACGGCGGCCCCAGAATCCTCTCGACGTCGGCCTCGGTGAACCGCCAGTTCCCCGTGTAGCCGGTGGTCCGCTGCCGCGCGGCCTTACGGCAGAAATTATCGATCGCGCGCTCCAGCTGGCGAACTCCCGCCTCGCGCGTGTATTCGCGAAGAATTTTCGTGAGGGCAGCGTCGTCGAAAGAGATGTCGGTCTCCGCCAGCCCGTGCGCCTTCGCCTCGCGCGGGATCAGATGCCGCCGCGCGATCTCGAGCTTCTCCTCGTCCATGTAGCCGGTGATCTGGATCACCTCGAGCCGGTCCAGGAGCGCGGGCGGGATGAAGTCGAGGATGTTCGCCGTGGTTATGAACAAGGTCTCCGAGAGATCAAACGGGATCTCGATGTAGTTGTCGACGAAGTGGGCGTTCTGTTCGGGATCGAGCACCTCGAGGAGCGCCGCCGCGGGATCGCCCTGCGCGTCGTTCCCCAGCTTGTCGATCTCGTCGATCATGAAGACGGGATTGCTCGAGTTCGAATCCCGGAGGCTCCGGATGATCTTGCCCGGCCGCGAGCCGATGTAGGTCCGCCGGTGGCCCCGGATCTCGGCCTCGTCACGAACGCCTCCCACGCTCATGCGCACGAAGACGCGCCCCAAAGCGCGCGCGATCGAAGCGGCGAGAGACGTCTTGCCGGTTCCCGGAGGGCCTGCGAAGCAGAGGATCGGCCCCTTCATGTCATTCTTCAGCTTGAGGACCGCCAGGTACTCGAGGATCCGCTCCTTCACCTTCTCGAGGCCGAAGTGCTCCTCCTCCAAACGGCGCGCGACGTCGTCCAGGTTGATCTCGGTGGCCGTCCGCCGGGACCAAGGGAGCGAGAGAAGCCAGTCGATGTAATTGCGGATGACGCCCGACTCTTGCGCCGCCGGGGGAAGGTAGCGGAGCCGGTTGGTCTCCTCCTGCACCACGACCATGACGTGATGGGGCAGCCCGAGTCCCTCCGCCCGCTCCAAGATTTCGCGGACCAGCATCTCCTGGGGATCGTCCTCGCCGAGGAGGCGCCGGATTTCCGTGAGCTGCTGGCGCAGGAAGAACTCGCGCTGGCCCTTCTCCATCTGCACGCTGGTGCGGCGGACGACGTCGTCCGCCACGCTCAACCGCGCGATCTCCGCTTCGAGCGACTCGGCCACGATGGTCAGCCGCTCGGTGATGTCGAGGGACTCGACGATCCGGCGCTTCGTCTCCAGCGGCACGTGCACGATCGACGCGACCGTGTCGGCAAAGAGGCCGGGGTCGCCCAGGTTCATGCTGAAGATGTTTTCGAGCTCGGGCGGGTAGGTCTTGTCGAGCTGCGAGAGCGTGCGGAGCGATTTCAAGATGCGGGTCACCAGCTCGTGGGTCTGCGCCGGATCCCCGGCTTTCTCCACCGGGCAGCTGACCCTCGCCTCGAGGTAGGGCTCGGTGCGCAAGTACTCCTCGATCCCCACCCGCCTGAGGCCCTCGAGCGTGACCTGCACGTTTCCCGCAGGCATGTTGAGAATCCGGATCACGCGGGCGGCCAGCCCGATCTTGCTCAGCTCCTCCGGCCGGATGTCCTGCTCCCGGCGGGCGGGGCTATAGACCAGAGCGATCAGGTTGTCGGGATCGGAGTAATCGCGGAGGAGCGCTTTCGATTGCTCAACGCGGACTTGGAGCGAGGTGACGCCGAGCGGGAAGACGATCGTGCTCATGAGCGGGAGCACCGGCATTTCCGGCGGTACGTCGCACTCGAGCATCGGGCCGACCTCGGCCATCGGTCGCTTGCTCATGCG
>JBGPMG010000110.1:0-8478 GCA_041486815.1 Candidatus Eiseniibacteriota bacterium | reverse complement strand
TCGTGGGCGCCGGCTACAAGTACTGCCAGCTCGGCGAGGGGAACGCCTACCTGCGCGTGCCGCCCCACGGGGCGCGTCTTCGGCCCGTGCTCACGGGCTGGTTCAGCGAGTTCGCCAAGCTTTCCGAGCGTCCCGAGGGTCAGGTCCCGTACGGCGCCGGACCCGCTCGGTGGGCCGGCGCGACGTACGACCCGACGAGCCACTATCGCGCCTCACGGGTATTCGATTTCTTTGAGGAGCAAGGGTTGACGCCGGAGCTCCTCCGCGCGGTGAGCCGGCGCCAGATCCGACTTCTGGCGGAGCGCTTCGACGCGCTCGACCTCGATCCACGCGTCGTCGATCGGGATCGGTCGGTCCCGCTCGAGCAAATCGGCGGGTTTCTCTCGCTCCGAAGCCGAAGTGCCCGCGAGCTCTACGCGGGCCTGCACGACCGAAGTGTGCTGACCGACTACCGAGGCGACTTGCTCCGCGTGGGGCCTGCACCCTATATTTCCGACGAACAGCTCCGTGCGGCGATCGACGCGCTGGGGGAGGCCGCTCAATCGGCATCATCCAAAGGAGGACCCAGGTGAAATGGACTTCACGCATCCTCATTCTCGCCATCTTCATCGCGGCAATGGTCGGCTGCCAGAAAGGTTCGAAGGCCGAAGTCTCGAAGACGGGACGATCGAGCGCGAAGGCCGCGACCGCCGTCCCGAAGACCGCAAGTAAGAGCGCGAAGTCCGGTAGCGCGAAATCGGGCAGCGCAAAATCAGGCAGCGCGAAATCAGGCAGCGCGAAGTCGGGCAGCACCGCGGCGAAGTCGGGGAGCACGACCGGAAAATCCGGGGCGTTCCACCCCGAGCATCCTGGAACCCTCACCATGCCCGACAACGGCAGATCGTTCGACGTGAAGCGGGGTGAAGAGATCGTCTTGAAGCTCGACGCCAGCCATGCCGCCGGGTTCCGGTGGGGGTTGGCGGAGGATATCGGCGCGGTGCTCAAGCAGGAGGGAAGCCCCACCTTCGCGCCGAGCCCGGCCAAGTCCGGAAAGTCCGGAAGCAGCGGCAGCGAGACGTGGCGTTTTCGCGCGGTGGGGGCGGGACGGGAAACCGTGAAGCTCGAGTACAAGCGCCCGTGGGAAAGCATCCCCGAGCGCGAGTTCCGCTTCTCGGTGACGGTGCGATGAAGAACGTCTAGAGGACTCCGCTAGCGCGCGGGTGCGGCGCGAAGGGCCGCGATTCCGGCAAGGATCGCCTCCCGTTCCGGGTGGTCGGGCGCGCGTCGGAGCGCCTCCTCCCAGTAGCCGATCGCCTCCTGGCTTCGGCCGAGCTTCCGCGCGACGACGCCCATCTGCACATAGACGTCGGGCATGGTGAACTGGCTTCCCGCAAGAATCGGGAGTTCGCCCGCGGCGATTCGCTTGAATAGCTGCATCGCCTCCGTGGGATTGTCGCCTTGCGCCAAGGCCCTTCCCAGGAAGAAGGCCGACTTCGCTTCGTGCGGCGACTCTCGGGTCGCGAGGCGGTACCACTCGGCCGCCTTGGCGTAGTTCCCTCGATTCAGCTCGATCGTGCCGATGCTAAAGAAGGCATCGGTCGCGGGCTGGCCGGTCTGTCGATATTTCTCGACGGCGCGCCGGAACGATTCCCGCGCGGCTTCCTCGTTTCCCATCCGACTCTCCGCTAAGCCGATCCAGATCGTCGCCTGCGGCGCCACCCACGAGCGGCCCTCGGAGATCGGCTTAAGGCGCCGGACCGCCTCGGCGAGCCTTCCCGCGTTGAGGTCCTTTTGCGCCAGGGCCATCTCGCTCTCCTCGGTCGAGCGCCCCCCCATCCGACCGAGCAACTCCGAAATGCGGCCCGCCTCGGCATCCTTCCCTTCCGACTCGTAGGCTCGAACCAGGCTCGTGACCGGGCTGGTCATCGAGGTAGGGAGGTTCGTGACCAGGGCGAGCTCGCCCGCGGTCACCGGACCCGATCCACCGAGGTTGAGGCCCTTCCGCACGACGTCGCTCCACAATCGCACCCGGCTCGTCCAGAGATCGGTCCGCGCGACGGTCAACCACGAATAGAGCCCGATCGTGAGTACCGCGGCCGCGGCGATGACCCGACGGAGCGGTCGTGATTGAGCCTTCGCCACAGCCCCTCGGGGCCGGCCAAAAAGCGGCGCGGCGAGCGCGACGACGGCGAGGCTCGAGCCGATCGTCGGGAAGAGGAGATAGCGATCGGCCATCCAGATGCGAAGCGTGAACAACACGTTCATCACCGTGCCGAGCGGGAGGACGAAGAGCGCAATCCCAAAGCCGGCGGCGGGGTTCCTCCGGCGCAGATAGAGAAATCCCGCGATCAAAGCCACCGCCAGGAGGAGTCCGACCAGCGCCATCGATCCGACCGGCTGTCCCGCGACCGTGTAGAACGCAGAGAGATGAATCGGCAGGATGGTGTGACCGACGTAGAGGGCCAGGATCTTCAGCAGGAGGGCGACGCGCTTCTCGCCACTGAGGGTGGATTGGATGAGCGCGCTGTCTCGATCCTGCGCGTGGACCGTGAGGAGAATCGTCGCCGCCGCGAGCGCGAGGAATGGCAGCTTGTCCACGATCTGCCGGCGCGTAACGCTCCCCGAGTAACAGAGATCGTATGCGAAGAATGTGGCCGGGAGGATGACCGCGTAGCCCTTTGAGAGCATCGCGGCGGCGGCCAAGGCGAACGTGAGCGCGTACGGCCCCCAGCGGAACTGTGGCGAACCCGCGTAGCGGACGTAGCTGTAGAGCGCCCACGCGTAGAAGAAGAGACACACGACGTCCTTCCTCGAGGCGAGCCAGGCGACGGACTCCACGTGGATCGCGTGCGTCGCGAAGATCGCGGCCGCCACGAAAGCGCCGGCCCGCCAATCGAGGAGCCGGGAGAACAGAAAGTAGAGGCCGACGACTCCGCCGACGTAGAAGATCATGTGCGTCAGATGGAAGCCAGGCACCCATGTGCCCCATATCGCCCGGTCCATCGCGAAGGTCAGGGTGGTCAGGGGGTGAAAGTTGGCGAAGAACGGCTCGGTCAGGATGCGCCGGATGTTTTCCCACGAAAGATGCTCCACGCGCGTGTCCCGGAAGAAATAAACGTAGTCGTCGGAATCGTGGATGGGCACGCCGAGCGAGCGCGCGTAGACCAAAGCGGTCAGGAGGACGAGTGCGGCCGGCCCCAACCAGGCATGGCGAAAGAGACCGTGGCGTGGCGCGCTGGGCTTGGGCATTCGACCAGTTTTTCGGTCCGGGCCTGCCGAGTCAAGCCGTTTGGCTAGGAATTTATTGGAGTTGACACGTCCGACGTGCGGGCCTTGATATCGTAGGACGTTTTTCTCTCGTTGGACGTTTTCCTCTCATTCGGAGGCATCCGGTCCGTGCCGGTAAAATTTCGCGACTATTACGAGATCCTGGGCGTCCCGCGCACGGCGACGGCCCAGGAGATCAAGCGCGCCTACCGAAAGCTCGCGCGAAAGTATCATCCGGACCTCCAGGCCCCGGCCGAGCGCGTCAAGGCCTCTGCGCGCTTCCAGGAGATCAACGAGGCCCACGAGGTCTTGAGCGATCCGGAGAAGCGCGCCAAGTACGACGCGCTCGGAGCGAACTGGAAGAGCGGGATGGATTTCGCGGAGGAGCCCGGACCGGGACCCGGGAGAAACGCGGCGGGTTCGGGCGGGCCGGTCGAGTGGGAGGACCTCGGTCACTTCAGCGACTTCTTCAACTCGATTTTCGGCGGATCCGCGGGCCGCGCGGGGCGCGGTGGCGTTCGATTCACGATGCGGGGACGCGACGTCGAGGCCGAGCTTCCGCTTACGTTGGAGGAGCTCCTCCGGGGCGGAAAGCGCCGGATCACGCTCAACGGCGACCGAAGTCTGGACGTAGACATACCTCTCGGAGTGCGCGAGGGAACCGTGCTCCGATTGGCGGGGCAGGGCGAGCCGGGCTCGGGCGATGCGCCGCCAGGAGACCTTTTCCTCCGGGTACGCCCGGTGCCACATCCGAACTACCGCGTCGTCGGGGATAACATCGAGATCGATCTCCCGCTCTGGCCGTGGCAGGCCTTGCTCGGCTCGGAGGTCCGCATCGAGACGCCGGAGGGCCCGGTAAACCTCAAGGTGCCGGCCGGAACCCAGAGCGGGCGGCGCTTGCGCCTGCGCGGGCGAGGGCTGCCGCGCAAGGGGGGGGCCCGCGGTGATTTCTACGCCGTCCCCACGATCGTAATCCCAGAGCAACCGAGCGAGGCTGAGCGAGCGGCTTACGAGGCGCTGAAGCGAACCGCCTCGGCGCCCGCCGATCGACCTGCGCGGTGAGAGGCGGCGCCGGTCCTCGCCGTGCGATGCGTGTGGTTGCAGGATGCACTTCCCGCCCGGTCGGAGACGCGGAACACCGCTTGCGCCGCGTGATTAGAGTGGGGGCGAATTCTCTAGGCGTTGGCTGAAACGAGCCAAAATCGCCGTCCTCTGCCGACGCATCGCCTCGTAGACGTTCCCACCGCCCAATAATTTCCCAATCCGATGCAGCCGAACAGGTAGCGATGCCGTTGCGCGCGCGCCTAGCGCGCTTCGGGTGGTCTGAACGATCCGTCCTACCGCCGTAACTCCCTTGCTGAAATCGCCACTAAGGGCGTGGCACATGGATTGCTGCTATCCCCCAGGGAAGCAGTACGACGGTTCAATCCGGCTCATTCGAGCCAGGAGCCGGTGGCGACGCTCCGCAGCACGCGCTGCCGCCGGCAAGTTGAGTTTCCAGGGAGGTACTGTGGCGGAACGTGGCAGCAGAGGATTTTCACTCGTCGAGCTCGCGGTTGTGGTCTCGATCGTCGGGATCCTGTTCGCGCTCGGCGTTCCGTCCTATCTCACGTACCGGCGGACCCAGGAGCTGAGAGGCGCCGCGCAGAACATCGCGAGCCAGATTCGACTCGCCCGGGCGACGGCGATCATGACCGGCCGGACGCAGCGCTTCCACCTCTACGCCAACTTCAACGGCTACGACTATCACATACACGACGACACCGGCCCGATCAAGACCGGTTGGAGCCTTCCCGATGGAATTACTTATTCGTGGGGCGGCAGCCTCGTCAGCGTGGATCTCGATCGCGACGGCCGGGCATCGGCCCCGCTCGACATCATGCTCGTCCGCGAGGATGGGCAGCGCGACACGGTGTCGGTACAGAAGTCCGGCATGGTCCTCCTTCGATGAGAAGGGAGAGGCGGATTCTCTCGATGAAACGGAACCCCGAACAGGGCGTGACTCTCTTGGAGACCCTCGTGGCTCTCACCGTGCTTGCCATCGGCATCGTGGCGGTGGCGCGCGTCTTCCCGAACATTACCGGAAGCCAGCTCGAAGCCAAGATGCTCACCACCGGCTCTTTCTACTCGCGGGAGAAGGTGGAGGAGTTGCTGGCACTTCCATGGACGGACGCGGCTCTGACCGACGGCCGGCATCCCGGCGGGTCAGCGACCGAAGACATGGGGTCGAATAATCAGTGGCATCGCTTCTATAACGTCACCACGTTGACCGGTGCGTTGAGCGATTTGAAACGCGTCACTGTAACCGTCTGGTGGCAGATGCAGGGAAGCGACACCACTACGACGACTACCTATTTCAGGAGATGATCATGACCGCGCCGACCCCGCTCTTGCGCCCTCGGGGAGTCCCCGGAACCAGAGATCAAGGCTTCACGCTGACCGAAACGCTCGTGACGATCATCATCATCGCGATCGTTACCGGCGCGCTCATGTCGATCATTCTGGGGGCGATGCGCAGCAAGACCTCCACGACGAACGAAATTGAATCGGCCCAGGTGGCCACGGCGGCGATGGATTGGATCGCCGATGATCTGCGGAGCGCCGGCTACGAGGCCGACCTTGCATACCCGACGACCCCGCAGCCCGGGATCGCGTATATCGACAGCACGCAGGTGCTGATCTGCTCGAACAAGGATCCGTTCCCGGACACGACCATGGTGAAGCATGGAGAGCCGCAGGCCTACCAGCCCAACGGAGCGCCCAAGCCGCAGCCGCTCAACGGGACAAGCTGGGAGCCGCCGGTCAAGTATCGGACGGGCGCGGAGATCACCCGGTACACGCTCGACGTCAATGACGACGGGGTGATCAACGCCGCCGACCTCGCCGCGACGATCTCGTCCGACGCCGCGCGCACGCGCAATCCCAACGACTACGTTCTCGTCCGCCAGGTGTACGGCGATTCGACCGGCGGCTCCCTCGGCAACAACGGAGGCACTCCCGAGAAGCTGGCGCTGGTCCGCGCGCCCGGCGCCGGCGTGCCGCCGATCTACACCGTCTACTTCAAGGGCAACGCCACGCCGTGGGATTGGGTGGGCGGGCCGGTTCCCGCGTCGCGCCTCAGAGAGATCGACCGGGTGCTCGTACAGGTGACGACGGAGAGCCCTGAGCCGAATCAGCTCCAACGGTACGCGCGAACGACCCTGCGCACCCAGGTTCAGGTCGGCCGCAACAAGCCGTCGTTCCTCACCGATACGTACGCCGTGGACGGGTACGTCTTCTGGGACAAGAATAAGGACCACAGCAAGAACGGAACGGACGTCGGAATCGAAGACGTTGTGGTGCGGCTGGGCCAGACCTACAGCACGGTCACGAATTCGTCCGGCTACTTCCTGCTGCGCGCGCCGGCGGGCACCTACAGCTTGAAGCACACCCCGGCTGCGTCATTCGGCAACTTCACCACCCCCGACAGCTTCGTCGTCAACCTGGGCCCTGGGGTTACCCGCTCCTTCGCCGACACGGCCCTGGCCGGCGGCACCGTCGTCAGCACCGCGTTCGAAGATCTGAACAGCAATCAGGTAAAGGACTTCGGAGAGAACGGCGTGGCCGGCCTTCAGGTGACGGTCAGCGGCGGCAGCCCGATAGCAATGACCGATGTGAACGGCGTGGCGCGCCAATTCGTCAAGACCGGCGCCTTCACGGCGACCCTGGCGGTCCCGGACTCCTTCACCTGCATCACGACGAACCCGTACTCGGGGACCATGGTCGCGGGCGACTCAGTCCTGGTGAACTTCGCCTTAACCGACACTCCGCCCGGGATCATCAAGGGCAAGGTGTTCCGCGATGACAACCGGAACGGAGTCCTTGACGGGGCCGAGCCGGGCATCCAGAACGTATACGTGAGCGTCGTCTCGGGCGGCGGCGCCGTGACGCAGGGATACGCCTACACGGACGCGAGCGGCAACTACTCGATCACCGTTCCCGCGAACAATCCGCCGGGCACGAACGTCTATTACGACACGGTCATCCCGCCGCAGGGCTTCTTCCCGATCGGCTCGACGTCGCTGGGACCCCTCCTCGTCAACGCGGGGCAGACGCTCAGCGGGAAGAACTTCGGGATGGCCGCATTCCAGATTATTTCGCTCGCGGCAAGCCGCGTGTTGAGCCTCGCGAGCGTCGATCTTCAAGAACACGATTGGACCGGCGCCAATCTTGCCACCGCGCATGCGGACGCCGATTTGGTGCTGGGCGCCGACGCGGGCGGCACGGACAACGTGTCGGTGTGGTTCAACCAGTACAACACGACGCCCCTCTTCAGCACCACGCCGGTGATTCCGACCGGCTACACGCGGAACGCTCCGCAATCGGTGCTCTCCATGGCTCTGGACACGCTGGACACGAACGCGCCGAAATCCCGTCCCGATCTCGTGACCGGGACCAAGGCGGGAGCGATTGGAAACTTCTTTGTCTGGTTCAACCAGAATACGAGCGGAAACGAGGGCTACTTCCCGGCGTCGTTCAGCCCGGGGCAGAACTACTGGACCCTCGACGTCGGCGACGTGCAGTCCGTGCTCACGTTGAACTGCGCCGGCGGCGCCGGCCCGGACATCATCGTCGGTACGCGCTCCACGCTCGCGGGCAGAGGCTCGATCGAGGTCTGGCAGAACAGCGACGCGGCCACTCCCACGTTCAGCCGCCAGGAAACGTATCCGACATCCGGCAGCATTCCGGGGAACACCCTCGGCGAGGTCGCAGCGATGGCGCTGGCCGATATTGACAACGACGGCCGCAAGGATCTCGTGGTGGCGACCAAGACCGGAAACTACACGGGCGAGGTGGTGGTGTTCCGGAACGTAAGCAACAACAACGGCAACCGATTCATATGTGGATATGACTTCTCGATGGACACGGGCGCCGGAATGTCCCTCGCGTGCGTCGACGTCGACAAGGACGGGAAAATGGACATCGTCGTCGGCACGCAGTCCGGCACGAGCTCGGGCGACCTTGTCTATTTCCACAACGAGTTGTCCGGATGGCCATTCACCTTCACCCCCAAGATCATTGCCGCGCCCGGCATCGTGACGGCGATCGTCGTCGGCGATTTCGGCGGCACATCGGGGCAGGACCTCGCGGTCGGCTGGCGGCAGGACCAGGCGGGTTACGGAGGCGGCTTGCTCCTCTATTACCTCGACCTCGGGACGGTCCCGGCAACCGGTACGGACCCATCCGGCGGCT
>JBGPMG010000109.1:0-8572 GCA_041486815.1 Candidatus Eiseniibacteriota bacterium | reverse complement strand
TGGTGACGAACCGGTTGGCGCCCATCTCGAGCGCGAGCGTCTGATCCCCCTCCTGCGTCCGCGCGGAGAGAATGATGATCGGGATCTGCTTGAAACGCTCGTCGAACTTGAGCAAGCGGCAGATCTTGTAGCCGTCCAGCTTGGGGAGCATCAAGTCGAGGAGAATGATGTCGGGTTTCACCTCGCGCGCCTTCTTCAACCCCTCCTGTCCGTCCGACGCGGATTCCACGACGTATCCGGCCGACTGGAGCCCGAACTGGAGAATTCGCACGAGATCCGGCTCATCGTCGACAACCAGCACCCGACCGCGCGACTGACCCTGGCTCATTCGATTCACCTCCCTGCGGTGATGTGCGGCGTGATGAAAATCATGAGATCTGTCTTGTCCTTCGTTACGGTCTTGTGCCGGAAGAGATATCCCAGAAGAGGGATGTCCCCAAGCACCGGCACCTTTCGGACGATCTTACGGTCCAGCGAGGAGATCAAGCCGCCGATCATGATCGTCTCGCCGCTCTTCATAACGATCTGCGTAGTCGCCGAGCGGGTCGACGTCACCGGCCGCTCGTTGAATTGACCGCGGTACTCCACGATCTCGCTCACCTCGGGGCTGACCGAGAGCACCATCGTGCTGTCGTTCGCGAAGTGCGGCGTCACGACCAGGCGCACGCCGATCTTCTTCTCCTCGTATCCGGTGATCTGGAGCGTCCCCGCGAGCGGGAGGTGCTCGTAGGTGGCGATCGGGACGACATTTCCGACGATGATCTCCGCCTGCTGGTTGTCGAGCGTCGTGACCTGAGGCGCCGACACCAAATTGGTGTTTGACTGCTCCTTCAAGATCTCCATCGCCACCGTGAATTCCTGGAAGGAGAGCTTCCCGAACTTAAAATCGGCCGAGTTGGCATACGGAAACGTCTGCCCCGGAGGAAAGGCGGGCCCGCCCCCACCGACCGGGACGTTCGGATTCGGCGTGCCGGTGAAGACGCCCGATCCCTGGTCTTTCGGGAACGGAAACGTCGTCGGAAGCGTGGCGCCGGCCGCGCTCGCGCGGAGCTGCCAATCGAAGCCCAGCTTCTCATCGACGCCCAGCACCGACTCGACCAGCTTCGCCTCGATCGACACCTGCCTCGGCCGCACGTCCATCGACTCAATCACCTGGGCCACGCGCTCCAAACGGGCGGGCGTGTCGGTCACGATCAGCGCGTTCGACATCGCGCCCCCCGAGTACCTCTCCTTCGCGCCGAGGCCCGTGAACGGCTCGACCGTCCCCCGATCGCTCAGCATCTTGGCGACCGCTTCGGCGGCCGCCGCGGAGCTCAGATAACGAAGCGGGATGACGCGCGAGGACGGAGCCGACGGATTCACGAGCACGACCCGGCCGCGAACGACGTACTCGCAGCCGGTCGCCTGTGCCACGTACTCGAGCGCCTCCTCGAGGGTCACCTGATTCAGGTTCGCGGTCATGGTCCCGCCGACGGCGTCCCCCATCACGACGCTATATCCGAACTGGGTCGCGATGACGCGAAGCGCGTCCGAGCCGCGAGCCGCCTTGAAATTGAACGAAGCGGTCGCCGCGGGCTCGCCCCAGGCTCCCCAGGGAGCGGCGATGAGGCATGCGGCGATCCCGATAATCACGACGAGCCGCTTCATGATCCGTCTCCTTGGAGCGTCAGCGTCGTAACGCTCCCCTGTCTCATGAGCATGACCGAGCGCTTCCCGATGCTCAGCACTTCATAGGACCCCACGCGATCTCCTTCGCGGCAAACCTCACCGTTGATCAGGGCCGTACGCCCCATTGCGCCAACCATGATTCCCTGGAGGAACATCCCCGCGGCAGCGGGCGCGGGCCGGCTTCCAGGCACCCTTCGCCCGGCTGGTGCGACGTCCCCGGCGTCGAGGAAGGTCTTCGAGAATGGATCGCGCCCCCAACCCGCCGCGGCCTCGGCCGGCAATGCGTCCCGGCTCCGGCTCGAAGGTGCTGCCACGGCCGGCATGGGATTCGTCGCCGCGGCCCTCGCGCGGGCTCGCGCGGCCTTCTGCTTCTCGTCCATGGAGCGGATGCCGAGCAGCGTCAGGACGAGAATCGCGACCAAGGCGTACGTCCTCTTGCTCACGCGGCCGCTTTGTCCAACTCGAATCCAGTCCATCGCGTTCCTCAGGGTGTTCCGTAAAGCCAGATCGTGACGTCCGCCACGAGGTCGGGATAGGTCGCGGCGTCGTACTGAACTCCGACGGACCGGACGACGACGAGCTGGTCCATCGATTCGATCTCACGCAGGTACTCGCCCAGATCCCGGTACGTCGCCCAGAGCCGAAACTGGACCTGCGCCTTCCGGTAGGTCACCGGCGTTCCCGACGCGTCCGCCACCACTTCGTCGAGCGGCGTTCCCGCCGGCTGGATCAGCTCCGTCCGAACGTCGTGCCGCTTTGCGATCTCCGCGAGCGCCCGCAGGAAGCTCGAAACCATCTCTCCCGCCGGCAGCGCGTGGCGGGAGCGGAAATTGAGAAAATCCTCGCCGGGATGCTCCCGAGCCCAGCGCTCCATTTCCTGGATGCCGCGCTGGAGATCGGTCAGCTGCGTGGCGATCCGGACGCGGTCCGACTCGAGGCTCTTCAGCTCCCGAAGCCTCGGATCGACGTAGACGACCCGAGCCACGCCGAGCGAGCCCAACAGGACGAGCACGATCAGGCCGTGCCCGATCAGAGGCTGCCGGGTGAGCTGGATCGCCATCGCGCTCCTACTCCGCCAGCACGGCCGTGAGCGTGAAGCTGCTCAGGGACGGCGAGACGGCCTGGCACCCCTCGAGCTGGACCTGCTCCACGACCCGCGACTGCGCCAGCACCTGCATCAGCTCCCCCAGCCCCTTCTCGGGACGCTCTGTTCCGGTCCGGAGCAGGCCGGACAGCCGGAGCCGCCTGCGTGGCGGGTCGCTCCCCTGCGGCGCATTCGCCGGAGGGGCCGGCGGATCGACCACCTCGATCGCGGTGAGACGGGCGTTCGGCCCGATCCGGTGACTCAAATCCCGAAGTACGAACGACCAGAGAACCTGTCCCCCCGAAAGCCGCGCCAGCAGATCCTGAAGCCGCGTCTCTTCCTCGCGCGCCGCCCGGAATCGCCTCAGGGCATCGGTCCGCGGCTCGAGCGAGATCAGGACCGACTGGAGCCGGCCGACCTCCTGTCGCTCGCGCATGACCGTGACCTGGGCCGGGAGCGAAACCGAGAGCAGGAGCAGCGCGGCGACCCCGATCGCAATGCGCTGCGGAATCGCCTCCGCGATCCGGTACGACACTCCTGCTCTTGCCGGCTCCAGGAAATTGAGCGATCCCCGCCCCAGCATGCAGAGGCCGACCGCCAGCTCCGAGATCCGCCCGCCTGCCCCTGCCGGCGGCCTCGGCGAGAGCGCCAGCGCTTCCTGGGATAGATCGGCCGCTTCGACCGGTAACTCGAGGATTCCGCTCAGATAGGCTGGGAGGTTCCGGAGCTGCGACCCCTCCCCGTGCACGACCACCCTCGTCACCGCCTCGCCCAGGAACTGCTCATTGCAGTAATCAAACGAGTTCAGGAGCTCCCGGGCGAGCCGCTCGAGAACCGGCCGGAGCATGACCGAGACGGCTGAGAGCGGAATCGAGCCGGCCGCACCCGACTCTTCATCACCGTAGGGAATCCCAGAGGTCCGTTTGAGCTGCTCCGCCTCCTTCTCGGTGAGATCGATGGTCCCCTGACCCGGCACGACGATGGAACGCAATGCATCGGTCAGGGTGGCGCTGCCGATCTCGAACTCCCGGGTGAAGCGGATCTCGTCGCCCCGAAAGACGATGATCTGGCTCTGCCGCTCTCCGAGCTCGAGGTACGCCACGACCTCGTCCGATTGGGTCCGCTTGACGGAACGGAGGAGCGCCCGCAGCCCTACCGGCCGAACCGTGAGCGCGACCGGGTGAAGCCCGGCCGCTTCCATCGCTTCCCGCGTCTCCTCGACGGCGCGGCGGTGCGCTACCGCTACGAGAAGCTGGAGTCCCGTGGCCGTCGTGGCCGCTGCCCGGTTGAGGATCTCGTAGCGGATTTCCGCGTCCTCGATCGGGAAGGAAACGTGCTTGCGGCACTCCAGCGCGAGCGCCGGAAGGATCTCCGGTTGTCTCAGAATTGGAAGCGAGAGCCGACGCACGTGGATCTCGCTTCCCTGCAGCGTCGCGGCAGCGGGCTTTCCCCGAAGCCCGAGCTTCTGCACCACGTCGCGAAGGCCCGCCTGATGCGCGACCCGCTGCCCCGCCGATCGGGCATCCGTTGCGCGCAGCGGTCGATCGGCGGCATCGAATCGCACGATCCGCGTTCCCGACCGGACCAGGTGTGCCACCTGGACGGAGACCGGGCTGAGCTCGACGCCCACCAGATCGGGCCAAGGACCCGCGAGCAGCTGATCCATGCGGGTGCTGATCGCCGACCATCCGGGGACCGCCGGCAGCTTCGTGCGGGCGACGCCTCGCAGCAGTCCCTCGATCTTGGTTTTCTCCACCCGCTCCTCCTAGCTCCTCGTCTCGACCCAGGCCACGACGGAGAGAAGTCCCGTGACCTTTCGCGCCCGATTGTTGCCTCGGTCTCCGATGTAATAGGCCCCCGTCGCCGATACGGTGACTCCACGCGGCGAGCTGAGCCGCGCCGCGGTCGCGGGACCGCCGTCGCCGGTGGTTCCAGCGGTGCCGGTGCCGGCGATCGTCGTGATCGTTCCCGAGGCGGCCTGGACGCGCCGGATGCGGTTGTTTCCCGTGTCGGCGATGTAGAGATCGCCCGTCGCGTTGAGGCTGACCGCCTGCGGCGAGCTGAGCCGTGCCGATGTGGCGGCGCCCCCGTCCCCCAGGAAGCCGGCCGTGCCGGTCCCCGCGTAGGTCGAAATGTTTCCAGTCGCGACCGAGACCTTCCGGACAGCGTGATTCCCGGTATCCGCTATGTAGAGATCTCCGTTGGCCGCGAGCGCGAGGCCTTGGGGTGCGTTTAGGCGCGCGGCGGTGGCGGCCGCGCCGTCGCCCAGATACCCGGCCGTGCCGTTTCCCGCGAAGGCCGTGATGATTCCGGTCGCCGCGGTGACCTTTCGGACCCTGTCGTTCCCGGTATCTCCGATATAGAGGTCCCCGTTTGCCGCGACCACGACCCCCGCGGGAGAGCGGAGCTTCGCGGACGTCGCCGCGCCGCCGTCGCCGGTGTTTCCTGCGGAGCCGCTGCCCGCGACCGTCGTGATGATCCCGGTCGCGGCCGAGACCTTCCGGATCACGTGGTTTGCGGTGTCCGCGATGTAGAGGTCGCCGTTCGCCGCGACGGAGACGTCCTGCGGATTCTTGAGCTTCGCCGCCGTCGCCGGCCCGCCGTCGCCGGTGTACCCATTGCTCCCCGTCCCGGCGACGGTCGTGATGATGCCGGTGAGGACGTTCACCTTCCGGATCGCGTCGTTGCCGAGGTCCGCGATGTAGAGATCCCCGTTCGCCGCGACGGAGACGCCTTCCGGAGTTGCCAGGCGCGCCGCGGTCGCGGCCGCGCCGTCCCCCGTGTACCCCGACGTCCCGGTCCCGGCGTACGCCGTGATCATGCCCGAGGCGACGTGCACCTGGATCGAGCGCGTGGCCCCGCCTACGACCCCGTTCGCGATGATCCGTTTCTGCCCTGCCGCCAGTGCCGTGCCGTTTTCATCCAGCGTATCCGGAGGGGAGATCCAGAAGGACCCCGACCCTACGGTCTTTCCCGGCGATGGAAGCCCGGTCCACGCCGAATTGGCCGCGATCTTCACGACCGCATACTCGATCCCGGCGTGCGCGGCGTAGAGCGCCTGATTGGATTGCACCTGGTTGGTGCCGAGATCCGAGTCCTCGACGACGAGGGTCACCATCGCCATCCCAAGCACCATCAGGACCAGGATCGTCGAGACCGCGAGGACGATGGAGAATCCCGCGTCCGGCCTGGGCGCCGCATCCGCGTCGCTGAGTCCCTCGCCGCGCCGTGGGTTCATAGGCTCCTCACGTAGGCGGCCCCCACCGTTTCCACGGTGTGGCTGCCCTTCGCCAGGCGGAGATACGCAGTGATGCGCCAGATGTCCGTCGCCGAGGGCGAGAGCACGGGCGTCGCCGCGGTGCCGTTCGTCTTCCAGTAGGCGAACGCGAGGGAATCGACCCCCGAGGCGAGAACGCGCGCCGTGCCGTTCTTCGTGTAGACCAGGTCCGCTCCCTTCACCCCGCTCCAAGAAATGCTGATGGTGGCCGCGTCCCTGTCGACGAACGTGAACGTGGTCGCGGACGCCGCGTTGATGCTCACGTTGTCGCGCACTCGCCGGAATTCCCTCGTCATCCGCTCCTGCGCGTACCGCGCCTCCTGGAGCTCTCCCTTCTCGACGTCGACCCATTCGTACGAGCGGATCGCCTCGATGAACATCTTGGAGAACACCAGGGCCGCCACCGAAACCACGACGATCACGATGACCAGCTCGATCAGCGTGAATCCGTCGGCCCGCCCGCGCGGCCGCGTCGACTCGTGGTTCGCCACGTATGGATCTCGTCGCGTCAATAGGTCGTGAACCATGTGCTCACCGTCACCGGCGCGATGTTGGGACAGCTCACCGTCACGCTCACGGTCCGGAACGTGACGCCGTCGTAGGTGGAGTCGGGGGCGATCGACACGGAACGGCTGTAGTTCGCGAACGCCGGCACCGGATTCTCGGCCGGGTAGTTCGCGGCGATCAAATAGGCGAAGCCCCGGAGGGGCGAGTTCTTGTCCGCCGCGATCTCCTCCATCTTCGCTTGGGCGAGCTGCGCCGCCACGGTGGAGTTGCGCGCGTCCCCCGAGCGGATCGAGGCGTTGGCGAAGAGCATGCTGAGCGGCAACACCGCCACCCCGGCGATGACGATGATCAGCACGACCTCGATCAACGTGAACCCGGGTTGTTTCATCGTACGATCACCTTCCCCGTGCCGGGCGTGACGTCGATCGTGTCCGCGCCGCCCTTGTAGGTGAGGATGACCCGCCCCGTAGCCGCGAGATCGACTCCCGCGGTGTCCCTGGGGACTCCGAAGTAGTCGAAGGTCACGCCGCGCGAGGTGCCGAACGAGGCGGAGGAGATCGTGATTCCTTTGAACTCGCCTGTTGCGAGGAAGTCGACGCGCAGGACGCGGGCCGGGTTGGCCGGATCGGTCACCGGAGTGGCCGTCGTCGGAGAGAAAACGGTGTACCGCCCCGTCGACGGCTCGAAGAGGACACCGTGCACGCTTCGCTTCCCGATGGCCCGGTTCTGGGCGTATCGAAGATCGGCCGCGACGCGACGCGCCGCCGCGTCGAGCTTGATGTCGTCGAGCGCGGAGAGCTTGGGGTAGGCGAGCCACGCGGTGATGCCGATGATGGCCATCACGACGATGAGCTCGAATAGGGTGAAGCCCCGGGGCGCGCTCATCCGGCCCGTCCTCTCCAGCTTTTCGCCCTCGCCTCGTCCCCGGCGAGCGCCCAAGCGTGCGCCGCGTCGGAGGCGCGCGAGGGCAACGGCATCAAGCGGTATGCCTTCTCGAACCAAAGGGCGGCGTCTCGATGCCGGCCTGCGACGGAGAGGAAGACCGCGAGACGCCCGACCGGCTCGGGGTCGAGCGGTGCGAGGTTCCGCGCCGCGAGGAGCTCGGAGAGCGCCTGCTCCGGCTCCCCGACCGCCGCCGCGGCCGTGGCCAGATTCAACCTCGCGCCGACGTTGTCATACCCCACGGCCGCCGCGTCGGTGAACCACCGGTACGCCTCTTCGAGCTGTCCCCGATTCCAGAAGGAGCGCGCCGCGGCGTCCGAATAGCTGACGGCGAGCTTCCGGGCGACGTAGTCGTAACGCCGCGGCCCTCCGGGAAGGAGGGCCGTGCTCTTGGGCCAATCGGCAGGCGGCGTCCATTCGGCGGGCGCGCGAGGGTTCCCGCCGGAAGTTCGAGGCGATCCCGGTTGCGCGCGGCCGAGCAGAATCGCGCGGTGGACCAGCCCCGCGGATAGAAACCGCACCCCCGCTGCCTCGAGATCCAGCGGCGGCGTGGTGTAGTAGACAGGTCGATTTGCGCTCCGAAGCCTCTCGAGGTCGACGCGATGGGCGACCTCGATCCATTTCGCGCGCGGCACGCCGCGGAGGTGATACGGGTCCCCGAAGATGTAGCCGCGGCGATGCACCAACTCCACGTCGGTACGGAAGTGAGCGTGCCGCGTCGCGTACGCGGTCAGGAACGTCTCATTGTCCCCGTCGAGCACGAGGGTCGAGCCGGTCGGAAGGTCTCGAAGCAGATCGCGCCCGTACCGCTCGGCGAGGCGGAACCCGGTCCGGTCACAGTCTCGGTAGTGCCAAACGCCGGTCAAGAGCGCACCCGCGGCGAGAGCCGTGATCGTCGCCGGGCGCCACCACGCAGACCGGCCGAGACGAAGCAAGGAATCCGCCCCGAGCCCGGCGACCAGGCAGAGCGCCGCCGCGACCGGTGTTAAGAACGGCTCCACCTGGGCGAAATGCTCCGCGTCCGGCGAGAACGCGATCACGATCGCGAGGGCCGCGGGCACGGTGAGCGCGGAGAGGAGAACGATCTTGAGCCC
>JBGPMG010000108.1:0-8641 GCA_041486815.1 Candidatus Eiseniibacteriota bacterium | reverse complement strand
GCAGGTGCGCGGCTTCGCCCACGGACACTTCCAGGAATTCGCGATCCCGCCGGCGCCGTTCCGGAACGTGCCGGCCGAGCAGGGTTTCTTCAACCTGTCGGAGATCACCGACGCCGAGGGCACGGGTGAAACGCTGGAAGCCCTTCGGGAGTCCGGATTCGAGTGGGGGGTGGCGCTGTGGGTGCGGCGGGAGCTCGAGGGAATCCTCCTCCTGGGGGGCCGCGGGGGCCGGAAGGGATTTCAGGAGGACGAGCGCGATCTTTTGACGACGCTCGCCAACCAGGGCGCGGTCGCGATCTCGAACGCACGCTATTACCGCGCGCAGGAGGACCGGAATCTCGGCCTCGTACGCGGGATGATGTCGCTGATCGAGAGCCGGGACGCCTACGCGAAGGGCAACACCGAGCGCGTCGTCCGTTACGTCACGGCGACCGCGAAACTCCTCAACTACCCCAAGGAATCGCTCAAGTCGCTCATCTACGGCGCCGTCCTCCGCGACATCGGGATGATCACGGTCAGCCACGTGATCTTGAAAAACCCGGCCCACCTGTCGGACGACGAGTGGGCGCTGATCAAGCAACACCCAACGCGCGGGGCGCAAATCTTGGAGGAGATGAACCTCCCCAAGGAGGTCATCGAAGTGGTCTTGAACCACCACGAGCGGTGGGGAGGCGAAGGATACCCACGAGGGATCAAGGGAACCCAGATCCCCCTCGGCGCGCGCGTCGTCTCGTTGGTGGACGGCTACGTGGCGATGACGGCGGAGCGACCGTATCGCCGCGCGCTTCCCGCCGAGAAGGCGCGCCAGGTCATCGCCGAGAACTGGGGCACGCCATTCGACCCGACGGTCGTGGATGTCTTCCTGCAAGTGCTCGACAAGCTCGAGAAGCGCACGCGGCAGCGCCTGGGAACCGAGGCGCCTTCCGATCCCGAGCTTCCAAACGCTCCGGCGGCGCTCGATCCGCTCAGCTCGGGCGCCACGATCCCCATGGAGGGCCGCACGTGAGCATCGAGAGCGTTGGGCCGGCCGTCGAGCAGGGAGCAGCAGCCAAGGCGAAGCGAACGATCCTGGTCATCTACGACGACCGCCGGGTGCTGGAGCTTCTCCAGATATCCCTGACACAGAACGGATTCCGCGTGGCGATCGCGCCGTCCGGCGAGGACGGGCTTGAGTTGGTGCGCCGCGAACCGCCCGACCTGGTCATCCTGGATCTTCGCCTGCCGCGTAAGACCGGGTTCGAGGTCTGCGCCGCCCTGAAGAGCAGCAAGGAAACGTCGCACATCCCGATCATCATGGTCTCCGCCAGCGCCGAGGTCGACTCGCGCCTCCAGGGCCTGATGCATGGCGCGGACGATTACATGACGAAGCCCTTCTCGCCGAAGGAGCTCTTGATCAAAGTGCGCCGGATCTTCGAGCGCCTGGATCGCTCGGAACACTTGACGTCGAAGAACAAGGAGCTGGAGAGCGAGGTGGCGCGGAACCGCGAAGATCTCGTGGTCCGGAACAAGGAGCTTCGGTTCCAGGTCTACAGCCTCGAGACGTTGATGGGGCTGACGCACCAGCTCAACTCCTCGCTCGATATGGACGACCTCCTCAACACGCTGATCTTGAGCGTGGTGGGGCAGCTGCGGGTGAACTCGGCCTGCCTGTTCCTGACGGACCAGCGGGAGCATCCGACCCGGCTCGAAGCCTCCACATTCAAGGGGATCAAGGAAGAACAGGCTCGGTCGATCGCGTTCACATACGGCGGCGACTTCGTTCGCGCGCTGCTTCCGACATCGGGAGAGGAAGGCCGGCCGATCCGACTCGCCGACGTCGAAGACGACCCCGCGCTCGAGGCGGACGTGGGTTCGCTCTTCGCAGCGGGGTTCACCGTCGTGTCGCCCGTGCTGATGAAGCAGCGCCTTACGGCCGTCCTCGCCGTCGGGGAGAAGGTGAGCGGACAGGAATTCCAGTCGGCCGATCTTGAGATGCTGAAGTCTCTCTCCGAATCGGCCGGGATCGCGATCGAGAATGCCAGGCTGTTCAAGGACCTGCAGGAAGCATACGTCTCGACGGTGCGGCTCCTCGTCTCGCGGATCGAGGAAAAGGACCCGTACACGCACGGCCACACCGAACGGGTCGCTGAGTACGCGGTGGCGATCGCCAAGGAGCTTGGCTTCCCGGTGGAGGAGGTCCAGCGGATCCAGTTCGGAGCCTTTCTCCACGACATCGGAAAGGTTCACACGCAGAGCGACATTCTTCTCAAGCCGGGAGCCCTGACCGAGGAGGAGTGGATGATGGTCAAGGCCCACCCCGTCCGCGGCGCCGAGATGATCCGGGGCGTCAAGTTCCTGGAACGGGTGACCGACATGGTCCGCCACCACCACGAGCGCGTAGACGGCAAGGGATATCCCGATGGATTGATCGGGGACCAGATCTCGATCGGCGCGAAGATCGTGAACGTCGCGGATGCCTTCGACGCGATGACCACCGACCGTCCGTATCGGGCCGGGTTCACGGTCGATAAGGCGGTTGAGCAGATGGTCGAGAAGGCCGGTTCGCAATTCGCCGCGGAGATCGTCGAAGTGTTTGTCGCCGGGCTCAAGGATGGAAGGATCCGCATCATGAAGGGAGCGCCCGGCGCCGCCGGGACCTCGACCGGGAGCCTCGTTCCCCCCTAATGACACATCGCACCGGCCAGACGTTAGCAGGTGCACGCCGATTCCGCCCGATCTCCGAGGGTTTGGCGATCGCGATCACGTTCGCGGCGGTCGTGATTTCCGTCGGCCCGGCCTCCGCGCGGACTCTCGTCACGCTCGTCGGCGCCACCCCGGGTGATACGTTCGGCGGGGCGGTCGCCGCCGCGGGAGACCTGAACGGGGACGGGTTCGGCGACCTCATCGTGGGGGCGTACCAATGCGACGCGGGCGGGCTGGACGCGGGCCGCGCGTACGTCTACTACGGCGGGCACACCGTCGACGCGAAGCCTGACCTCTACTTAACGGGCGAGGCCCCCGGAGACCTTTTCGGCGTTTCGGTCGCCTCCGCCGGGGACGTGAATCGCGACGGCTTCCCGGACCTGATCGTCGGGGCCCACGAGAACGACGCTGTCGGCGCCAACGCGGGCCGCGCCTATCTCTATTACGGCGGACCCGCCGCCGATTCCAAGCCGGACATAATCTTTTCGGGTGAAGCCGCCGGCGACGCGTTCGGATACTCGGTCGCTTCCGCCGGGGATGTGAACGGCGACGGATACGCCGACGTGGTTGTGGGCGCGTACGAGAACAGCGCGAACGCCAGCGGCGCGGGAAGGGCGTACGTGTACTTCGGCGGAGCCCATATGGACAATTCGCCGGACCTCGTGTTCACCGGAGAGGCCGCGGGCGATTACTTCGGCATCTCCGTTGCGGGCGCCGGCGACGTGAACGGAGACAAGTACGGCGACGTGATCGTAGGCGCGTACCAGAACGACGGCGCCGGGAGGGACGCGGGACGCGCCTACGTCTTCTTCGGCGGCCCCCGCGCGGACGCCCGCCCGGACCTGATCCTGAATGGCGCCGCGGCGGGCGACGCCTTCGGCTTCTCGGTCGCTCCGGCTGGAGATGTGAACAAGGATGGATTCGCCGACGTGATCGTCGGCGGCTATCACAACGACGCCGGCGGGGCCGATGCCGGACGGGCGTACGTCTTCTTCGGCGGCCCCCGGCCCGATGCGCGGGCGGATCTGGTCCTCACGGGCGACGCGCCCGGCGACGCCTTCGGCTTCTCGGTCGGGGCGGCCGGAGACGTGAACGGCGACGGTTTCTCGGACGTGGTCGTCGGCGCCTACGGGAATGATGCCGGCGGATCCGCGGCGGGGCGCTCCTACGTTTACTTCGGGGGGTCCGTCCCGGACGCCGTATCGGACTTCACGGTCACCGGGGAGGCGACGCTTGACAATCTTGGATACGCGGTCTCCGGGGCTCTCGATCTCGACGGGGACGGGTTCGCAGACATCGCCGTGGCCGCTCCCTTCGGGGACGCAGGGCGGGTCTACCTCTGCTCGCCGATGGGCGGGGGACAGAAGCCGGTCGCCGGTCGCTGATCTCCGCTACGCCGCCCCGCGGTTACGAAAGACCAAGAGCTGGCACGGAACAGGTCCCATATCGACGCCGCAGACCGCCCGGTCCATGTTCGCTGTGACCTGGATCTGACCCACCAAGAAGATCGGCAATCCCAGCCTTAACGAGCCGTCGCGCGACGCCAGCCGCGACTTTACCTTTCCCGCCAGGATGTTCAGGATCTCGCTCATCGCGTCCACGACGTCCTTCTCGGAGATCCCGTCCTTTTCGCGGACGCCAAGGAACGCTCGCGTGAGCGTGCGGCAGCCCTGCATGCTCGCGGAGAGGCCCAGGTGCATGGAGTTCGATTCGCTCAAAACCGAGATATAGGCCGCCGGATTGGTCCCCGATTTGACCGACACCGTCTCGGTCGGTACCGCGGCCCCGTCGAAGCGTAAGGAACCGGACGCGAAATCCTGAACCACCGCCGTAAAGGAATCCAGCCACTCCTGTGCTTCGATCGCCGCCGTCTTCATGACATCACGCTCCTCCGGTGGGATCCCCCCGCTTAGGCGGGGCCGTCAGCCGCGGATCCGGTAGCAGACCGCCTTGCCCGTGCGCACCGATTCGAACGAGCGGTCCGTGATGAGGGTCGTTTCGCCCCCGCCCAAGAAAAGATAGCCGTCAGGACGCAGCGTCCTCCCGACGCTCGCGAGTATCGATTTCCTCGTCTGAAGGTTGAAGTAGAGGAGCACGTTCCGCATGAAGATGAAGTCCATCGGCGGAAGGCTCGGCCATGGCGCGGCCAAGTTGATGTGCTGGAACTCCAGCATCTGCCGCACCCTCGGGTGAATCGTCCATTCTGCCCCTTTGCATTCGAAGTAGTTGAGCATCAACCGCGCCGGGAGCCCGCGGTTGACTTCGATCTGGTTGAAAACTCCCGCCCGCGCTCGCGCGAGCATGGTCTCGGACACGTCGCTGGCGATCAGCCGGACCTTCCACCCGGCCAGCTGCGGAAAGTGCTCCAGCAGAAGCATCGCGATGCTGTAGGCCTCCTGCCCGCTGGCGGCGGCGGCGCACCAGATATTCAACACCCGGGACGCTTCACGCTTCGCGAGGACCTCCGGCAGAAGAACGTCGCGCATCGCCTCGAATGGGTAGAGGTCGCGGAAGAACGACGTCTCGCCGTTCAGCATGGCCTCGGCGACCTTGCTGTGAAGTGCCCCCGACTCTTCTTCGGTCTGGAGCCCCTCGAGCAGCGCCGAAACCGACCGAAACCCCTCCGCGACCGCGAGGCCGTGGAGGCGCGCCTCGACGACGTACTCTTTGCCTCCTTCGAGAACGGTCCCCGTGCGGCGCAGCAGGAGTCCTTGCAGATACGCGAAACTATGCGGGGTGACACCCCCGCCGGCTGGGGTAGGTCGAATGAGGGTCATGGGCGTTTACCCGACAGGAGTCTTGCGCCGGGTGCCGACGGAGGCGTGTCGGACGATCTCGCCCGCGATCTCGTCGAGCGGCACGATCTTGTCCGCGAGCCCCGAGCGAGCCACAATGCCCGGCATCCCCCAGACGACGCTCGAGAGCTCATCCTGCGCGAGGACCGCGCCCCCGGATCCCCGGATCCGCTCACATCCTTTGTAGCCGTCGTGCCCCATACCGGTGAGCACCACGCCAAGAGCGGACGGACCGAAGACGTCCGCCACGGAGAAGAAGAGCGGATCGACTGCGGGGCGGCACGAGTGCACCGGCGGATCGTTCGTGAGCCGGATCCGAATCTCGGTGCGCTCCCGCTCGAGAATCATGTGGTGATCGCCCGGCGCGATCCAGACCTGGCCCGGGCGGAGCGCCGCGCCCTCGATCCCTTCCGCGCATCGAAGCGAGGTCCGGGTGGCGAGGCGCTCCGCGAGGAGCCGGGTGAAGAGCGGCGGCATGTGCTGGACGATCACGATCGGCACGGGGAAGTCGCCGGGGAGCCCCTCGAGCAAGGTGGCAAGCGCCCTGGGGCCGCCGGTGGAGGCTCCGATCGCCACCACCTCCGCCCGGGCCGGGGCGATGCCAGGCCGCCGGACCGTGGCGCGGGGCTCCGCTCCCGCGCTCGGGACGCGCCGCTCCGCGGCAGTTCCCGCCGCGGCGTCTCCCGCGAGCTCGGGCCGCGCGCAGAGTCCTTTGATCTTGGGGAGGAGCTGCGTCCGGATCAGCTCCGTCGCCGCGGTGACGCTGTCGGCCCGTCCCTTCGCGACGTAGTCGTCGGCGCCGTGCCAGAGGGCGTCGAGCGTCAGCTTCGCGCCGTGGCGCGTATGCGAGCTGAAGATGATGACGCGGGTCGACGGGTACCGCTTCCGGACCTCGATCAAGGTCTCCAACCCGTCCATCTCCGGCATCTCGTAGTCCAGAACCAGAAGATCAGGCAGGACAGTCGGGATCTTCTCGAGGGCCTCGCGGCCGTTCGAGGCAACGCCCACCACCAGAATTTCCGGGTCGATCGAGAGCGCGTCCACCACCAATCGGCGGACCAGGGCGACATCGTCGACGACAAGGACACGAATCCTTCGCATAGGGGTCCCTTTTTCGGGCGCGTAAGCCGCGCCTCGGACGGTTCGCGCTAGAGGGTTCGGGTGCTCGGATCCATGCCGAGGAGGATCAATTTCTCCAAGAGAGCCTCCCGATCGAACGGCTTCATCAGGTATTCGCTCGCGCCGGCCTCGAGCGCCGTCGCGACCCGCGACATCTCGCTCTCGGTCGTGACCATCATGACCCTGACTTGCTTGTACGCCGGCTCGGCGCGGATCAGGCTCAGGACCTCGAGACCGTCCATCTCCGGCATGTTCCAATCGAGCAGGACAAGGTGGATGTTCTTGACCTCGTGGAGACGGGACATGGCCTCCTGGCCGTTCTCGGCTTCGTATACTTCAAATCCCAGCTCCTTGAGCTGCTTCAGAATGATGGTCCGCATGGACCGCGAATCGTCAACGACAAGGGCTCTCATGGTCTCTCCTCCTTCTTGTGCTCGCGCGGCGCGCGGACGCGCCTAGCTCGCCGCCTCCATGTAGTTCTCGTTTCCCCGCCGGGTCGCGGTGGGAGTTCCGACTCGAAAGATTCGAGACGGGCCCTGTGCTTCCTCCGCCTCGGCGTCCGAGTAGCGAAATCGGAGCGTCAGCTCCCTGAGCTCGGTCGCCAGACGGGCCAGCTCCTCGGCCGCCTTCTGCGTGTTCTCGGAGCTTCCCGCCGTGTCCTTGGCGATCTCGGCGACCTTCACGATGCCCGCGCTGATCTCGTTGCTCCCGCGCGCGGCCTCGCTCAAGTTCCGCCCGATCTCGCCCGACGCGGCCAACTGCTCCTCGATGGCCGTGGCGATCGAGTTGGAGATGTCCTTGATCTGCTGGATCGTGTCGCTGATCTTTCCGATCGCCTGGATCGCCGCGGACGTATCGGTCTGGATCGCCTCGATCTTGTTGCTGATGTCCTTCGTCGCCGAGGCGGTCTCCATCGCCAGCTCCTTCACTTCGTTGGCGACGACCGCGAATCCCTTTCCGGCGCCGCCGGCGCGAGCCGCTTCGATCGCCGCGTTCAGTGCCAATAGATTCGTCTGCTGCGCGATTGTATTGATGACCTGGACGGCCTTCCCGATCTCGGCGCTGCTCGCGCCCAACTTGTTCACCGCGATATTGGTCGAATCGACCTCGGTCGCTGCGACCGAGGCGACCTGGGCCGCCTCGCTCGTATTCTTGGAGATCTCCTGGATGCTCGCGATCATCTCCTCCACGGAGACCGATACGCTCTCGACGTTGCGGCTGATCTGCTCCGAGCCCGAGGAGACCACGCTGGCCTGGCGGGAGGTTTCCTCCGCGCTGACGATCATCTGCGAGCTCACCGAGGAAAGCTCCTCGGAGGCGGTCGCCAGGGTCACGGCGCGTCTGCCGATGTGAGAGAGCACGTCGCGCAGCGAGCGGACCATCTGGTTGGTGGAGATGGCGAGCTGGCCCAGCTCGTCCGGCGCGTTGTACTCAACCTGGGAGGTCAGGTCCCCGCTCGCCGTCCGCTCGGCCACACGCTTGGTCTGCTCGATCCCGCGAAGGATCCGCCTCGAGAGCCAGAGCGCGATCGTGATCGTGATCCCCGCGATCACGAGCCCGATCATCGGGATCAGGGTGGTCCGCTGCTCGGCGATCGACGTCGCGGATTCCTCTTCCAACGAATTCTGGATGAGCGCGAGGTGGACGACTTGAAGGACCGCCTTCCGGTGCTGTTCATAGAGAGTCTTCAGGGTGGAGTTCGCCAGGGTGCGGGCCGTCTCGCGATCCCCCCGGCGCACCGCGGGGATGAATTCCTCATCGCGGACGCGGAAGAATTCCTTTGCGGGCTGATAGGAGCGGATGTTCATCGCGTCCCGCATCGAGCCCTCGGGCAGTGTCCGCGCCCAGAAGTCATGGCGCTCCTCGAAATTGGCCCGGAACTGCTGCGACTGCGTGATCAGCTCCTCAACCCTCCGCCGGTCCGGCTCGTCGATCATCTGGTGGACCGCGAGAAAGGACTCGACGAGAAACTCAGGCGGAGGAACGACGTCGGCGATCAAGTCCTTCCCCTGCGCGATCCGCCTGTATCGCGGCCCGGAAATCTT
>JBGPMG010000107.1:0-8650 GCA_041486815.1 Candidatus Eiseniibacteriota bacterium | reverse complement strand
GCGAGCGTATCGGTCAGATAATACTCCTTCTGCGTGTTGTCGGCGCGGAGCAAGCCGAGGGCCTCGCCGAGGGCCTTTCGTTGGAACGCGTAGACCCCGGAGTTCACCTCCGCGATCTTTCGCTCCGCCGTGGTCGCGTCCTTCTCCTCGACGATCTTGACGAAGTCGCCGCGGCGGTCGCGGACGACGCGGCCGTAGCCGGTCGGGTCGTCGAGCTCCCCCGAGAGGAACGTGGCGCCGCTCATGTCGGCCACGTGCCGCTCGAGCAAGCGGCGCAGCGTCATGGTCCGAACCAGCGGCATGTCGCCCGCGAGCACCAGCACCGTCTCGGCCCCCTTCGCCGCTCCCAGTTCCACCTCCTGCCACGCCATCTGGACCGCGTGCCCGGTGCCGAGCTGCGGCGATTGGGTGACGAAGTGGACGTCGCGATCCTTGAGCGCGGCCCGCACCAACTCCGCCCGGTGCCCCACCACGACCACGAGGCGCACGGGGTGAAGGGGACCGAGCTGGTCGAGGACGTGGGCGACGAGCGGCCGGCCCAGCGCCGGGTGGAGCACCTTGGGAAGGTCCGAGTTCATCCGCTTCCCGAGGCCCGCGGCCAAGATCACTCCGGTGAACGGTGTGGCCATCTCAACGGCCTCCCACGGTGATCGGCATGTTGTCGATCAATCGCGTCCGCCCGATCCGGGCCGCCGCGATGAGGAGTCCGCGACGCGTGAGCTTCGGGATCGGCTCGAACGTCTTGGGATCGACGAGCGCGACGTAATCGATCCGATCGGGAGAGGCCTCGCGGACGAGCGTGCGGCGCGCGGCGGCCACGATCGCGGCCCCGTCGCGACGCCCGGCTCGGGCGGCGAGCTTCCCGGCCCGAAGCGCGCGGACGATGCCGCGGGCCCGCTCGCGCTCGGGGGCGCTCAGGAAGACGTTGCGCGAGGAGAGGGCCAATCCGTCCCGCTCGCGTACGGTGGGACAGATCACGAGCCGCACCGGGATATCCAGATCGCGCACCATCTGCGCCACGAGCGCCGCCTGCTGCGCGTCCTTCTGTCCCAGATAGAGCATGTCCGGCTCGACGATCTCGAGAAGCTTGAGCACCACGGTGAGCACGCCGGCGAAGTGCCCCGGCCGAGCAGCCCCCTCCCACTGATCGCCCATGGGCCCGGGCACGACCCGCGTCGCGAAGCCGGGCGGATAGACGGCGCGCCCGGGCGGCATGAAGAGCCAGTCGCACCCCTCCCAGCGCGAGAGGGTCGCGTCCCGCAGGTCGTTCCGGGGGTAGCGCGCGAAATCCTCGGCTGGACCGAACTGGAGCGGATTCACGAAGACGCTCACGGCAAGCCTGCGATTCTCGCGGCGCGCGCGGCGCAGGAGCGAGAGATGGCCCGCGTGAAGCGCTCCCATGGTCGGAACGAAGCCGATCGATTCCCCGCTCCGACGCGCGCGGCGGGAGAACTCGCGCATCGCCGCGGAGCGGCTCACGATGCGCAAGGATCTTTCTCGGGAGCGGCGGCTTCCGGCGCGGCGGCGTAGCTCTCGGCCGGGGCCGGGTAACGTCCGGCCCGCACGTCCTCGCGGAAGGCCTCGAGCGCGCCGCGAATCGTCCCCGCCACGTCTGCGTAACGGCGAACGAACTTCGCGGGCTTGGAGAAGGTGAGACCGATCAGATCGTGAAGGACCAGCACCTGTCCGTCGCAGTCGGCCCCGGCCCCGATCCCGATCGTCGGGATCTGGAGCGCGCGCGTCACCTCGGCGCCGAGCTCGAGCGGGATCCCCTCGAGCACGACCGCGAAACAGCCGGCACGCTCGAGCGCGAGCGCGTCCTCGAGGAGCGCGGCGCCAGCTTCCCGCCCCCGCGCCTGGACGCGGTAGCCGCCGAACCGATGGACCGATTGTGGCGTGAGACCGAGGTGCCCGAGGACCGGGATGTCGCCCGCGAGGATCGCCTCGACCTGGGGCAATACGCGCCGCCCTCCTTCCAATTTTACCGCTTCCGCCCCGCGTTTGATGAAGCGCGCGCTGTTCCGGACGGCGTCCTGGGGGCCCGCTTGAAAGGAGGCGAAGGGAAGGTCAGCCACGACGAGCGCCCGTGGGCGGGCGCGGACCACCGCGCGGAGGTGATGCATCATCTCCGCCATGGTGACCGGGATCGTGGTGTCGTATCCGAGGACCACCATGCCGACCGAGTCGCCGACGAGGATGAGATCGATCCCCGCCTCGTCGGCGAGCCGCGCCGTCGGGTAGTCGTAGGCCGTAACCGATGTGATCCGCTCCCCCCGCTGCTTCATCTCGCGGAAGGTGCGCGTCGTGACCTTGGGGCGGGCGTCGCGCGCGACGGCGCCTTCGCGACCGCCGGCAGGACCCTCGCCGGTATGGGGCATCCGCGGCATCAACGCTCCTCCCCCGCCCGCGCGCCCGGATTCACGTAGGCGACCCCCTCCTTGTGCTGCTCGACGCGGTGGATGAGATCCTCGAGGTCCGAGCGGCGATCGACGAAGTCCATTTCGTCGGTGCTGACCACCAAGAGTGGGGCCTCGCGGTAGTGGAAGAAGAAGTAATTGTACGCTTCCGCGAGCGTCGCGGTGTACTTCGGTTCCATCAGCCGCTCGTACTGCCGCCCCCGCCGCTGAATCCGTTGCACGATCACTTCGGGGCTCGCCTGGAGGTAGACGACGAGATCGGGCGTCGGAACCTCCGCCTCGAGCTGCGGCGCGATCGCGTTGTACAGCGTCAGCTCCCGGTCGCTCAGATTGAGATTCGCGAAGATTCGGTCCTTCTGGAAGAGGTAGTCGGCCACGATCCCTTCATGGAAGAGATCCGGGTGGACGCGCTCGCGGAGATCCTTGTAACGGCTGATGAGGAAGAACATCTGCGTCTGAAAGGCGTACCGGCGGGGATCCTTGTAGAAGTCGGGGAGAAACGGATTCGCCTCGGGCTCTTCCAGGACGAGCCGCGCGTGGAATCGCTCGGCGAGGAGCTTGGCCAGGGAGGTTTTCCCCACGCCGATCACCCCCTCGATCGCGATGTAGCGGCCGAGCGCCGAGGTCACGCGGCCGGCCTCAGTACCAGAATCGGCCGCCCTTGCGTACGGAGGGCGTGGGATCGAGCCGGCGTATCATTTTTCGGATGTGCTCGCGCGTCAGGGGGTGCAGGAAATCGGGATCCAATTCCTGAAGCGGGTAGAGCACGAACGCGCGGCGATGCGCTTCGGGGTGCGGAAGCTTGAGGTCGGGCTCGTCGAGGGACGTGTCGCCGAAGAAGAGGAGGTCGAGGTCGATCGAGCGCGGGCCCCAACGCTGGGCGCGAACGCGCCCCATCCGCTTCTCGATGAGGAGCAGGTGCCAGAGGAGCGCGCGTGCCTCGAGCTCGGTCTCGAGCCAGGCGACCGCATTGAGAAACGGCGGCTGCTCCACCTCGCCGACCGGATCGGTGTCGTAGAGCGACGAAACCCGCACGAGCGCGGTCGCCGGAAGGGCGCGGAGTCCCTCGACCGCCTTCCGGATCAAGAACTCCCGGTCGCCCAGGTTCGACCCGATTCCGATGAACACCCGCGTCATGTCCGCACCCTCTCGATCTCCACCTCCGGAACGCCGCTGAACCCCGAGACCGGCACGTGGAGCTTCCGGAGGCGCACCCGCACGCGCGGCGTTTGGAACTCCTCCAGGAGCGCGAGCGCCACCTCCTCGGCCAACGTCTCGATGAGCTTGCAGCGCGACATTTCAATCTGGGCGCGGACCAGGCGCCCCAGCTCTTCATAATCGACGAACGCGTCGAGGGAGTCGGGTCGGCGGCGAGCGGATTGCTCGTAGGCGATCTCGACATCCGCCTCGACCCGCTGGCCCAGGTCGCGCTCCTTCGCCGTCACGCCGAGGTGGCCATACGCCTGTATCCCGACAAGGCGGAGCCAGTCGTGCGCGGCCTGCCCCAGGGCGCGGTCGCCGCGGCCGGACTTAGCGCGCGGCCGGCGACGCGGAGGCATGGGGCATCTTCCAGGGCTGCAGGGCTTCAATCTTCGCGAGTGCGCGCTCCAGCCTCTCGACCGGACAGGTGAGCGCGATTCGGAAGTACCCCTCGCCCACGCTGCCGAAACCAAGGCCTGGGGTCAGGAGCACGCCCGTCTTCTCGAAGATCCCGGACGCGAACTCCATCGAGGACTCGCCGCTCGGGATGCGTCCCCAGAGGTAGAACGAGCCTCCCGGCGTCCGGATCGGGCAGTCCATCCGGCGTAACATCTCGAGCGCGAGATCGCGCCGCTCCCGGTAGACGGCCCGGAGCGCCGTGCCGTGCGCGGGAAGCGCCGAGAGTCCCCACGAGGCCGCGAGCTGGATCGCCTGCGGCGCCCCCGAATCGACGTTGGCCTTGAAGCGGACCAGCGCCTCGATGAGCGGCGCGGCGCCCACGACGAAGCCGATGCGCCAGCCGGTCATGTTGAAGGTCTTCGAGAAGGAGTGAAACTCGATCGAGTGCGGCCGAGCCCCGGGAACCTCGAAGATCGAATGGGGCGGGTCGTCGTAATAGAGCTCGGAGTAGGCGGCATCGCTGACGACCACGATCTCCCGGCGCGCGGCCCACTCGGAGAGTAGGTCATAAAACTCGGGCGGAGCGGTCGCGCCCGTCGGATTGTTCGGATAGTTGACGAACACCACGCGGGTCTTGTCCGTGGCGAGACGGTCCAGATCCGAGATCTTCGGCAGGAAGCCTTGATCCTCCTGGATCGGAAATCGCACGGGGGTCGCGCCCGCGAAGACCGTTCCCGCCGCGTAGACGGGATAGCCGGGGTCCGGCACGAGCGCCTCGTCGCCGGGATTCAGGATCGCGAGGGGAAAGTGCCCGAGCCCTTCCTTCGACCCGATCAAGATCGCGATCTCGCGGGAGGGATCGAGCGCGACGCTGTATCGCTGCTGGAACCACCGCGCGATGCGGCTGCGGACCTCGAGGAGCCCGGCGCTGGTCGGGTACTTGTGATTCTGCGGCGCGAGCGCCGCCGCGGCGAGCTGATCCAGGATCGGCTGAGGCGTCGGGAGGTCGGGATCCCCGATCGACAGGTCGAAGACATCGCGCCCCGCGGCTTCCGCCTCGTGACGCTTCCGCTCCAGCTCCGCGAAGAGATACCGGGGCAATACCTGGAGCCGCTTGCTCGGTTCGATTGTCGCCATAGCCCCCGACGTTAACGGGGCGGGCGAACGGGCGTCAAGGGGCGCCTACCGCCGGTAGTGGGTCACTGACCCACTACCCTACCGCCGGACGGCGATGATCTCGAGGACGGCGGGCGTGATCACGAGGGTGTGGGGATCGGCCTCCCTTGCCGCGAACTCGTCCGCCATCGTCCGGGCGCGCTCCCGGGTGACGAGACCCAGGTCGACCAGCCGGTCCAGCCCCACCTGTTCGAAGGCCTTCGGCCACTGCCAGACGTAGCTCTTCGGGGTGACGACGTCGATGATCGGATGAAGCCGCTTGAGCTCAAAGCCCAGCTCCCCGAGCCAGCGAGGAAGATCGAGGCCGACGTCCGGCTCGCCCCCCGCGGCCCGCCAGCTCTCCATCACGACCCGAACGAACTCCTCCATCACGAGGGAATGGGGCGCGAATTGCCAGGTTGAGTAATCGAAATATTCGTAGAGCACCCAAGAGGCGCCCGGCTTCAGCCGCTTGGCAACGCGCTCCAAAAGCTCGCGCGGACGCTTGACGAACGCGAAGACCCACCGCGACCAGGCTCCGTCGGCGAGGAGTTGAGGCAATGCCCCTTCGTCCAGGTCCAGCTCGTGCGGCTCGATTTGGGGGAGCGAGAGGTGGTCGCGAGCGGATTCGAGAGCGTCCAGAAATCGCCGGGACCGGTCGATCGCGACGACCCGGCCGGAGGGGCCGACAATCTCCGCGAGATCGATAGACGCGTATCCGGGGCCGCAGCCGACGTCGAGCAGTGTCTGCCCGACCGTGAAACCGGCCCGCCGCCAGGCGTCGAGGGTTCGCGGCCGCCAGACGCGGTGCTGCAACCCGAGCCGCTCGATCTCCTCGTCGTGGGTGCCGAGAATATAGTCCCGCTCGCTCTTCATGGAGCGCAGATCCTACAACAAAAACCTCAACTACACCGCTCCCGCCCCCGGCGGATCGACGACGACCATCACCTCTTCCTCGAGCGTGATCCCGTTCGCCTCCTCGACGCGGCGCTTCATCTCCTTCGCGACGCGGAGGATCTCGTGGGCCGTGGCGCCTCCCTTGTTCACGATGTAGTTGGCGTGGTAGGTGTGCACGCCGGCGCCGCCGTCTTTGATCTCCTTCGCGCCGGCCGCCTCCAAGAGCTGCCCCGCGGCGATCTTGGTCCCGTCGGGGAGCACCGGATTCTTGAAGAAGCAGCCGGCGGTGTGGAGCCCCTTTTCTTGCCGTCGCGCGCGCTGGGCGGCGTGCTGCCCCATGATCCGGTCCATCTCGGCGCGGTCGCCGGGCTGAAGCGCGAACTCGGCCTCCACGACGATGTCGGAGTTCTGCTTGAGCTTGCTGTGGCGATACGCGAATCCCAGCTCGGCCGGAGTCCGATCGACGAGCTTCGTCCCCTCGAGCACCCGGATGCGCGTCAGGACGTCGCCCACGGCGCGTCCGAACGCGCCGGCATTCCCGCGGACGGCGCCTCCGACGGTGCCCGGAATGTCGATCGCGAACTCAAGGCCCGAGAGCGAGTGCTCGCGGGCCGATTCCACCAGCTCGCCCAGGTCGGCGCCGGCGCCGGCCACGATGCTCGTCCCCTTCACCGTCAGGTGCTCGATCTTGTTCACGATCACGACGCCGCGGAATCCGGTATCGCCGACCAGGAGGTTGGAGCCGCCTCCGATCAGGAGCCATTTCGTCCGGGATTGGACCGCTTCGCGCACGACCTGCTGCAGCGCCTTTTCGGTGTAGACCTCGGCCAGAATGTCGGCGGGGCCTCCGATTCCGAGGGTCGTGTACGGAGCGATCGGCGCGTTCTTGCGGAGGTTCAGCTCTTGCGGGGCGACGGTCAGCGTCTCGAAGCTCAACTCGGTCTCCTTGATGTCGAATCCCCTCCGTCGCCTGAGGATACGGCCGTGGTTCAATCCAACCAAGGCCATTCCCCGCGGGCCGGAAGCAGCGCGCGCCGATTCCCTTTTCGATCGGCACGCAGCCCCAAAAACTGAAGGGGCTGTCGGGAAATACGCCCCGGCAGCCCCCAATTATTCCCTGATTTTAGCGGACGAATCGCTTCGGCGGCCCCGAGGTCGGATCGACCGTCGGCCGAATCGACCGGTTATTCCATTCCACCGCCCGACATCCCCGGCGGCATCTTCTCCTCCTCCGGAATGTCGGTCACGATCGCTTCCGTGGTGAGCAGGAGCGACGCGATGCTGGCGGCGTGCTGGAGCGCGGAGCGCGCCACTTTGGTCGGATCGACGATGCCCGCCACGACCAGATCCTCGTATTCGCCGGTCGCGGCGTTGTACCCCACGGAGCCCTTCTGGGCCTTGATCTTCTCCACGACGATCGACCCTTCGGCGCCGGCGTTGAACGCGATCATCCTGGCGGGCGATTCCAGCGCCGTCGAGATGATGTCGATTCCCGACCGCTCGTCGCCCTTCGCCTCGAGCTTGGACAACGCGGCCTGCGCGCGAAGCAGCGCGACCCCGCCGCCGGGCACGATCCCTTCCTCGACGGCCGACTTGGTCGCCGCGAGGGCGTCCTCGACGCGCGCCTTTTTCTCCTTCAGCTCGACCTCGGTCGCCGCTCCGACGTGGACCACCGCGACGCCGCCGGCCAGCTTCGCCAGGCGCTCCTGGAGCTTTTCCTTGTCGTAGTCGGAGGTCGAATCCTCGATCTCCTTCTTGATCTGGTCCACGCGCGCCTTGATTTCGGTCTTCTTGCCGCCGCCCTCGACGATCGTCGTGTTGTCTTTGTCGACCACGATGCGCTTGGCCTTGCCGAGATCGGCGAGCACGACGTTCTCGAGCTTGAACCCGGCTACCTCGGTGATGAGCCGTCCGCCCGACAAGATCGCGATGTCCTCGAGCATGGCGCGGCGGCGGTCCCCGAAGCCCGGCGCCTTGACGGCGCAGGTGGCCAGGATCCCGCGAAGCTTGTTCACGACGAGGGTCGCCAAAGCCTCGCCCTCGATGTCCTCCGCGATGATGAGGAGCGGGCGACCGGTCTGCGACACCTTCTCGAGGACGGGCAGGATGTCCTTGATCGAAGCGATTTTTTTGTCATGGATCAAGATCGCGGCGTCCTCGACGACCGCCTCCATGCGCTCCGGGTCGGTCACGAAGTAGGGCGACAGGTAGCCGCGATCGAACTGGAGGCCCTCGACGACCTCAAGCGACGTATCGAGGCTCTTCGCCTCCTCGACCGTGATGACGCCGTCCTTCCCCACCTTGTCCATCGCGTCCGCGATGAGCTTCCCCGTCTCCGGGTCGTTGTTCGCGGAAATGGTCGCGACCTGCGCGATCTCGGCGGGGGTCTTGATCGGCTTCGACATCCTCTTGAGCTCGGCCGTCACGGCCTGCACGGCACGATCGATGCCGCGCTTCAGGGACATCGGATTGGCGCCCGAAGCAACGTGGCGGAGGCCCAGATGCAGGATCGCCTGCGTCAGCACGGTGGCGGTGGTCGTTCCGTCGCCCGAGACATCCTGGGTCTTCGTCGCAACTTCCTT
>JBGPMG010000106.1:0-8691 GCA_041486815.1 Candidatus Eiseniibacteriota bacterium | reverse complement strand
GCGCCGATCTCGCGGTGCTGGATTCCGATCACGTCCTCGGGGCGGAGTCCGTAGCAGGGGCCGACGACCGTGGCTTCCTGCCCAACGGCGCTGAAATACGTACCGTGGAAGCGGCCTTGCTTGAAGAGCCGGCGGCAGCGCTCGTCCACCTGCCGGACCAGGTTCATGTAGTAGTAAAGTCCCTTCAGCTCGTCGTTTGAAACCGGCATGAACCCTCCTCGTACGATCCGACGCCCCAAGTCCGCTCCCCGGTTGCCGATGGGACGCGGCACTTGAACGTTCGACGATACCAGAACTGCGGCCACGGCGCCACGGTCAGACCTTCGCGCGGCCGAGGCGCAGCGCGTTGGTCACGACGGTGACCGAGCTCAAGCTCATCGCCGCCGCCGCCACGATCGGGGAGAGCAAGACCCCAAACGACGGATAGAGCGCCCCAGCCGCGATCGGGACCCCGAGCGCGTTGTAGAAGAACGCGAAGAACAGGTTCTGCTTGATGTTTCGCATCGTGAGGCGGCTCAAGCGCCGCGCCCGCACGATCCCACGAAGGTCGCCGCGCACCAGCGTGACGGCCGCGCTTTCCATGGCCACGTCCGTGCCCGTTCCCAGGGCGATGCCGACGTGCGCCTGGGCCAAGGCGGGTGCGTCGTTGATGCCGTCGCCGGCCATGGCGACGATCTTTCCGTCCGCTTTGAGGCGTTGGACCACCGACGACTTCTCGATGGGCAGCACCTCCGCCATCACCTGGTCGATCCCGAGACGACGGGCCACGGCCTCTGCGGTCCGCCGGCTGTCGCCCGTGAGCATCACGATCGACACGCCCTCGCGGCGAAGCGCCTCGATCGCTTCAAGCGCTCCCTCCCTCACGGGATCGGCGATGCCGAGAAGGCCGGCCAACGTTCGCTCGACGGCGACGAAGGACACCGTAAGGCCCTCGGACCGGAGCGCGTCGGCCTTGCCCGCGAGGGCGCCGAGCTCCGCGCCCAACTCGGACATCAGAGCCGCGTTTCCGACGGCGACCTCTCTGCCTTCGACCACGCCGCGGACGCCCTTCCCGGTCGCGCTCCTGAATTCGACGGCGCGGAGAGGGTCGAGGCCCCGCGATTCGGCGCCTTGGACGATGGCCGTGGCGAGCGGATGCTCGCTCTCCCGCTCGAGCGCGGCCGCCAATGACAAGAGCGTCCGCTCATCCCCATCGGTCGGGAGGACCGTGACGAGCCGGGGCCTCCCCTCGGTCAGCGTGCCCGTCTTGTCGATGACGAGCGTATCGACGCGCTCGAGGAGCTCGATCGCCTCCGCGTTCCGGAACAAAACGCCCATCAAGGCGCCGCGCCCGGCCGCCACCATGATCGACATCGGGGTGGCCAATCCGAGGGCGCAGGGGCAAGCGATGATGAGAACGGCCACGGCGTTCAAGAGCGCCAGAGCCATCCGGGGCTCGGGGCCGAAGAGGTTCCAGAGCACGAACGTCGCGGCGGCGACGGCGATGACGCTGGGCACGAAATAAGAGGAGACGACGTCCGCCAGGTTCTGGATCGGCGCGCGCGTCCGCTGCGCTTCCACCACCAGGGTCACGATCCGCGCGAGCAGTGTCTCCGAGCCGACCTTCTCGGCCCGCATCACGAAGGCGCCGGTCCCATTGACGGTCCCGCCGATGACGCTGCTTCCCGGTTCTTTCCAGACCGGGATAGGCTCCCCCGAGACCATCGACTCGTCGACCGAGCTCTTGCCCTCGATCACGGCGCCGTCGACCGGCACCTTTTCTCCCGGGCGTACGCGGAGGAGATCCCCAACCCGCACCTGATCGAGCGGCGCGTCCTCCTCGGTCCCATCCGGGTGAACCCGCCGCGCCGTCTTCGCTTCCAGGTCGAGGAGCTTCCGGATGGCCGAGCCCGTCCGATGCCGCGCCCTGAGCTCGAGCACCTGGCCGAGCAGGACCAGCGTGACGATGGCGGCCGCCGCTTCGAAGTAGACACCGACCTCCCCGGACTCGTTCCGGACCGCGGGCGGGAAGATCCCAGGGAAAAGCGCCGCGACGGTGCTGTAGGCGTACGCCGTGAAGACCCCGAGACCGATCAGCGTGAACATGTTGAGGCTGCGATTTCGCGCGGACGCCGCGGCGCGAGCGTAGAACGGCCAGGCAGCCCAGGTGCAGACCGGTGTCGCGAGGAGGAGCTCGAGGAGGGCCCCCGCCCGCATCGGGAGGAACCGCCGGGTCCCGGCGCCCGGCACCATCTCCGCGAGCGCGACCAGTACGACCAGCGCCGTGAGTGCCGCCGCGATCCAGAAGCGGCGCGACATGTCGCGAAGCTCCGCATCGTCGCTGGCGGTGATGCCGACCGGCTCCAACGCCATTCCGCAGATCGGGCACGACCCCGGCCGGTCCCGCCGGATTTCGGGATGCATCGGGCAGGTGTAGACGGCCGGCTTCGAGGCGAGCGCTGGAGAAGGGCGGGCGTCCGTTGCGCGCTCCGAGAGAAAAGCGTGGGGGTCGGCTGCGAATCGATCTTTGCAGCGAGCGCTGCAGAAGTGGAACGTGCGCCCCTGGTAGTCGTGGCGGTGCGGGCCGTCGGAGGGAACCGTCATGCCGCATACGACGTCGCGCTCGGTCCCGAGCGGCGGACTCGGACGGGGCATGGGCTTCGATGAAATCGGCGTCGGGGCGTGCATCGTTTCGAGCGTACTCCGCATCCTAAATGAGAGCTAGGGCGTGATCTGAATTGTAGTTGGGGCCATCACGTTGGATTGATATCATATCCGCCCCGACCCACCCGAGGCGCCTCCCCGTAAGGAGACCGAATGAGCGACGCGGCGATCCGCGAGGACACGATCTTGGATGCGCTGCGGACGGTCATGGATCCCGATCTCAATCGGGATATCGTGAGCCTCAACTTCATCCGCAATCTCAAGATCGAAGGGGCGACCGTCTCCTTCGACGTGAACCTGACGACGCCCGCCTGCCCGGTCAAGGACCGACTTCGCGAGCAGTCGAAGCAGGCGGTGCTCACGAAGGTGCCCGGCGTAACGGACGTGCGGGTGAACATGACGTCGGAGGTCCGCCGGGCGCCTGCTCCGGACACGAGCGTGCTCCAGAACGTTCGGAACATCATCGCGGTCGGAAGCGGGAAGGGCGGCGTCGGGAAATCGACCGTCGCTGCGAACCTCGCCGTCTCCCTCTCGCGAAGCGGCGCGCGCGTCGGACTTCTCGACGCGGACATCTACGGTCCCAGCATCCCGATTCTCATGCGCTCCGGCCAGCCGGCTGAGCCGCGCGCGGACAACGTCATCGAGCCGGGCCTGGCCCACGGCGTGAAGCTCATGTCGATGGGATACATGAGCCCCGGCGATCAACCGCTCATCTGGCGCGGCCCGATGGCGCACAAGGCGCTCCAGCAATGCCTTCTCGGCGTGAATTGGGGCGAGCTCGACTACCTGGTTGTCGATTTGCCCCCAGGGACCGGCGACGTCCACTTAACGCTCGTGCAGACCGCGTCGGTCACCGGCGCGGTCATCGTATCGACCCCCCAGGACGTCGGGCTCCAGATCTCCATGAAGACGCTCCGCATGTTCCAGCAGACCAAGGTGCACCTCCTCGGCATCGTCGAGAACATGAGCACCTACGTCTGCCCGCACTGCGGCGCGCGCGATGACCTCTTCGGGCACGGCGGCGCGAAGCGCGCGGCGGAATCGCTCGGCGTTCCGTTCCTGGGCGAGATTCCGCTCGACGCGGCGATCCGTCGCTACTCCGACGAGGGAACCCCGGTCGTTCTCGCCGAGCCGGAATCTCCGTCGGGGAAGGCGTTCCAGGAGATCGCCGGCAAGCTCGCGCAGCAGGTGAGCATCCAGACGTTCCGGCGAATTGCCCTGACGGTCGTCGAGGAGTAGCGTGCCCGCGCTCTCGCCCGAGGCCGCCTCGCCGCTATCGATCAGGAAGAAGGGTGGCGAGCGGCTCACGATCGGATGGGGCGACGGACACGAGAGCGTCTATCCGGCGCGATACCTTAGAGGGCGCTGCCCGTGCGCTCAGTGCGTGAGCGAGACCACCGGCCGGCGCCTGGTGTTCGAAGAACACGTAAACCCCGACGTCCAGATTCTCGCGGCGCGAATCGTGGGCAACTACGCGCTCCACATCGAGTGGAGCGACGGGCACTCGACCGGGATCTACAGCTTCGACTTCCTGCGGCGGACCTGCCCCTGCCCGGCGTGCGCGGGGCCGGCCGCCTAGCGCCCTCCCATTCGCATTCTCGAAGGTCCCCTCGGCGCGTTCCAAGAGCTCGAGTCGTGGCGCCGAACGCTCTTCGCGCTCTGGGTGGCCGAGTTCTTCACCATGCTCGGCATCAGCATGTTTCTCCCGTTCCTCCCGCTCTATCTCCGCCAGCTCGGCGTCACGGAACCGGGGAAATTGGAGGCGATGAGCGGTCTCATCTTCGCGGCGCCCTTCTTCGCGGCTACCGTGGCGACGCCGGTCTGGGGCTTCATGGGGGACCGCCACGGACGGAAGCTCATGGTGGTGCGCGCCGCGCTGGGACTCACGCTCGCCGCGACGCTGATGGGCCTGGCCACCTCGGTCGCCCAGCTGTTTGTTCTCCGCCTGGGCCAGGGGGCGATCAGCGGCTTCATCGCGGCGGCGGTCGCCTTGATGGCCTCCAGCGCGCCGCGCGACCGAATGGGCTACGCCCTTGGAACGCTGCAGACGGCGATCCCCAGCGGGACGATCCTCGGACCGCTGCTGGGCGGATTCTTGGCGGATCGGATCGGCGCGAGGCAGGTCTTCTTCGTCACGGCCGCCATGACGCTCGTCGCGGCGATCATCGTGATGGCGTTCGTCCGCGAGGAGGAACGGCCCCGCTCTCCCGAGGGCTTTGGCCGGATCTTCGAGAACTACCGGCTCGTCTTTGGGACATCGCAGCTCCGGCTCCTCTACTTCGTCCTCTTCGGCTGCCAGTTCGCGCTCATGGCGCTCGCCCCGATCATGGCGCTCTTCGTGGAATCGCTTGGCGCTCACGGAAGGCTGCTGGCGACGACCACCGGCGCGATCTTCGCCGTCACGGGGCTCGCGACGGTCTTGACCGCGCCTCGATGGGGCCGGCGCAGCGATCGCCAAGGGTACCGGCCCACGCTTCGGACGGCGCTCCTCGGGTCGAGCCTGTTCGCGCTCCCGCAGGGATTGGTGGCGGCGCCGTGGCAGCTCTTTCTCGCCAGGATTCCGTACGGGATCTTCATCGGTGGGGTCGTGCCGAGCGTTCACGCGATGATCAGCCTCCGCGCTCCGGACGACCGCCGCGCCGGGATCCTCGGCATCACCTCCACGGCGCTCATGCTGGGAAATCTAATGGGCCCGCTCCTCGGCGGGGTCATCGCCGGAGCGTTCGGCCTCAGGTCGATCTTCTTCGTCTCCACGGCGGTGTTCTTGGCGATCGTCGTCTTCCTGTTCCCAAGGATCCGGGAGCCGGAGCGGCACGAGGGACCGGTGCCGGCCGAGCCCGCGCAGTGAGGGTCCTACCGCGCGGCGGGAGTCGAGAGGTCGATCGTGATGGGCGTGGGGTAGCGGATCGGGCCGAGCGAGGTATCCACAGTCGGCGAGATTCGGAGGGACACCTTATGCTCGCTGGTCCGCTGGCCGGCCAGGGCGAGGGCCGTGTTCAGAAGAGCGGCTGCGTCCCCTTCGAAAGCCCTCGCGAGATTGAACGTGACGGGGATGGGAACATCCCGCGGCTGGCCCGGGATGAACTGATAGGGCTCGGTAAGCTTTCCCGAGACGACATCGCGGTCATCCACGAGATAAGCCCAATCCATCGCGACGAGTCGGGCGGTGGTCGTGTTGGTCTCTGGATTTCGGCCTTCCAGATGGACTGTGATGTCGAGGGGCACGTCTTTGGAAGCAACGGCGAGGGTCAAACGCGCCAAATCGATCGGCGTTACGTCCCCATAGGAGTGGATCCGATCCAGCGCGATCCCGGCGACCCGGGCGCCGGAGAGACGGTCAAACCGGAACTCAACTTGGTGCAGCGCGATGATCTCTTTGGCGGTGGCACAGCCGACGATCGATCCGACGAGCAACAGGGCTAGGACGCGCACGATACCTCCCGCTTAAGGGTTCATCGTCCCACTATAAGGGAAGAGGCGCAGTATAGAGAGCGGATCGAGCGCCTGCAAACGCTGTGGTGAGCCCAAGAATCACTCGGCGCCCCCGGAAACACTCGACGGCGGATCCTCGGGGTTGCATCCCAGGTGCGATCGCCGGTAGAGCAGAAGGTGCGCGAGCAGGATCTCCGTCGATTGGAGCCACCACCATGCCGCGCCGGGCAGGCCGTCCCGCCATCCTCCGCGGATCACGAAGCGGCCCAGGAAGAACCGCAACGACTGCCAGAGGCCACGCGGCACCGAGGGGCGCACGCCCGAGGCTCGCATCCGCTCGGCGCGGTCGGCGGCGTACACCGCGAGCTTTCGCAGGCGCGCGGGCAGCTCCGTGCCCGTGAAGTGATCGACGACGCCCGGCAGCCGCCCGACGGCGCCGTCGACGAGCGCGCGCGAGTGGAGCGTGGACTCCCAGCGCGTGCGCTCCCGCCTTCCCAGGCGAACGTGCTCGTCGTGATCGAGTCCCCCGTGATCGAGCGGAAAGCCCAGGAAGTAGCTCCGAAACCGAAGCGCGTAGGCCACCGGTTCTCCAGCGCCTGGATCCCTCGACACGACGCCGCGCACGGCCTCGGCGAGAACCGAATCCAACGCCTCGTCGCTGTCGAGGGCGAGCACCCACGCGCCGGTCGCTTCCGCCCAGCCCGCGTTTCGCTGGTCGCCGTCGCTCCGGTAGCGGCGCTCGACGACGCGCGCCCCGACGCCGAGCGCGATGTCACGAGTCCGGTCGACGCTTCCCGAGTCGAGCACGATGATTTCGTCAGCAAAGGCGACGCTCGCGAGCGCGGCGGGCAGCGTATTCTCGTTGTTCTGGGTCGGGATCACGACCGAGAGGCGGCGCGTCAGGACCCCTCCCTCCCGTTGGAAGCTCACTCTTCGCAGTATAGAGAGCGGATTGAGGGCCTGCAAACGCTGTGGTAGTCTTGATGGCTCTATTCATTCGGCCCTGAAGGAATCGGACGGAGGGGAAAGCGTGCAGATCGAGACCACACTGGCGGGAAGCTACCCCAAACTTCCGACCCAACCCGGTGACGCCAATCTCAGGGTCGTGCGGAATCGGCGCGACCAGGGGAAGGCCACCGATCAGGACGTCGCGGAGGCGATTCGCGAGACGACCCGCCGGATCTTGGCGATGCAGGAGCGGGCGGGCATCGACATTCCCGTGGATGGCGCCGCGGGGTGGGATGACGCCCAGACCTACGTCGCGCGATCGCTCGGCGGCTTCCAGATCGCCGGGCTGATCCGCTACCTCGACACCAATACCTACTACCGTCAGCCCGAGATCACCGGCGCGGTTTCGTGGGATCGTCCGATCACGGTGGAGGATTTCCGCGCCGCCCAATCGATGTCGGAGCGCCCGGTGAAGGCGCTCCTCCCCGGCCCCTTTTCGCTCTACCGGTTCTCCAAGGATCGCCACTACCGGTCGCCCGCCGACGCGCTCCGCGCCATCGGCGCGGCGCTCGCGCGCGAGGCGCAGGCGCTCGAGAAGGCGGGAGCCCGTTGGATCCACTTCGAAGAGCCTTGGATCGGCCGCGTGCGCGCGGAGGAAGGTCCGCTCGTCCGCGCGGCGCTCGAGCCGCTCCTGGCCGAGCGGACCGCCCGCACGGTCATCCATGTCCCGTTCGCGACCCCCGCGGCGGTCTTCGAAGCGATTCGCGAATTGCCGTGGAGCGCGATCGGGCTGGATCTGGTCGAGGCGCCCGCCGCATGGGAGATGCTGCCTCGTATCCCCGAGGGTAGGATCGTCGCACTGGGCCTGATCGACGCCCGGAACACGCGGCTCGAGGACCCGGCCGAGGTCGCGCGCTCCGTGGCGCGCGCCCGCGCCGCGCGGCCGGACCTGGACTTCCAGCTCAGCCCCAGTGCCAGCCTCGAATACCTTCCCGCCGACAAGGCGGAGCTCAAAGTCTCCCGGTTGGTCGAGGCGGCGCGGATCGCCTCCCGGAACGGAGGATGACCATGCCCCGTGGATTGTGGACGACGACGGTGGGGAGCTTCCCCAAGCCTCCGAATCTGGAGAAGGCGCGCAACCAGCGCGCGCGGGGAGAGATCTCCGCGGACGCGCTCGAGAAGCTCGAGCGCGACGAGACGGTCAAGTTGATCCGCCGGCAGGAGGAGATCGGCCTCGACATCTTAGTCGACGGCGAGCTCTATCGCGGCGACATGACGACCTATTTCGCGGAACTGATGCCTGGGTTCGCCATCTCGAACCCGGTTCGCTCGTACGGAAATCGCTACTATCGAAAGCCGATCGCGGTGGGCCCGATCCGGCGTAAGGAGCCGCTCACCGTCAGCTGGTGGAAGTTCGCGCAGGCGCAGACTTCAAAGCCGATCAAAGGGATGCTGACCGGCCCTTATACGATGATGGACTGGTCGTTCAACGAGCACTATTCCTCTCGCGAGGCCATGGCGATGGACCTCGCCGAGGCGATCCGGGAGGAGGCGTTGGCGCTCCAGGAGGCCGGCGCGAAGTTCATCCAAATCGACGAGCCGGCGGTCTCCGTGCGTCCCGAGGAGCTCTCGCTCGCGGTGCGGGCGCTGGGCCGCGCGACCGAGGGG
>JBGPMG010000105.1:0-8765 GCA_041486815.1 Candidatus Eiseniibacteriota bacterium | reverse complement strand
GGCCGTATACCGGAAATGCGAACGCGCTCATCAGCTTCAACGGCACCGGCTCGTCGGATCCTGACGGCGATGCCTTGACGTACGCGTGGAACTTCGGTGACGGCGGTACGGGAACGGGCGCGACCCCGACGCACGCGTATCTGGCGACGGGCGTCTACACCGTCTCCCTGCGTGTGACGGACACCGGCGGCCTCTTTGGAGACGCCACCACGACGGCCACGATCCAAGACTTCTTGGCGGCGAACGTGTTCTTCCGGTTCGGTCTGAACTACATCCTGCCGCAGATCTTGGGCACTTGGATCCGCGTGGAGCCGATCGCGAGCGACTTCAATATTGCGGACGTCAAGCTTGAGACGTTCAAGTTGACGTACAACGGGACGTCGATCATGACGGATTGCAAGAACGTCATCGACGGAGACACGAACAAGAATGGAGTGAGCGAGCTGAAGATCTGCTTCTCGAATACGGTCATTAAGCCACTGTTCGCAGCGCTGCCGAACGGCACGACGACGGTGACGTTGACGCTGGAGGCAGACCTCCTTTCCGGCGGTAAGATCCGCGGGGATGTGGTCGCGAAGATCTTCAAGGCAAGCTGGCTGGGCGCGGGAACACTGGCATCGGTGTCGCCGAACCCGCTCAACCCGCAGGCGACGCTCCATTTCGTGACGATGAAGCCAGGCAATGCGAGCATCCAGGTGTTTGATCTGCAGGGACGCTTGGTACGCACCTTGATGCCGCAGCAGTACATGTTGCCGGGAGCCCACGAGGTGACGGTCGACGGTCGGAACGAGCAGGGGAACCGCCTCTCCTCCGGCGTCTACTTCTATCGTGTGCAATCGGCGGACGGCGTTACGAAGGGATCGTTCAGCATCCTCAAGTAGGGTTGTTCCCGGCGGAACGCCCCGGCGATGCGTGCCGGGGCGTCCGACCGGTGGCTGTAACCGATGGGCCGCGGCGGCGACGTCGCGGCCTTATCTGTTTTCTTCAAAGTACACAATAAAGCGCAGCAACTAAAAGAGTTGGGCGCGGCTCCATCCCCTACGTCGACGGGATTGCCGCCCGCCCGGATCGCCGAGTCCGCTGTGGTACATTGCGCGGATGGCCCTCTATCGAGAAGGCGGCAAGCGAGTCCTCGATCTTGTCCTGGCCTCACTGGCGCTCCTGCTCGCGCTTCCTGTGATCGTCGTAGCCGCCGTCGTCATAAAGATCGATTCCGAGGGCCCGGTGTTCCATCGGGCCACTCGCGTTGGGCGCGGAGGCAGGAAGTTCACCTTCCTGAAGCTTCGCTCGATGCAGGCGAACGCCGAGGAGCTCCGCGGCCTCCTGCTCCACTTGAATCAGGCGCAGGGGGTGGCCTTCAAGCTGCACAATGATCCTCGGGTGACGCGGGTCGGCCGTATACTCCGGAAGACGAGCCTGGACGAGCTCCCGCAGCTCTGGCACGTGCTGGAAGGGAACATGAGCCTTGTCGGCCCGCGACCGCCCTTCCCCGAGGAAATAGAGAAGTACGAGCCTTGGATGCTCAAGCGACTCTCGGTGCGCCCGGGGCTCACGTGCCTCTGGCAGATTCAGGGCCGGAGCGACCTTCCGTTCGAGGAGTGGATGCGACTCGACATCGAGTACGTGGATCGGTGCTCTCTTCTCGTCGACCTTAGGATTCTCGCCCTGACCATCCCCGCGGTGCTCTCCGCGCGCGGCGCCTACTGATCGGCTCGCCCGAGGTTCCCGTTGCCGCCTCGAGCGGCGTGTGGTACCGGTAGCCCATGCGGTTCCAACCCGTGATCCTCGCGGGCGGAAGGGGTGAGCGCTTCTGGCCTCTCTCGCGCCGAGCCCGCCCGAAACAGCTCCTTCCGCTCCTCTCAGAACGGCCCATGATCGCGGAGACGATCGATCGCCTTCGCGGCCTCGCGGAATCCAAGGACATGTGGATCATCACGTCCCGCGATCTTCGCGACGCCGTGGTGGCCGCGGCGCCGTCGGTGCCCCGCGAGCACGTCATCGGGGAACCGGTGGGGAAGAACACGGCGCCGGCCGTCGCGCTCGCGGCGTGGTGGCTGCGTGGCTCGGACTCGGTGGCGGCAATCCTTCCTTCGGACCACCGGATCGAGCCCGCGCCGCGATTCCGCGCGGATCTCGAGGACGCCGCGAAGACCGCGCTCGAGCGCCGAGCGATCGTTGTGCTCGGAATCCCGCCGACTCGACCCGACACCGGATACGGATATATCGAGGCGGGAGATCCGGTCGCGGCCGGATCTGAATTCCGCAAGGTCGTCGCCTTCCGCGAGAAGCCCGACTCCTCGACGGCGGCCCGGTACGTCGCAGACGGCCATCACCTGTGGAATGCGGGGATATTCGTCTTCGCTCCCGAGGTCATGCTCGAGGAGATCCGCCAGTATGCGCCGGAGATCGCGTCGCTCCTCCCGGCCCTCCCCGACCGTCCCGGTCGCGGAACCGACGCGGCCCTGGAGCGGTATTACGCGGCGGCTCCTTCGATCTCGATCGACTATGCGGTGATGGAGCGCACGCAGCGCGCCATCGTGGCGCGGGCCGGCTTTGCATGGGACGACCTCGGTTCCTGGGCGTCGCTGGAATCGCAGGGGGGCAAGGATGCGCAGGGGAATGTGATTCGCGGACGCGCGCTGCTCCACGACTCGACAGGCATCATCGCGTTTTCGGACGGAGGGCTCGTCGCGGGAATCGGCGTCAAGGATCTGGTCATCGTGCATACCGCCGACGTGACATTGGTCTGTCCTCGCGACCGGACACAGGAGGTTCGCGCGCTGGTGGAGCGAATCAAGAAGGAACAGGATGGCGATGCGCTCCTCTAGGCTCGCCGCGGCTCTGCTTGCCGCGGTCTGGGGGTGCAGCCATTCGGTAGCAACGCCGCCGCACCCGACGGCGCCCGCGCCAGTCTTGGGGAGCGCCTCAACTCCGCGCGGTGCGGCGCCGAGCGGCCCCTCCGCGAGCGCGGCCGCTTCGCCCGTCGGGCTTGATCCGAGTGAAGCCATCACGCCCCGCGAGCTCGCATCGATTCCCGACCCTATCCCCGGAGGGCCCGGTCGCGGAGCGATCGGAAATGCGACGCAGGGCGACTCAGGGATCGCGATCGATGTCCCTGCGGCGGGATCCTCCGTGGAGAGTCGCGCCCCGGTAGGTGGATCCTCGGCGGAGAGCCGCGTTCCGGCGATTCCACCCGCCGAGTCGGGCGACGAGCGGCACGGCGTCTGGCGCGTGCAAGTGTTCGCGTCGCCTGATCTCCAACAGGCGGACCGGATCGCGAAGGAGGCATCGTCGCATTTCGGAGTGCCGTCGGTGATCGAATTCGAGGGCTCGCTCTACAAGGTGCGTCTGGGTGCGTTCGCGAGCGAGGCCCTCGCCCAGACGCTCCGCGAGCGCGCGGTTCAAGAGGGCTTCCCGGGGGCGTTTCGGATGAGGAGCCCTGAGCCTGTAAGTAGCACTTCCAAATGACAATATACCGACACTTTAAAGTCGAATCACAACGATGACGCACGCCGTTTCGCTCTGATGGCTCAGCGCTATCGCGCAGCGATCTTGAGCGCCGAGGGCGTTCCCTTCGCCAAGGTCGGCGGCCTCGGCGACGTCGTCGGCGCGTTGAGCCGCGCCGTCGCCGACCTCGGCTGTTCCGTCGCTGTCTTCCTGCCGCGCTACGCCGATCTTCACTTGCCTGAAGACTGCGAGCTCGAGATGGTCGCGAAGATCGAGGTGCCGGTCGATGGGGAGGACCAGACCGGCCTGGTCTACCGTCTGCGGCACCCCGCTCATCCGCCCCACTACCACCACTTTTTCATCGGGAACGAGACCTACTTCGGGCGGCCCGGCATCTACAACGATCCCGCGACGGGGGAGCCGTTCCGCGACAATGCCGCGCGGTACGCCTTCTTCTCGCGGGCGTGCCTCGAGGCGATGCGGGCGACCGCCTTCGTCCCCGACGTGATTCACGTCAACGATCACCAGACCGCGCTGGTTCCGGCCTACCTGAGAACGCTCTACGCCGAGGACGCCTTCTTCCAGATGACCGCGAACATTCTCTCGATCCATAACCTCGGATACCAGGGCGTCTACCCGGCGGAGACCATGCGGGTCGCCGGGTTTCCGGAGCGCTTTTTCTATCCGCTCTCGCCGTTCGAGTTCTGGGGGAAGATGAATTTCCTGAAGGCTGGAATCCAGTTCGCCGACCGGCTCACAACGGTCAGCGAGCGGTACGCTGAGGAGATCCAGTCGGGGGACGAGTTCGGCTTCGGGCTACAGGGCGTCTTGAACGCCCGGCGCGCCGATCTGACCGGGATCCTGAACGGAATCGACGTGAATATTTGGAATCCCAGGACCGATCGGGCGATCGCCTCCCGTTTCGACGCGGAGTCCCTGGACCGCAAGGGCATCTGCAAGGCGGCCCTTCTCGAAGAGCTCGGGTTTTCCTCGAAGCCGGAGCAGCCACTCATAGGGATGATCTCGCGGCTCGTAGACCAGAAGGGCTTCGATCTCATGGAAGAGGCCGCGGCGCGGCTCCTCGAACTTCCGGCGCGCTGGGTCGTGCTAGGGAGCGGCGACGCGCGGTACGAAGGCTTCCTCCGGGCGACGGCCGCGCGGAACCCGAATCGCTTTGCCTTCCGAAGCGGCTACGATGAGCCGCTGGCCCACCGGATCGAGGCGGGAGCCGACTTCTTCCTGATGCCGTCGCGGTATGAGCCGAGCGGCCTCAATCAGATGATGAGCATGCGATACGGAACGATTCCCGTGGTGCGCGAGACCGGCGGGCTCGCCGACACCGTCACGCCGTTCGGCCCGGGTGAACGCGCGGCGGGGACGGGCATCCTCTTTGGGCCGTATACCCCCGAAGCGCTCCTTGCTGCGGTGGGCGAGGCCATCCGCCTCTACGACGAGCCGGCGAGCCTCCTGCGCGCCAGGCGGAATGGAATGGCGCTCGATTTCTCCTGGGCCAACGCCGCGCGGAAATACGTGCAGCTCTACCGCCAGACGAACTCCGCGCGTCGGATGGGCTCGGGCTTCAACCGGTGGCTCGAGACGGTGGAACGCGGGGAGCAGCCGGGCCCGTCCCAGCCCGCGCGGGGGTGGGAGCCACCCGGGTATCCTTGACGTCGCCTCGGGCGCGGGGCTAGAATGGCCGTCGCTGCGGTGGCAACGGAGCGAGCGGAAGTAGCTCAGCCCGGTAGAGCCCCACCTTGCCAAGGTGGTTGTCGCGGGTTCAAATCCCGTCTTCCGCTCCAGTTTATTTTCCCTACAGTTTGAGATTTCTCCTCTAGATTGTTGCCCCTTCCCTGCGCGCGTGGTAGTAATTCAACCCGGCGCCGACGTACTGGGATCGGCACGACGCTCACGAAAGGAGAGGTGCATGCCAGCTAAGAAGCGCGCACGCAAGCCCGCGAAGAGGAAAGTCGCCTCCAAGAAGAAGCGGAAGCCGAACGCCGCGTTCATGAAGCCGCTCATGCCGTCCGCGGCCCTCTCTGAGGTGATCGGCGCGAGGGCGCTGCCACGGACCGAGGTCACGAAGAAGCTCTGGGCCTACATCAAGAAGAACAAGCTCCAGGACAAGCTGAAGCGAACGATGATCAACGCGGATGACAAGCTCCGCGTGATTTTCGGAGGCAAGCGCCAGGTCAGCATGTTCGAGATGACGAAGCACGTCTCGAAGCACCTGAAATAGCGCGACGTCTCCGTCTCGCTGCTAACGGCATCAACGCGTCCCGCCGCGCTTTGCGCGACGGGACGCGGCTTTTTTGTCCGCCGTCCTCCCGCCGCGAAAGCCCTCCGCCCATCGGTACGGCCCGGGGAGCCTCATGAGCGCGACACCTCCTCGGTCGGGAGGGGCCCGAAAGGCGGGGTCGCGAGGCGCTGAGGGGAGCGCTAAGCCCCCCCGAGGGCCACCAGAGCCCGTACGAGGCAATCACTCGCCGGTCTCGGGATAGAACCTGGATTCGCCTGATTCGGCGGTCCCAAGGCCTCGCCAGGCGGCCGGGGCTGTGAGCCCGGGCGGGCAACAACACCTTCGAATTCGAGGCCGGGCGCTGCCCACGAGGGCCGTGCTAGGCTTGAGCTCCTATGGCAGCTCGCCCGATCGCGAAACGGATCGATGGGTAGCTCCGTGAGGCACGTGATCGTCCGGGCATGCCCCATCTGCCCCGTGAGGCGGGCGCTCGCGGCACGGTTGGCGGCCGAGATCCGATCGTACCCGGACGTCCAAGTCGAGACCGCGGATGGTGGGATCGGCGAGCTCTCGGTGACCGTCGACGGGCGATCCGCCTTTCATTCCCGCGGAATCCTGACGTCCCCCAAGTTCGAGAAGGTGATCCGGCAGGTCAGGCTTGCCCTGTCGGCGGTTCCTCTCTAGGCCCGCTCAGGCGTTGGCCCGGGGCTCTCGATCCTCTTTCGCTTCCACCACTCGACGCACGTACCGGTCCAGCTCGCGCAGCGCGAACGCGCCGCCCACGATTGCCGTCCAGGGCACGAACCATTCTGGGCCGCTCAGCCCGGCGAGCGCTCCCGCGGCGACCAACGTGAGCGCCAATTCCCCGACGAGGAGCATCCCCCAGAGGAGGACGGCCCCTGGAGCCCAGGAGGAGCGCTGCCAGAGTCCGATCAACGCCGGGGGAATGCTGACCGGGAGAGCGCTCAAGACGATGACCGCGAGCCACTCCATCCACGTCTTGGGGCCGGAGCCCACGATCAAGCGCGGCACGACCGCGGCCCAGCAGTAGATCCCCACGAGGAGCGACGAGAGAATCAGAACACTCAGCAGGAGGGTTTTCGGAGGCTTCATGTCCCGGGGACTATAGCCCCACCTTGCGGTCGATCGGCGCCGTCATTACCTCGGGAGCACCGGCCGTTACGTGGACTGTATCCTCGATCCGGATCCCGCCATGGTGCAGCCATGCGTCCGCCTTCGACCAGACGACGGCGTCCGCGAGCTTCGCGCGGCGCGCCGGATCGCGGAGCAGCGCGGGGATGAAATAGATGCCGGGCTCGATCGTGACGACATAGCCCGACTCGAGCGGAAGGTCGGTCCGCTGCAACTTCCGGCCCGGGCGTTCGCTCGGCCTCCGTCCGGGGAGGGGACCCGTCGCGTCCCGAACGCCGAGACCCACCAGATGGGAAATCCCGTGGGGGAAGAAGAGCTCGGTTGCGCCGCGCTCGATGAGATCGTCCGCGGATCCTCGAAGAAATCCGAGCGAAACCAACCCGTCGGAGGCCTCGCGGAGCGCCGCCATGTGAATGTCGGCAAGCTCCGCGCCGGCGACGCAGCGGCTCACGGCCCGCTCCTCTACGGAGAGGACCAGGGTGTAGAGATCGCGCTGCTCCGGGGTGAAGGAGGCGCCGGCTGGGTACGTCCGGGTCACGTCGCAGGCGTAGCGACCCGACGCCGCGGCGGCGTCGATGAGGACGAGCTCTCCCTCCGCCGCCGCGCGGTCGGTCGGGGAGAAATGGAGCACGGCGGAGTTCGGCCCCGAGCCGACGATCGTGTTGTAGGCGGGGCCATCCGCGCCGGCCCGCCGGAACTCCGTCTCGAGGTGAAATGCGACGCAGCGCTCGCTGATTCCGGGGTGGAGGGCAGCGCGGATCGTCGCATACGCGGCCGCCGTCGCTCGCGCCGCCGTGCGGATTCGTCCCAGCTCGATCTCGTCCTTCGGCCGCCTCGCGTGCGTCAGCCGCTCACGGAGGGAGACGGACCGCGCCGCATCATGGCGCTGGCCGGGGAGCTCGCACCCGAGCATCGCCACGGGCCTGCTCCGCCGGGCCGCCAGCCACGCTCCAAGGAGACCGATCGACGTCCCTTCGGCCTGTGTCCCCGCCTCCCAGATGCGCTCTCTTTCGGTGACGTCGGGGACGAAGTCCGTCCAGCCTGCCTCCGGATCGAATGCGAGCACGGCGCCGGGACACTCCCGGTCGGTGAGGTAGAAGTATTCGGGGTGAGAGCGAAACGGGTAGCTTTGATCGCCCGTGCCCGGAATGACGATTCGCTCGCCGGCGCCGATCAGGACGATCTCGTCTGCCAGCGCCCAGGCCTGTGCCACGCGGACGCGCCGCGCCGCCACGTGGCCGGGCGGTGGGTTCATTTCGCGCGCGCTTTCGTCTGCAGATGCTCCTCGGTGAGCCAAGGCGCGACGCGGCGAAGCTTCTCGACGAGCAGGGTTCGCTCCTCCCGCCGGGCCTTCTCGTAACGCACTTGGAGTCGCTTCAGCGTCTTCGCTCGCTTGCGCCGCCTTTGAAGCCAGGAACGTCTCCGATCTCGTGCCATGAGCAATCTCCTTACGTGGCGAGCGGTGGCCGCTCGCGGTGATGGTTCGTGTGCGTCTGATAGGCCTCGCCGAGGTCGAGCAGAAGCCCTTCCTCGAACGCCGACCCCATGATCTGGAACCCAGCAGGCATCCGACCCTTGCCGAAGCCGCACGGGAGCGCGAGGGCCGGGAGGCCGCAAGCGTTTCCGACGGCGCCGACCGGGTCCGCATAGGGGAGCGTCTTCGTGAGATCCTCCTTGATCGGCGGCGCGACCGAGAGGAAGTTCGGAGTGACGATCACGTCGTAGGTCGCGTAGAAATCCGCCATCAACCCTTGGAGCACGGTCCGCATCCTCGACGCTTTGACGTAATCGGCCCCGGTCAGCGCTCGGGCTACGTCGTTCTGGTACGGGGCGTAGACGTCGTGAAGCCTCCAGACCGATCCGTCCCGGAAGTAGTTCTCGAATGTCGAGAGCGCCTCCGCGTAGAGAACCGTCGTGGCGACCTCGCTGG
>JBGPMG010000104.1:0-8778 GCA_041486815.1 Candidatus Eiseniibacteriota bacterium | reverse complement strand
CTGGTGATGTCGACGGCCCAGCCGACCGGGTGGTTCAACCCCCAAATCCCGATCCCCTTGTACATCTGGTACCCGATCTCGGCGAACCACTGAAGCGTGAGGAGGAGCGCGATGCCGAAGAAGATCTTCCAGAGCGCCCCCGGCTTCCGCTCCAGGGGAGCCGCCACCTCCGCGGAAATGTCCGAGAACGACTTCTTGGGGCTGATGAGCGGCGGTTCGCCCAGGAACGCCGTCGTGGCCTGCTTGCTCACGCGGAGGTCTCCTCCCGGTTCCGAACCTTGGTCTGATAGGTGATCGCGGAATGGGTGTTCAACTCCGAGAGCACGTGATATCCGCGGTCGCTCTTGGAGAGCTGCGCCGCGCGGCTCTTCGGATCATTGAGGTCCCCGAAGACGATCGCCTGCGTCGGGCAGGTCTGCATGCAGGCTGTCTCGATGTCGCCGTCCTGGACCGGCACTCCGAGCGCCTTGGCGCGCTCCTTGCCGTCCCGGATCCGCTGCACGCAGAAGGTGCACTTCTCCATGACCCCCTTGCTCCGGACGGTGACGTCCGGATTGAGGACCAGCTGGAGCGATTTCTCTTTCACCTGGCTGTAGTCGAACCAATTGAAGCGCCGCACCTTGTACGGGCAGTTGTTGGAGCAGTACCGGGTGCCGACGCAGCGGTTATAGATCTGGAGGTTGAGCCCCTCGCTCGAGTGGACGGTCGCGAGCACCGGGCAGACCGTCTCGCAGGGAGCGTTGTCGCAGTGCTGGCAGAGCATCGGTTGATGGACGCTCTCGGGATTCTCGGGATCGCCCGAGTAGTAGCGGTCGATCCGGATCCAATCCATCTCGCGTCCTTGGAGCACGATCGACTTCCCGACCACCGGGACGTTGTTCTCGGAGCGGCACGCGACCATGCAGGCGCTGCAGCCGATGCACGCGCTCAGGTCGACGGCCATCCCCCACTTGTGCCCCTTGTACTCGTGTTTCGACCACATCGAGGGGAGGTGTTCCGGCTCCTCGTTTCCGGAGCGCGAGTCGCGGAGAAATTCCGGGAACGTCGTTTCGTAGATGATGGGCCGATGCTCGGTGTATTGGTGACCCTGCACGCATGCGAGCGGGGCGATGCGCCCCGTTTTCGTGATCCGCACCGGGATGCCACTCGTTCCGATCCGGCCCCCAGTCGCCACCGCGAGGGCGAAGCCGTTCTGGCCGACATTGTTCCCCACGCGGCCCGCGGCGGAGCGGCCGTATCCCAACCCGATCGCCACGACGTCCGGGTGGAGCCCCGGCTGCACGTGGACGGGCAAGTCGAATTTCGCGTGGCCGACGTCGACCGTGACGACGTCCGCCTTCATTTCATACTCGGAGACTCCGAGCGCTTTCGCGCGCGACGGGGCGATCGAAACGAAGTTGTCCCAGGTGATCTTGGAGACCGGATCGGGGAGCTCCTGGAGCCAGGCATTGTTGGCGTTTCGCCCGTCGTAGAGGGTGACCGGCGCGTAGAGCACGAGCTGCAGCCCTTCGGACGGCTTCCGCGCGGGGAGCGACTGTAGCGACTCGGCGCGGAAGGAGCGCGGCGACCCTGGGGCGGCGCCCTTCGTGAGGTCCAGCATGCCCTCCCGGAGCACTCCCTCCCAGAAGAGCTCGAACGGCGCCGCGGCGTTCGCCTTCGGATAGACGTTCGCGCGCCAGCTATCTTTCAAATACTGGTGCCAGGTTCCCGACGTGCCCGCGAGCGGGCCCTTCCCCAGCGCCCGTCCCCAGGTCAGGAGCGTCTCTTGGAGCTGGCGCAGATCATAGAGTGGCGAGATCGTTGGCTGCGTCAGCGAGAAAATCCCAGGGCGCGGCTCGTGGTCGTTCCACGACTCGAGAGAGTGGGTGTCGGGCGCGATCAGATCGGCTCCGGCGGCCGTCTCGTCGACCCGATCGGCGAAGCTCACGACGAACGGCACCCGCTTCAGGGCATCGGCGAAGCCGACGGCCGTCGGCAGCGTCTGCGCCGGGTTGACGCCGTGGATCAAGAGGGCGGCGATCTCACCCGCGCGCATCCGCTCGACGAGTCGGAGCACCGCCTCCTCGGACCCGGCGGCTTGCCGCGAAGGCTGCGAGCTGTCGACCGTGACCCCCTCGTTGCCGAGCGCGCTGTTCAAGAGGTTCACCGCGACCTGAAGGGCCACCGCGTGCTCCGCGGGCGCCGCTTGGGGGCCGGCGAGCACGAGGCTCTTCCCGCGGGCGCGGGCCAGCTCGTCGGCGACACGGCCGAGCGTGCCCTCATCGAGTCCCGCGCTCTTCTCCACCGACTGGGCCGGATAGCCGCTGACCGCGGCGACGAGCGCCGCGTTTGAAGCGAGCGGGGAGCGAGGCTCGCGCACGAGCAGCTCGTGGGCGATCGCCATGGCGACCGGGTAGAGCTCATCGGGCTTCACGCGGATGCGCTTGTCGGCGTTGGTTCCGCTCAAGGAGAGGATCGGCTCGATCGCGATGAAGCGCGACATGCTCCCCACCTCGGGCCGCCGCCGGCGCGAGAAGTCGCGGGCGAACTCGACCGGAGATAGAAACGTGCCGAGCGGATCCGCGCCGAACGTGACCAGGACGTCGGCTTGATCGATCCGGTACCGCGGGACGATCCTGCCTCCGTACGAGAGCTCCTGCGCCCTCGCGAGAGCGTCACAGGAGATGGCGTCGTAGACGATCTGCTCCCCGCCCGGGAAGGCGCCGAGGAACGAATCAATCAACGCCCGGGTCGTCGGGCTTACGATCGTGCCGGTGAGGAAGACGACCTTTCCGCCCCGGTCTCGCGCCTCCGCCAGCGCCGCGGCGGCGCGGCGGTCGATTTCGCCCCAGACCGCCGCGGTGGTGGACCCCTTTCCTCGGTTCACGAGGGCCGGTCCGCGAAGGCGATCGGGATCGTAGAGGTTGAGAATTGACGATTGCCCTCGGGCGCAAAGCGCACCGCGGCTCAGCGGGTGCGACTTGTTCCCTTCGATCTTGATCGGCCTCCCCTCTCGCGTCTTGACGAGGGTGCCGCACGAGGCCGGGCAGTCACTGCACGTGGAGGCGAAATAGATCGCGTTCCCCGGGGTGAGATCCTCCGGCGCCCTGACGTAGGGGAGGATCTTTTCGACCGGCTTGCGCGCGCACCCTGCCGCCGCGAACGCGGCGCCGGCGCCGAGGAACTTCAAGAACTCGCGGCGCGATGGAAGCTCTGCTTCCTCGGCGAGGGGCGAGAAAAACTCGCGTCCGCGCAGCTCCTCCACTTCGGGCGAGGATCGCAGCTCCGCGAGGGTCGACCAATGCTTGAGGGCCGCCGGGGCCGTTGAAACCACAGCGGATTCCGGGGCCGCCTCAGCCGCCGGCTGAGCCGGGTCGTTCACCTTCGTGTCCGGGACGCCGTTCACATGTGGCATGTATTGCACTCCTGGGAGGCCTTGTTCCGCCGGTGGCAATCGATGCACCAGCCCATCTTCAGGGGCGCCACCTGACGCACCACATCCATGGTTTGAACGGGGCCATGGCAGGTTTGGCAGGCGATCCCCCTGGCGATGTGCCAGCGATGGCTGAAATAGACGTAGTCGGGCAGCCGGTGGACGCGTACCCACGGGATCGGCTGATTGGCTTGGTAGAGGCTCGTCACGAGCTGGATCGCGGGCCGGTCGGTGCGGACGACCAGATGGCAGTTCATGCAGACGTTCCCAGACGGGACGGTGGCGTAGCGGGAGCGCTCCGCGTTGGCGTGGCAGTAGAGGCACGGGATCTTGCGCGTGCCCGCGTGCAGCTTGTGACTGAACGGCACGGGCTGCTGCGGGGCGTACCCGACGTTGCTGAACGTGTCGAAGAACGCCCACCCGCCGAGGACGAGGAGGGCAACTATGAGGAGAGGGATGACCCCCTGTTTGATCTGTAGGGACACCGGTTCCGGCTACGCCTTCCCCAAGTCCAAGATCGCTCCGCGAAATCGGTGGATGAGAAAAAACTTTGTGAATCCTGTCACCAAGTCGGTCAGGCGTCAAGCGGGATCCTGGCCGCCTTTCGGCGGCGCGCACTGGGTTCCCAGAGCGCGCCGCGGCAGGATAGACGAGCCGGCCCGGAATCGCCATTCCTTTGCGCGGAGCCTGCTTGGCCACGCCCGCGCCGGTTGCCGGAGGGCGCCCGAGTCCCTATACTCGCGCGGTGGCCTCGCCCCCCGTCTCGATTTCGACCGCTCCTATGCTCTCGGGATCGGTCTCCACGCCCGACGCCGCTGCGCAGGCCGATTTTCGCATCGACGCCGTAGACAAGAGTCTCCTCACACCTCCGTGCTTCTTCTGGGAATCGCCGCACGGAGAATGCGTTTCCTTGATTGGGGCCGCGGCGCGGTGTGAGTTCTCGGGCCCGGATCCGTGGACCGAGGCCCGCGCCTGGCTTCGCGGCGCATCCGAGTCGGTCGTGCGCCCCAGCGGGGAGCCCGGCGTCCAGCCCCTCGCATTCGGAGGATTCAGCTTCGACGGAGGGCCCGCCGCGGCATGGGGATTCCCGGCCGGCGTCGTATTGATCCCGGCCCTGCAGTGGCACCGGGACGCGGAGGGTCGTGCCGACCTCGCGTCATGGGGGCCTCTGGAGCCGGGGTGGGATCGAAGCGGGACCGAACGGCGCGAGCGGGCATTGCGCGGCGAACAGGAGTGCTTTGTCGAGGAGTGGACTCATGCGGATTGGTCCCGTGCCGTCGGGTGGGCCCTCGATCGCATCGAGTCGGGCGAGGTCGAGAAGCTGGTCCTGGCGAGGAGCCGCGTGGCTCGCGCCCCGCGCGCCTGGGACATCGCGTGCGTCTTCGCCGCCCTGCGAGAGGCGTATCCCGCGTGCTATCGGTATCTCTTCTGGAACGACTCCGGCGGCGTCTTCCTCGGAGCGAGCCCGGAGCGCCTCGTTTCCTTGCGCTCGGGACGCGTCGAGGCCGATGCCGTCGCGGGCACCGCGCGATTGGGGGCGGCGGACGGCGGTGACGCGACGCGCGCCCTGCTCGGTGACCCCAAGGAGCGCCGGGAGCACGAGGTCGTGGTCCGGGAGGTTCTTGCGGCGCTCCGCGAGGCGTGCCCGGACGCCGCCGCGCCGGCCGAGCCGGAGCTCCTGCTCCTGCGCCACATCGCGCATCTGCGAACGCCGATCACCGCGAGCGCCGCGCCGGGAACTCATGTGCTCGATCTCGTCTCGCGCCTTCACCCGACGCCGGCCGTGGCCGGAACGCCCCGCGAGGAAGCGCTGAAGCTCATCCGCGTGCTCGAGCCGCGGGGGCGCGGCTGGTACGCCGGTCCGATCGGCTGGATGACGCCCGAGGGCGACGGCGATTTCGCGGTTGGAATCCGTTCGGCCTTCGTGCGCGGCGATCGCGCGCTCCTCTACGCGGGCGCCGGGATCGTGGCGGGATCCCGACCGGAGCGCGAATGGGAGGAGTGCGAGGCCAAGCTCCGCTCGATGGAGGACGTGCTGCTTCGTGACTGATCTCTCTTCCAAGCAGCTCGAGGAGACAGCCCCGCCCCGTTCGGACAGCTCCGGGTTGGACACGGGCGCGCTCAACCTCGCCTGGGCGGACGCGTTCGTCGCCGCGCTCGAAGATCGGGGCGTGCGCGACGCCTGCGTCTGCTCCGGCTCCCGGTCGGCTCCCCTCGTGCTCGCGCTCCACCGCTCCTCGATCCGGACGCACGTTCCCCTGGACGAGCGCGCCGGCGCGTTCTTCGCGCTCGGGCTCGCGAAGGCATCGCGCCGCCCCGTGCCCATCGTCACGACTTCCGGCACCGCAGCGGCGAACCTCCATCCGGCGGCCGTCGAGGCGCTTCATGCGCGCGTCCCGCTGATTCTACTGACCGCCGACCGGCCGCCCGAGCTGCGCGACGCCGGCGCGCCGCAGACGATCGATCAGGTCCGGATGTTCGGCGGCGCGGTCCGCTGGTTTCACGAGGTGGGCGCGCCTGTCGCCGAGCCCGACCTCCTCCACTACGCAGCAGCTCTCGGCGTCCGCGCCGTCGCGGAGGCGTGGGGTCCGCCCGCCGGACCCATCCATCTCAACTTCGCGTTCCGCGAGCCGCTCGTTCCCGAGCCGGAATCGATCCGGCCGCTTCGGGCGCGAGGAGGCTCGGGCGGCACGGCGTCGCCGGAGACCCTCGGCGACCCTGAGCTCCCGGCTCCGTCGGCCCGCGGGATCACCCGCGCGGCGTGCCTCCTGCGCCAGCGGAGGCGCGGGCTGATCGTCTGTGGGCCGGACGATGCTTCGCCCGAGCTTCCGGCGGCCGTCGCGCGGCTCGCGGCGGTTACCGGGTACCCGATCCTCGCCGACCCAGCCTCTCAGGTCCGCTATGGACCGCATGACCGCGCGCGGGTGATGGGCGCCTACGATGCGTTCTTGATGACACCCGCCTTCGCGGCGCGCGAGGCGCCGGAGGTGGTGATCCAGTTTGGCCCCGCGCTCACTTCGAAGTCGTATCACCAATACGCGGCGCGCCACGCGGAGACGCTCCACCTCCTGGTCGACCCCGCGCGGGGATGGCGCAGTCCCTCGCGCCGGGCGCGTGAGCTATTCGCCGCCAATCCATCCGCGTTCGCATCGGCGCTCGCCGATGCGCTTGCGAAGGGATCCGATCCCCTGCCCCGCTGGGGTGAGACGTTCCAAGTAGCGGAGCGGGCGGCGCGCGAAGCGATCGACCGCCGCCGTGCGTCGGTTCCCGAGCTTTCGGAGGGATATCTCTTCCCCGAGCTTCTCGACGCGTGCCCGGAAGGAACGCTGTTCTATGTCGGGAACAGCCTCGCGATCCGAAACCTGGACCTCTTCGCACCCTCCTCTCCCAAGCGGCTCCGGATCCTCTCGAACCGGGGCGCGAGCGGGATCGACGGCGTCGTCTCGAGCGGGCTCGGCGCCGGCGCGGCGGGAGGCCCACCGGTTCTCGTCGTAGTCGGCGATCTCTCATTCCACCACGACCTGAACGGGCTCGCGGCCGCGCGCGATGGGAACGCGCGGGCCACCATCGTGATCGTGAACAACGACGGGGGCGGCGTCTTTTCCCTCCTCCCGGTCGCGCGGCACGGCGACGTCTTCGAGCGCTATTTCGGAACGCCGCACGGCCTCGACTTCGCCCCCGCGGCCGCCATGTACAGAATCCACTTCGCCCGGCCGGATTCCCTTTCCGCGCTCCGCGGGCGGGCCGCGGACTCGCTTGCGCGGAATGCCACGGAGATCCTCGAGGTTCAAACCAGCCGTGAGGAGACCCGGGCACTCCATCAGGCGGTGCGCGCCGACGTGATCCGCGCGGTCGAGGAGGCGCTGTGAGCGGCTGGGGCGAGCCGCGGATGATCGAGATCGCCGGCCTCTCTTACGCCGTCCGGCTAACGGATGGGGCCGACGCCGCGGGCACAACGGTCGTGATGCTGCACGGGTTCAGCGGATCGTCCGAGGACTGGATCGAAACAGCCTCAGCGCTCGCCGCGGCAGGGTTCGGAGGGGTAGGGATCGACCTCCCCGGCCACGGGTTGACCGGCGTCCCCGCGGATCCGCGTCGGTTCACGATGTCCGAGACGGCCCGGGATCTGACGACCTTGATCCAGGAGCTCGGGATCGCGCATGCGCATTGGATGGGCTACTCCATGGGCGGACGCGTGGCGCTCTACCTGGGAATCACGGAGCCCGCCCGCGTCTCGTCGCTGATTCTCGAATCCGAGTCCCCCGGGATTGCCGGCGAGCCGGCACGGAAGGAGCGGCTCGCGCGCGACGAAGCACTCGCCGTCGAGATCGGGGCGCGCGGCATCCCGTGGTTCGTGAGCTACTGGGAGTCATTGCCGGTCTTCGGCTCCCAGCACCGCCTCTCCGGGGCCGCGCGCGACGCACAGCGCGCCCGCCGCCTCCGAAACAGCCCCGGCGGTCTGGCGGGCTCGCTCCGCGGCCTGGGACAGGGCGCGCAAGAATTCCTTGGCCCCCGCCTAGGCTCGATCCGTTGCCCCGCGCTGCTGCTTGCCGGCGCGCTCGATTCGGAGTACGTGGCCCTCGCCCGGCGGATGGCCGCGGTGATTCCCGGGGCGGATGTCCACACCGTCCCCGACGCCGGACACAACGTCCACCTCGAGGAGCCAAACGCCTTCAACCGTGTCGTCCTCGACCGGCTCCACCGGCTCGAAGCCGAGTTCAGATCCAAAGCCTCCCTGCCCGCGTAAAGGAGCACCGATGCCCGTCGCCGCGACCGCACCCTGGAAGAGCGCCAAGACCTACCAAGACAACCTGTACGAGAAGGCCGACGGCATCGCGAAGGTCACGATCAACCGACCGGACGTGCGGAACGCGTTCCGCCCGCTGACCGTTCGCGAGATGATCGAAGCCTTCGACGATGCGCGTGAGGATCCTGAGATCGGCGTCGTCATTTTGACGGGCGCCGGTGAGGAAGCATTTTGCTCCGGCGGCGACCAGCGCGTCCGGGGAGCCGCCGGCTACGTCGGCGACGATCAAGTCCCCCGTCTGAACGTCCTCGATCTCCAGAAAAGGATTCGCTCGCTGCCCAAGCCCGTGGTCGCCATGGTCGCCGGATTCGCGATCGGGGGCGGACACGTGCTGCACGTCGTCTGCGACCTAACGATCGCGGCGGAGAATGCCCGGTTCGGGCAGACGGGGCCCAAAGTCGGCTCGTTCGACGGCGGTTTCGGCGCGGCGTACCTCGCGCGGATCATCGGGCAGAAACGGGCGCGGGAGATCTGGTATCTCTGCCGCCAGGACGACGCGAAGCAGGCCCTCTCGATGGGCCTCGCGAACGCGGTCGTCCCGCTCGAGCGGCTCGAAGAG
>JBGPMG010000103.1:0-8814 GCA_041486815.1 Candidatus Eiseniibacteriota bacterium | reverse complement strand
GGAACCGGCCGAACTGTCCCAATTCGCCGCCCCGTTGGTCGGGCCGCCATCGAGCGACTCGCCGAAGTCGAGAATGCCGACGGAGCAGCATTCGTCGCCCCCACGCGCGATGAGTTGGCTCACGTCGTCCGCGATCTGGACGGCATAGCCCTGCTCCTCGACGTGCTGGACGAGCCCGTCCCGCTCCGTGCCTGGCGGCATGATGATGGCCACGTTTAGGTTCAAAGCGTTGAGTCTCCCCCCTTTAGACCCGACGGGGCGCGGCATGCCCCTAACGGAAATGGTATCGGCGGTTTGGGGGTCGAAGATTAGTGGGAATTGGGGAGCGAGGGGGGGGGTGCTACGGGAACGCCATGCGCCGCTCGAGGTCCTGGAAGCGCGGCTCAGCGCGCAACTTATTGAGCCGGGGATCGACCTTCATCAGGGCTAGGAAGTTCGCGCGCCCCGCGTAGGCGCGCTCGAGCTGGTCGAGCGCTTCGCCCGGACGGTTCAGGGCTTCGAAAACGACCGCGATGTCATAAGGCGAGACGTACCGCCGCTTGGAAAGCTCATGAAGCTCGCGGACGACGGCGTCGGCTTCTTCGATCCTGCCAAGCCGCGCATAGGCCCGTCCGAGCGCGGCAAGAACGGCCGGTACCCGCCCTCCGATCAGGCTCCCACGCTCCGCCTGGGCGAGGGCCTCCTCGAGCAGGCCGTGCTGCTCCAGACCCAACGAGAACCAGACCCGGGCGGGCAAGAACTCAGGAAATATCTCCGCCGATCGACGCATGAGGCGGACTGCCTGCTCAAAGTCGCCGGCGAAGAACCGTGTCCATCCTACCGCCGTGTTGATGATCATCGAGAGAGGATCCAGCTCCAGCGCGCGATCGATCATCCTCGTGGCATCCGCATGCCGGCCCATAGCGGAGAAAAAGTTCATGTAGAAGAGTTGGATGTACGCGTCCCCCTCGTTCAGCTCCAAGGCCCGAGCGAAGCTCCGGTCCGCGGCCCTCCAGTCCCATTCGTAATAGTGCTGGCTATAGGCCACCGCAGCGTGGGCCTGGGCCAGCCCCTCGTCGATCTGCAATGCCGCGAGCGCGGCCGCCTTCGCCTTGGGGAAACAGTCGGCCGGGGCCAGGGCCCCGAAGTAGCCGAGCACGTTGTACGCATCGGCCAGCCCGACGTGGGCGGTCGGCCAGCCGGGGTCCAGGCCGATCGCTTCGCGAAAGTATTCCAGGCTCCGGAGCATGCTCTCGTCGTTCCGCTGATTCCACTGATGGCGCCCCTTGAGATACGCCTCGTACGCCTTCGGATCGACGCGCTGCGTCTTGGCGAGGCGTGCCTCCTCCCGCGGCGTCAGCTTGATCTGGATTTCCTGCGCGATCGCTTGGGCCACTTCCCCTTGGAGCGCGAGCACGTCGCTCAAGTCCCGCTCGTAGTTCTTCGCCCAGAGGTGCCGGTCGGATGCGACCTCGATCAGCTGCGCCGTGATCCGTACGCGGCCGCCGTATCGCCGGACCGAGCCTTCCACGACCGCTTCCACGTTCAGTTCTCGGCCGATCTCCTGGAGTGTCTTCTGGGTTTTCTTGTAGCGCATCGCCGAGGTGCGTGAGATCACGCGGAGCGCCTGGATTTGGGCCAAATCGGCGATCAACTCCTCGGTCATCCCGTCGGCGAAGAATTCCTGCTCTGGGTCACCGGACAGATTCTCGAGCGGAAGCACGACGAGGGACTGAATGTCTGAGGTCCGGCTCGCGGGCGCGGGGGCCGGTCGCGTCGCGCCCGGCCGCAGGCTGCCCGCAACGCCCTCGAGTGCCTCTGCGGCCTCCCGCGCTGATCGCGGTCGGTGCGCGGGATCCTTCTCGAGAAGTCGCCCCACGAGCGCGTCGAACGACGCGGGGACTCCCGGCGCGACCGTCGATGGAGGCGCGGGCCGCTCATTCAGGATCGCGCTCAAGAGTCGCGCGGCGTTCGTGGTCGGGAAGGCGCGGCGGCCCGTGACCATCTCGTAGAGGATCGCGCCGAACGCGTAGAGGTCGCTCCGCGCATCCACCGTGGCCCCCTCGAGCTGCTCGGGAGACATGTAGGGGAGCGTACCCGACCACGTCCCCGTGGCGCTGATAGACGCCGTCTCCGCGCCTTCGCCCAATTGAAGAAGTTTCGCGAGGCCGAAGTCGAGGACCTTCACTCTCCCCTTCGGTCCGATCATCACGTTCCCGGGTTTCAGGTCGCGGTGAATGACGTTCCGCTCGTGGGCCTCTTCCAGAGCGGCGGCGATCTGAATCCCGAGGGCGACTGTCTCCGCGAGAGGGAGCGCCCCGCGCTCGAGCCTTCGCGCGAGCGTGTCGCCCTCCACATGCTCCATCACCAAGAAGTCGACCCCCTCCTGGGCATCGAAATCATGCACGGTGGCAATGTTCGGATGATTCAAACGGGACAGGGCCATCGCTTCGTGACGGAAGCGTCCGCGGGCGGCATCGTCAGTCAGGGTCGTCTGCGGCAGCACCTTGAGTGCCACATCGCGGCCCAAGCGTTCGTCGCGGGCGCGATAAACGACGCCCATCCCGCCCGCGCCGATCTTGTCGAGGATCGTGTAGTGGGTGAGGGTCTTTCCGAGCATCCAGCCGTCCTAGTTTCCCGCAGCGTGCAGGCCCGAAGTGGGCCCATCGTCCAGCGCAGCACGATCGTATCACGGTGGGGCGCGCTTCTCAGAGAAATGTCTCCAGTAATCCTCTTCTGCACATTGACTTACTGCCATTTCTGCGTCGCCTGAACGCTGCGGACCGATTTCTCATTGCAATTATGTATTTTGTATACAATAATCCACCGATGAACCTAACCTCTCGACCAACACAGGAGTGCTAGCCATGAGCGCAACACGAAGGTTTGCAGGAATCGCTTTCGCGATCCTCGCGCTCGCCGCCCCTTCAAAGGGCGCCGCCGCGACGACCGGGAAAGGCACCGATTGGTGGAAGCATGTGCAGTTTCTCGCCTCGGATGACTTACGCGGTCGGGCCGCGGGGTCGCGAGAGCATCATCTGGCCGCGGAGTACGTGGCCGCGGAATTTCGCCGGCTCGGCCTCGAGCCCGGGGGCGATCGCGGCTACCTCCAGACGGTGCGCCTGGTCTCCCGCACCATCGACGAGGAGTCCTCGGCTCTGTCCCTCTCGCGGGAAGGCTCGAAGCTCCCGGTCGTCCTTGGTACCGAGGCGTTCTTCCAGATGTCGGCCGCGCCGCCCGAGACGATCTCGGCGGAGATGGTATTCGTCGGGTACGGCCTCCGGGCGGACGAGGCGGGATACAACGATCTGCGCGACCTCGATCTCCATGGGAAGATCGCCGTCTTTATCCAGGGCGGACCGGCGGATCTACACGAGCCGCTTCGCTCCCACGCGCAATCGAACTGGGTTCGGTGGGCCGCCCTGCACGAGGCGGGCGCGGTCGGCTGGATCTCGATTCCCAACCCGCGCAATCTGGATGTGCCCTGGGAACGCATCGCGCTCCAGCGTCTCCTCCCGAGCATGGTCCTTGCCGACTCGACGCTCGACGACCGGAGAGGCCAGCGTCTGGCGATCTTATGGAATCCCAGCAGCGCTGAACCGCTTTTCGCTGGGACGGGGGTCCACTTCGCCGATCTCATGGTGCTCGCCGACAGCGCGCGCCCACTCCCGACCTTCCCGCTGAAAGGGAGGGTCCAAGCGCGGGTCCGCTACGGGACTCGCGTAGTGGACTCCGAGAACGTCCTCGCCGTCTTGCCGGGAAGGGATCCTGCGCTCCGCGGTGAATCAATCGTCCTCTCGGCCCATCTCGATCACCTGGGCGTGGGTACGCCGGTCGACGGGGACTCGATCAATAACGGCGCTCTCGACAACGCCGCTGGCGTCGCAACCCTGCTCGAAGTTGCACGATTCGCGAAGGAGCGCGGATGGCGCGGCCGCCGTTCTCTCGTGTTCCTTGCGTGCACCGCCGAGGAGAAAGGGCTTCTCGGGTCGCGGTATTTCTCGGCACGGCCGACCCGGGCCGCGGGCGCGCTGGTGGGCGATCTGAACGTGGATATGCTCCTTCCGATCGTTCCCCTCAAGCGGCTGATCGTGTTCGGCATCGACGAATCGAATCTCTCCAGCGTGGTCGAAGCCGCCGCCCGGCGCGCCGGCGTCGAGCTTCAAGCCGATCCCGAGCCTTTGAGGAACCGCTTTATCCGGAGCGACCAATACAGCTTCATCCGGGCGGGAGTCCCGAGCGTGGCGTTCAAGTGCGGATATCTCGCCGGCTCCGCCCAGGAATCGGTGATGACAGCGTGGCTCCACAAGCGCTACCACGCCCCGTCGGACGACCTGGCCCAGCCGGTAGACATGGCGACCGCGGATGAGTTCTCGAATTTGTTCTATGAGATCGCACGCGAGGCGGCGGACCGGAACGAGGCTCCTCGCTGGAACGACTCCAGCTTCTTTCGTCGGTCCTCCATCGCCCGGTAGCGTCGCGCCCCGCGGGGCGACCCGGGAGGAGGTTGATCGTGAACTGGATCACGCGCGAGAACGCGAAGGTGGATCGGATCGCGTGCCCCTGGCTCATCCGGAAGTTCATCGATTCCGAGGCGCAATTCCACTTCGCGCCCGCCCACGAAGTGATGGAGCGAGCCTTGGAGCGATGGGCGATCCCCTTCGACGTCCCGCACGTCCAGTTCGGACATCGCGACGGGCGCTGCTCGTTCGAGAGCCTTGTCCTACAATTCGGTCTTACGGGGAGCCCCGCGCTGCGGCGCCTGGCGCGGATCATCCATGCGGCCGACATCGCGGGTGATGCGGACTGGCCGCCCGAGGGTCGGGGACTCCGTGCGATCGCGGAAGGGTTCTCCCTCCTTCACGGTCGGGACGATCAGCGTAAGATCGCCCTCCAGACACCGCTCTACGACGCCCTCTATGCTTGGTGTGGGGCGCAGGCGGAACAGGAGGAGGACGCTCCATGACCACGGGGACCGCCTCGGGAATGAAGATGCCGCCGATTATTCGCGCGCCGCTCCGCCAGGAGATCCGCCGCATCATCCTAGAAAGCATCCTGCGCGGGGCGCTGGCTCCCGGCTCGGACGTGAACGAGGCGATGCTGGCCGCGTCTCTAGGCGTGAGCCGCACGCCCCTGCGCGAGGCACTTCTCGGTCTCGAGATGGAGGGCTTCCTCAAGAGCGACGTGGGCCGTGGTTTTTCGGTAGTTCCCCTCACCGAGCGGGATGTCGAGGAGATCTATCCGCTGCTCTGGACCCTTGAGTCGCTCGCGCTTCGGACGATGGGCCCGGTCCCGGCCGAGAAGTTGCAACAGCTCACCGAGATCAACGCACAGCTCGAGTCCTCCAGCGCCGACGCCGAGGCAGCGCTTGCGCTCGACCGGCGCTGGCACGACACGCTCCTCTCGCCCTGCCGCAACCAGCATCTCCTCGATTTCATCTGCGGGCTCAAAGACCTCGCCCGCCGCTACGAGCTCGCCTACATGAAGCACTCGGGGAAGGTGATCCTCTCGGTCGAGCAGCACCGCGGCGTCCTCTCCGCGCTCGATCGCGGCGACGTCGAAGGCGCGGCCGCGCATCTCGAAGCGAACTGGCGGGTGAGCCAGGAATTTCTCATCCCATGGATTCAGGGCCAGGGCGCGACGCCCGCGCGGCAAAAGGCCGGTCGATGAAGCCGACGGAGCTTGCGGCCGACTCGGTGATCGAGCTCCTCCGCGCCCTCGTCCGAATTCCCTCGGTGAATCCGAGCTTGGCACCCGGCGAGGCCGGTGGCGAGGCCGCGATCGCGTCGTTCATTCGCGATTGGCTCGAGGCGCGCGGCGTGAAGGCGGTGCTTGAAGAAGCGGCGCCCGGCCGCCCCAACGTGGTCGCCTCGATCGGATCGGGCCGGGGACCGTCGCTCGTTCTTTGCGGCCATATCGACACCGTCGGGACCGACGGGATGACGATCCAACCGTTCGACCCTCGCCTGGAAGACGGCCGGGTCTACGGGCGCGGGAGTTACGACATGAAGTGCGGCGTCGCGGCCCTGCTTGCGGCCGGCGCGGCGCTCCAAGAATCAAGCGCCGCGGGAACGGTTACCCTGGCGCTCCTGGCCGACGAAGAGTACACGAGCCTCGGAGCGGAACAATTCGTGGCGCGCCATCGGGCGGACGGCTGCATCCTCGCCGAGCCGACGGAGGGCGACCTCGTGATCGCGCATAAGGGCTTCGTCTGGGCCACGCTGAAAACTGCGGGTCGCGCGGCTCACGGGAGTCGATGGGACCTGGGCCGGAGCGCGATCGGCATGATGGGTCGGATCGTAGCCGCCTTCGAGGAGTTCGACGGCGGCGTGCTGCGTTCTCGACGCCATCCCCTGGTGGGCCCCGCCTCCATGCATTGCGCGTTGATTCGCGGAGGAGCCGGGCTCACGACCTACGCGCCGGAGTGCGAGCTTCGGATCGAGCGAAGGACGCTCCCCGGGGAGACGCCGGAAGGCGTGCTCGAGGAGTTGCGCGGCGTCGTGGAGGGGGCGGGCGAGAAGGCCGAGGTCACCCTCGATTTCGCGCGGCCTCCCCTCACCTGCGATCCGCGCGCCGCGGTCGTCCGTTCCGTGCACGACGCGGCGGCGTCCGTCGCGGGATCGCGGCCGCCGGAGATCGGCGTCGGCTACTGGACGGACGCAGCGGTGTTCGCGAGCGCGGGAATCCCCAGCGTGATTTATGGCCCCTCAGGCGCCGGGGCGCACGAGGCCGTGGAATGGGTCGATGTGGCGTCGGTGGTGCGCTGTGCCGAGGTGTACTTGGAAGCGGCCCGGCGCTTCGGTACCGGGGACTAACGGATGTGGCAGGAAGCCTGGCCGCGCTTCTCGAGGTACTGCTGGTGGTACTCCTCAGCGCGGTAGAACGGCCCCGCGGGAACGATCTGGGTCACGATCGGGCGACGGAAGCGCTTGGCCGCCTCCAACGCGGCCGCGGACACCTTCGCGGCCGCCTCCTGCGCCGGCGAGTGGAAGAAGATCGCCGACCGGTACTGCTCGCCGACGTCCGGACCTTGACGGTTCGGGGTCGTGGGATCGTGGTTCTCCCAGAACACGCGTAGCAGCTCGTCGTAGGAAGCCTGCGTCGGGTCGTAGGTCACCTCGACGACTTCAGCATGTCCCGTCCGTCCCGAGCAGACCTGCTCGTAGGTCGGGTCCAGGGTGCGCCCGCCCGAATAGCCGACTTGGGTCGAGACGACCCCCTTCGCGCTTCGAAACGCCGCCTCGACACCCCAGAAGCAGCCGGCGCCGAACGTCGCCTTCTCCAATACCACCTGGCGCACGCTCCCCTCCCCAGATTTCCTACTTTACCACTTCGTAGTCGGCGTCGACCGCTCCGTCGCCGCCTTCCTTCTTGCCCGAGCCGCCATCGGACGGACCGGCGCCCCCGGCACCGGCGTCGCCCGCCGGGCCGCCGGGTCCGCCGCCCTGGCCTGCCTGGGCGTAGAGCTTGCTGGACACGTCGCTCCAGACCTTGGAGAGTGCTTCACTGGCGGTCCGGATTTCGGCGGTGTCGTTCCGCTGCACGGCCTTCTTCAGGGTTTCGAGCGCGCTCTCGACGCGCGCCTTCGACTCCGCGTCGATCTTGTCGCCCAATTCCTTCATGTTTTTTTCGGTCTCGTACGCAAGAGCGTCGCCGCGGTTCTTGACCTCGATCTCCTCGCGCTTCTTCCGATCCTCCTCGGCGTGGGCCTCGGAGTCGGTGACCATCTTCTTGATCTCGGCTTCGGAGAGCCCTCCGCTCGCCTCGATCTTGATCTTCTGCTCCTTGCCGGTCGCCTTGTCGCGCGCCGCGACGTGGAGGATGCCGTTCGCGTCGATGTCGAACGTCACCTCGATCTGCGGAACGCCGCGCGGCGCCGGTGGGATGCCGTCGAGCGTGAAGCGCCCGATCGTCTTGTTGTCGGTGGCCATCTGGCGCTCGCCCTGAAGCACGTGGATCTCCACCTGCGGCTGACTGTCCGCCGCCGTCGAGAAGACCTCGCTCTTCTTGGTCGGGATCGTCGTGTTCCGCTCGATCAACTTGGTCGTCACTCCACCCAAAGTCTCGATTCCGAGAGAGAGCGGCGTCACGTCGAGCAGGAGCACGTCCTTCACATCGCCCGCGAGAACGCCGCCCTGGATCGCCGCGCCGATCGCGACGACCTCGTCGGGGTTCACGCCCTTGTGCGGCTCCTTGACAAAGAAGGTCCGAACAAGATCCTGGACCTTCGGTGTCCGCGTCGCTCCGCCGACCAGGATCACCTCGTTGATGTCGGGCGCCTTGAGCCCCGCGTCCTGGATCGCCTGCTTGCACGGCGGAACCGTGCGCTGGATCAGATCGTCCACGAGCTGCTCGTACTTCGCCCGCGTCAGCGCCACGTTCAAGTGCTTGGGGCCGCTTGCGTCGGCGGTGATGAACGGCAGGTTGACATCGGTCTGCATCACGGTGGAAAGCTCGATCTTGGCCTTCTCCGCCGCTTCCTTGAGCCGCTGGAGCGCCATCGGGTCGCGGCGAAGATCGACGCCCTCCTGCTTCTTGAACTCCTCGGCGAGCCAGTCGATGACGCGCTTGTCGAAGTCGTCGCCACCCAGGTGCGTGTCGCCGTTGGTCGACTTGACCTCGAAGACGCCGTCTCCGAGCTCGAGAATCGAGATGTCAAACGTACCGCCGCCCAAATCGTAGACGGCGATCTTCTCGTCCTTCTTCTTGTCGAGCCCGTAGGCGAGCGCGGCGGCGGTCGGCTCGTTGATGATCCGCTTCACCTCGAGACCCGCGATGCGTCCCGCGTCCTTGGTCGCCTGGCGCTGCGTATCGTTGAAATAGGCCGGCACGGTG
>JBGPMG010000102.1:0-8816 GCA_041486815.1 Candidatus Eiseniibacteriota bacterium | reverse complement strand
GAACGCGCTCAAGCTCTTCGGTCCCGGCGGCACCTTTCTCGCGCCCGCGCAATCGGAGGCGGTCGCCCGGCGCGCGCTCGAGGGAATGGCAGCTTGGGTGACCCACGAGGGGGTCGGTGCGCATCGAGTCGATGAAGACGCGATCGCCAGGCACCGCGAGGCGATCCTCGCCCTCCCGGCGCTTCGCCGCGAGCGGATCGAATCGCGCGGGTTCCGGGTCGCCGTCGATTGCGTGAACGGCGCGGGCTCGGTGGCGACGCCGGCCCTCCTCCGCGCTCTGGGCTGCGAGGTCGAGATGATCTTCTGCACGCCCGACGGGCGATTCCCCCGCGTGCCGGAGCCGCTGCCGGAAAATCTCGGCGAGCTCGGCGAGCTCGTACGTCGGTCCGGCGCGGCGATCGGCTTTGCCAACGATCCGGACGCGGACCGATTGGCGATCGTCGACGAACGGGGCGAGCCGATCGGGGAAGAGCGGACGCTGCAGATCGCGGTCGACTGGGCGCTGGCCGTCCGCCCGGGCCCGGTCGTCGTGAACGCGTCCACTTCCATGGCGATCGACGCGATCGCGCGCCGCTACGGCGTGCCGGTGATCCGCACTCGCGTCGGGGAGGCCCACGTCGCGCAGGCGCTGCTCGGCGGCGGCGGCGTCATCGGCGGTGAGGGAAACGGAGGCGTCATCTATCCAGCGCTTCACGCGACGCGAGACGGTCTTCTCGCGGCCGCGATCGCGCTCGACTGGCTCTGCGCCGACACGCGTCCCCTGAGCGAGCGCGTCGCCGAGCTTCCGACCTTCGTCATGGTGAAGCGAAAGATCGATCTTCGCCTCCCGGACCTGACGGCGCTCGCGGCGGCGCTCACGCGGGAGTTCCCGGATGCGGAGCGCAATGTTCTGGACGGAGAAAAGTACGTCTGGGAAGATGGTTGGGTGCAGGTCCGTCCTTCCGGGACGGAGCCGATCATCCGGATCATGGCGGAAGCGGGTACTCGGGAGCGCGCCGAATCGCTGGTCGCGCGTGCCGCCGCGGCGGTGGAGCATGCGAGTGCCGCGCGGCAGACTTCACAGGGGGGCTGACAAGAGATGTGCGGCATCGTCGGATATGTAGGGTCTCAGGACTCCGTGCCAATCCTCATGGAGGGGCTTCGCCGCCTTGAGTATCGCGGCTACGACTCCGCCGGCCTCGCGATCATGAACGGCGACGGAATCAAAGTGGAGAAGGCCGCGGGCAAGATCGCGATGCTCGAGGAGCGGATCAACCTGACGCGCCCGTCGGGCACGCTCGGCATCGCGCACACGCGCTGGGCCACGCACGGAGAGCCCAACACGGTGAATGCGCACCCTCATGTCGATTGTAAGGGGCGCATCGCGGTGGTCCACAACGGCATCATCGAGAACTACTCCACCCTCAAGACGAAGCTTCAGGAGGAAGGGCACCGGTTCACGACCGAAACCGATACCGAGGTGATCGCCCACCTGGTCGAGAAGTTCTACACCGGGAATCTCGAGAAGGCGGTCGCGGCCGCCCTGCGACTCTTGACCGGCACGTACGGGATCGCCGTGATCTCGACCGACGATCCGGGGAAGATCGTGGGCGCCCGTCACGGCAGCCCGCTCGTCGTCGGCATCTGCGATTCCGAGTACATCCTCGCGTCGGACGTGTCGGCGGTCATTCGCCACACGAATCAGGTCGTCTATCTGGACGACGAGGAGATGGTGGTGCTCACGCCGGCGGGAATCCACACCACCACGATTCGGGAAGAGACAGTCGCCAAGAAGGTCGAGACCGTCGATTGGGATCTCGACATGATCGAGAAGGCGGGATTCTCGCACTTCATGCTGAAGGAGATCTTCGAGCAGCCCGAGTCGCTTAGGAACACGCTCCGGGGCCGCCTCCTTCCGGACGAGGGCACCGCGCGCCTCGGAGGCCTCAACATGAGCGCCGCCGAGCTGCGGGCGATCAACCGCGTGGTCATCACCGGCTGCGGCACCTCGTGGCACGCCGGCATGATCGGCGAGTACCTGATCGAGGAGCTCGCTCGGATCCCGGTCGAGGTCGAGTACGCCTCCGAGTTCCGGTACCGGAATCCGATCTTGGAGCCGGGCACCGTGGTCATCGCGATCAGCCAGTCGGGCGAGACGGCCGACACGCTCTCCGCGATGCGCGAGGCGAAGCGGAAGGGAGCGCGCGTGCTCGGCGTCTGCAACGCGGTCGGTTCGACCATCGCGCGCGAGTCGGACGGCGGCGTCTACATCCACGCCGGCCCGGAGATCGGGGTCGCTTCGACGAAGGCGTTCACCTCGCAGGTCGCGGCGCTCGCCCTCTTCACGTTGTACTTGGGCCGTCTCGGTGAGCTCTCACCCGAGGTGGGCGCGGAGCTGGTCCGGGAGCTGGCGTTGATCCCGGAGAAGATCGAGACGATCCTCGCGGGGGCCGAGTCCATCCGAACGATCGCCCGTGCGTATGCCCACCACAACAACTTCCTCTACCTCGGCCGGGGCGTGAATTTCCCGGTCGCCCTGGAGGGGGCGCTAAAGCTCAAGGAAATTTCCTACATCCACGCGGAGGGCTACCCCGCCGCGGAGATGAAGCACGGCCCCATCGCGCTGATCGACGACAACATGCCGGTCGTGTTCATCTGCACGCAGGACTCCGCCTATGAGAAGGTTCTGAGCAACATGGAGGAGGTGCGCGCCCGCCGGGGGAAGATTATCGCGGTGGCCTCCGAGGGTGACACGCACGTCGTGACGAAGGCGGACCATGTTCTGTTCATTCCCAGGACGATGAGCTCCTTGACGCCGCTCCTCGCGGCGATCCCGCTCCAGCTCTTGGCCTACCACATCGCGGTGGAGCGCGGCTGCGATGTGGATCAGCCTCGAAATCTCGCCAAGAGCGTCACGGTCGAGTGAGCCCTTCGTCCCCGGGAGAGGTCGTGCACACGGAAGGCGCGCCCGCCGCGATCGGACCCTACGTCCAAGCGCGGACGGGCCCGCTCACCGGTCGCTGGATTACCACCTCTGGCCAGATCGGCCTGGATCCAAAAACGGGCGCCCTGGTCCCAGGGGGGATCTCGGCCGAGACCGAGCGCGTGATCGACAACTTGGAGGCCATACTCGGCTCCGCGGGCGCGTCGCTCGCGGACGTGGTCAAGACCACCGTCTTCCTGGCGGAGATGGGGGAGTTCGGCGCGATGAACGACATCTATGCGCGCCGATTCCCGGATCCCAAGCCCGCCCGGACGACCGTCGCCGTGCGGGAGCTCCCTCGAGCCGGCCGCGTGGAGATTGAAGCATGGGCGCTTATCGCTTGAGCCGGCCTGCCGCCGAGGCGCCGCGGCTCACCCAGCTCGTCCAGTGCGCCGGGTGCGCGGCGAAAATTCCAATACAGGTGCTTCAGGAAATTCTCGGCGCGCTCCCTGCTCCTCCCCGGTCGCCGCGGCTCCTCATCGGACCCGAGACCTGGGACGATGCCGGCGTCTACAAGATGAGCGCCACGCTCGCCCTCGTTCAGACCGTCGACTTCTTCACGCCGATGGTGGACGACCCGTACGATTTCGGGGCGATCGCCGCGGCGAACGCGGTGAGCGACGTCTACGCCATGGGCGGCTCTCCGAAGCTCGCGCTCTCGATCCTCTGCTTTCCGGCTGAGACGGGCGATCCCGCCGTGCTGCGCCAGATCGTTCGCGGCGGGGCGGACACGCTGCGCCGGGCCGGGGTCCTGATCCTGGGGGGACATTCCGTTCGCGATCCGGAGATCAAGTTCGGCTATGCCGTGACCGGCGAGGTTCATCCGAAGCGGGTCGTTTCGAACGCGGGGGCCAAGAAGGGTGATCTTCTCGTCCTGACAAAGCCGATCGGCGTCGGGATCCTGGCGACCGCGCTCAAACGCGGACTGCTCTCGCGCCCGCTCCTCGAGACGATGACGCGCCAGATGAAGACACTCAACCGGGCGGCGTCGGAAGCGATGCGCGCCTCTGGCGTCCACGCCGCCACGGACGTCACCGGCTTCGGCTTGCTCGGACACGCCCGCAACGTCGCCCGAGCCAGCAAGAAAACGATCCGGATCTGGAGCGGGTCCGTCCCGCTTCTCCCGGGCGTGCTCGAGCTCGCGGCCCAGGGGGCGACCTCGAGCGGCCTTCACTCGAACCGAGACGCGGTCGATCCCGACGTCGCCTGGGCCGGCGCCGTGCCCGAGCCGCTTCGGCTCGCCCTCGTCGACCCGCAGACGTCGGGAGGGCTGCTGATCGCGGTGCCGTCCTCCAAGACGGAGGCACTCCTCCGTCGGCTTAAGCGGTCCAAGGTGCGCGCCGCCGTCGTCGGCGAGGTGCTCGCGCCCGGTCGGCGCGCGCTCGAGGTGACCGCCTGAGTCAATGCCGCTGCGGGGACGGATGGGATCTGGTGGTCTCCGAGGACTTCAAATCCTTCTGTCGGGCGTTTCCAACGTCCGAGGTGGGTTCGATTCCCACACGTTCCCGCCAACGATGAAAGGGGTGAGACCGTGAACGACCTGATCCACTCATGGTTCGGACTGGACTGGAACGATCCACGGGTCATCGCCGTCGTGCTCGTCATCGCGGTTCTCGCGATCGTGCGAAAATGGTGGCTGGTCCTCCTCCTCGTTCTCATCATAGGGCTGGCGCAGGGGCTGCAGTATCTGCTCCAGCACTCCGCGCTCGGGCCGGATTTCACGAAGGGCGCGGTGATTGGGGTCTACGTCTTTGGCGGCTTCCTGCTGCTCTTCATGGCGATCGCCCATTACTTCACCAAGGACTAGCGCCGGGAGTCCGGCGGTCGCGACGGCAGCCGGCTTTCTCGCGGCGCTCCTGCTGGTTTCCTGGACTCCTCGCGTGGCCGCGGCCGCGGCGGGCGCGAAGGGCGGCGCGCCGTCGGATTCGGCGAGGCATTTCCCGTCGCCGTTCAGCGTCATGCTCCGCTCGGCAGCTGTGCCCGGATGGGGGCAGATCACCAATCACAAGTGGATCAAGGCGGTCGCCGTCGCGGGAGGAGAGGGGTTCCTCATCTCCAAGGCGATCGGCGAGTACCGGAAGGAGCAGGATGCCGCGAATATCGGCGACGCAGAGAGCAAAGCGAGCCACTACAACTTGAAGGTAAACTACGTCTGGTGGGCCATCACGGTCCATCTGCTCCAGATGGCCGACGCGTACGTGGATGCTCACCTCGCGAGCTTCGACGCCGATTTCGGTCCGGACGAGGCCGCTCTCGAGTCGGGGTCGGGCCCCGTCCTCGACCGAACGGGTGAGTCGCGCCTCGCCGTCGCCGTGCATGTCCGCTTCTGATCTCGCGACGATGAAGCGGCGCGAGACGGTCCGCAACTTCTGCATCATCGCGCACATCGATCACGGGAAGTCGACGCTGGCCGATCGCCTCCTTGAACGGACCAACACCGTCCCGAAGTCGAAGATGAAAGACCAGGTCTTGGACAACATGGATCTGGAGCGGGAGAAGGGCATCACGATCAAGTCGCACGCGATCGCGATGTCATACACGGCGCGGGACGGAAAGACCTATCAGCTCAACCTCATCGACACGCCCGGGCACGTCGACTTCACCTACGAGGTGTCGCGAAGTCTCGCGGCGTGCGAGGGCGCCATCCTCGTCGTCGATGCTTCGCAGGGCGTGCAGGCGCAGACGATCTCGAACCTCTACCTGGCACAGGACCAACGCCTGACCATCGTGCCGGTCCTCAACAAGGTCGACATGCCCGCCGCCATGCCGGATGAGGTGGCCCTTGAGGTCGCCCAGCTGCTCCACGTGGAACCGGAGGAGGTGATCCGGGTTTCCGCGAAGGAAGGGTGGAACATCGAGGGCGTGCTCGAGGCGATCGTCGCGCGGATTCCGCCGCCCGAGGACCTGCGCGAAGGAACGCTCCAGGCGCTCATCTTCGATTCCGTATTCGACCAGTTCCGCGGCGTCATCGTCTACGTTCGCGTGATGCGCGGAACGATCCGGCCCGGAGACGCGATCCGGTTCCTTTCTACCGACAAGGGCTACGAGGTCCTCGAGGCCGGCGTGCTCCGCCTGGGGCTCGAGCCGAGGGAGGAGCTCACGGCTGGGGACGTCGGCTACGTCATCGCGAACGTGAAGGTCGTGGCGGATGCCAAGGTGGGCGATACGATCGTGTCGGCCGACGACCCTTCCCCGAAGATGCTTCCCGGCTACCGGCCGGTCAAGCCGATGGTCTTCTCGGGCCTCTATCCGATGGAGGCGGAGAGCTACGAGTCGCTCAAGGAGTCGCTCTCCCGCCTTCAGCTCAACGACGCCTCGCTTACGTACGAGCCGGAGACCTCGCTCGCGCTCGGCTTCGGGTTTCGGTGCGGGTTCCTCGGGCTCCTCCACATGGAGATCGTCCAGGAGCGGTTGACCCGCGAATACGACGTCAATTTGATCGCGACGGTCCCGAGCGTCGAATACCACGTGCTGCGGACGAACGGCGACCTCTCGGTCGTCGAGAACCCGGCTCTGATGCCGCCCGCGAACCAGATCGAGTCGATCGAGGAGCCTTACGTCCGGGCGCAGATCATCGTCCCGACGGAATACGTGGGCAATATCATGAAGCTGGCGCAGGATCGTCGCGGCATCTTCGGGGGCATGCAATACCCGAGCGAGGACCGGGCGCACCTCACCTACGATCTTCCGCTGGGCGAGATCGTCCTCGACTTCTACGACAAGCTCAAGTCGTTGAGCCGCGGGTACGCGTCCCTCGACTACGAGCTGGCCGGGTACAAGCCGGCCGATCTGGTGAAGATGGACGTGCTCTTGAACGGCGATCCCGTCGATGCGCTCTCGGTCATCGTGAACCGGGAGGGCGCCTACGAATGGGGGCGCGACATCTGCCTCAAGCTCAAGGAATTGATCCCGCGCCAGATGTTCCCGATCGCGATCCAGGCCGCGATCGGCGGAAACGTGATCGCCCGGGAGACGATCTCGGCCCTGCGCAAGAACGTGATCGCCAAGTGCTACGGCGGGGACATCACGCGAAAACGGAAACTCCTCGAGAAACAGCGCGAGGGAAAACAGCGGATGAAGCAGATCGGCACCGTCCGGATCCCACAGGAAGCGTTCCTCGCGGTCCTTCGGGTCGAGCGGTGAGTCCACGTTGAAAGGGGGAGCACCCAGCATGACGAATGCAGCGACGGGCGCGACGACGCGGGCCAGGGCGCGCATCAAGTCCACGTTCCGCGAATACGTGGAGGCGCTCCTCCTCGCGATCGTCCTGACGGTCGTCATCCGGGGATTGGTCGTCCAGGCGTTTCGGATTCCGACGGGCTCCATGGAGGACACGCTGCTCGCGGGAGATTTCCTCTTCGTCAACAAGATGGTGTACGGATCGGAGATCGACATCGGATTCGGCGGCAACCGGATCCTCTACTACCGCTTTCCGGCGATCCGGGAGCCGAGGCCGGGCGACATCATCGTCTTCCGGTATCCGGACGATCCCGCGCGCGACTTCATCAAACGCTGCGTGGCGGTCGGGGGCCAGGTGGTGGAGCTCCGCGACAAGGTGCTCTACGTCGACGGACGCCCGCGGGAGGAGCCGTACGCCGTGCACAAGGATCCGCAGATCCTGCCGCGGGAGAGAAGCCGGCGCGACAACTTCGGCCCCTTTGTGGTGCCGCAGGGACACCTCTTCATGATGGGCGACAACCGCGACAACAGCCACGACAGCCGGTTCTGGGGCGCGCTGCCGCGAAACCTCGTGAAGGGGAAGGCGATGTTCCTGTACTGGTCGTGGGACGCGGACCGGCGGCTGCCTCGGCTCAACCGCCTGTTCCGTCCGGTGGGGTGATCGTGAAGCACGGCCTCTACCTCCATCTCCCGTACTGCCGCAGCCTCTGCCCGTACTGTGCCTTCGCGAAGGCGCCGCTCCACCGGGCGGAGCCCGAGCGCCTCCTGCGCGCGCTCCGGGCCGAGTGGGAAATGGCCCGCGGCGAGGACGGCCGTTGGGGCGCTCCCCGCACGATTTTTTTCGGCGGCGGAACGCCGACCGCCCTCGACCCCGCGACGCTTCGCGGGCTCCTCGCGTGGATCCACGCCTCGTTCGATCTTCGCCGCGTTCGCGAGTGGACCGCGGAGGCGAACCCCGAAGGCTTGACGGACGAGAAGCTCGCGATCCTGCGCGCGGCCGGGGTCGATCGGCTGAGCCTCGGAGTCCAGTCGCTCGAGCCCGCGGTACTCCGCGCGTTGGGGCGCATTCACTCCCCGGCCGCCGCGATCGACGCGATCGAGCGGACGCGGCGCGCGGCGTTTCGGAAGATCTCGGTCGATCTCATGGTCGCGGTCCCCGGAGAGACCGGCGAAGGGATCCGCAGCGCGGTGGAGAGGATCGTCGCACTTGGGGTTTCGCACCTCTCGGTCTACAGCCTCCAAGTTGAGGAGGGAACGCCCCTCGCGACCAAGGTGGCCCGCGGCGCGGTCGCTCCGCCGACCGATGAGGCCGCGGCGGAGCGCTACGGGGAGATCGCGCAGATCCTGGGCCGCGCCGGATACGCGCACTACGAGGTTTCGAACTGGGCGCTCCCCGGCTTCGAATCGCGGCACAACGACGGGTACTGGGCGCGGCGCCCCTATCTGGGGCTCGGCCCCGGCGCGCATTCGTTCGATGGGGCGGAGCGGTGGAGGAACGAGCACGACGTGACCCGCTACTACGAGCGCGTTGAGTCAGGGTTGCTCCCGCGGGACGATCGCGCGCCGGTCTCCCCCCGGGACGAGGTCGAGGAGAAGGTCATGCTGGGGCTAAGGCGCGCGCGGGGGATCCGCCGCGTCGAGCTGGAGCGGATCGCGGGGCACGCCTTCGCGCGGT
>JBGPMG010000101.1:0-8875 GCA_041486815.1 Candidatus Eiseniibacteriota bacterium | reverse complement strand
GCGCGGCGCTGACGGCGCGGCGGAGCTGAATCCCAAGATATCCCCGGCGCACGCTGCCGTAGGTTTCGAGCTCCTTCGTCAACCACGCCACCTGGTCCACGGGGAGCGCGATCAGCACATTGCTCGCCTCTGTCACCGGGTCGCTTCCGCGATCCAGTCCGACCCGCGAACCGCTCTCGCTGGGGACGCCCGGCACGGCGCGTCCGACGATCACCGCGACCCAGTCCCCGTCTTCATTGAGAACGGCGCCGCCTGTCGATCCCGGATAGCTGGGCGCGTCGATCTCCAGGACATCACCCGAGCGCGCGTAGTCCATCCGCTCGCCCCGTCCGACGATCTGCCCCAGAGCCGCCTGCGGATGCGTGACCGCGACGTTCGAGATCACCGCGACCCAGGCTCCGATGGCGAGCGATTGGGGCGGAGCCGGATCAAGCGCTCGCAGGGTCGCCCCTTCCACCTGGAAGAGCGCGATGTTCGACATCCGGTCGACGCCGAGGAGCACCGCCGGGCGCTCGACTCCCCCTTTGAGGAGCACGCGCACGCTGCCCCCCGGGATCGCGATGCTCGCCGTGGTGAGAATGCGGCGCTCTGAAAGCGCGATCGCGGTCCCGATGAGCCGCTTCCGCTTCACTCCCGGGCGTGGGATTGCGTCGGAGGGCGGGTAGCAAACGACGGTCACGATGCTCGCGTGGACGGAGTCGACGACCCCGAGGAGCGACCCGTCTTCGGAGCGGAGCGGTCTGGGCTCAGCGCGCGCTTCGCGAGCGGTAGAAACGAGGTGGATGAAGAGCGCGAAAGCGGCCGCGGCGAGCGCCAGGGCCATCCGCCGGCGCGTCGCGCCGGCGCTGCGGGGCAGACTGATGCCCCTAGAAGGTGATGAACACGTCATCGGAGGCGTGATCCGAGACGGGCGTGATCGTCGGGTTGTTGTTGGACCCACCGAAATCCTTCTCTAGGAAGAATTGATCGGTGATGTACTGGTCGTCGTAGCGCGACCCCGGGTTCGGGACCGCCGCGTCCTGTTGCGTGGTTGGCGAAACGGGCCACGCGCTCTCATCCAACGCGTCCCCGGAGGAGGTCGAGCCGCGAGAGGGCGAGGTCCTCGAGGCTGCCTGTACCGAGCGCTGCCGCTCGGCCGCGGCGGTGCCGCTCCCCGCGGAAGGAACGGAGAGGGAAGCGATGTCGACCTTCGAGGGTTCCTTCGACGTTGACAGGCCGGCCGCGACTGGCTGGCCGGAGACTTGCGCCGTCGTTCGCGGCGACGAGTCGCGCACGCGCGCCAGATTCGCGCCGTGGAGAACGCCGTTCGGGTTGGTCAGCATCACCCCAATCCAGACGGCGCACGCCCCGGCGCCGGCCAGGAAGAGCGGGCGAAGCCGAGCCGGCTCGAGAAGTCCTCGCAGCCATTCCACGACCGTCGGTCGAAGCGCCTCACCCGAACGGATGCGCGCGAGGAGGTCCTCTTCGAAATGCGGGCTTGTTTCATAGTAGGGAACGGTCTGGACCAGCTCGAGCGTCGCGCGAAGCTCGCGGACGGCCAGAGAGCATCGCCGGCAGGCGAGGATGTGGGCCTCCAGCGAGCGACGCTCCTTTTGACTCAGATCGTCCTCGAGAAAGGCTGATAGGAGCGGTTCGGCGGACCGGCAGTTCATACGTCCTCCAGGCTGAGGTAGGGCTTGAGCCGTTCCTTCAACATCAGCCTCGCGCGGTTGATGCGCGAGCGCACCGTACCGCCGGGAATGCGAAGGATCTGGCCGACCTCCTCGTAACTGAGCCCCTCGACATCGCGCAGCACCACCGCTTCGCGGTAGCGCGCGGGGATCTTGTGGAGCGCTTCGGCGACCTTTCGTCCGATTTCATTGGCATTGAGATCTTCATCGGGGAGCGGCTTCGAGTCCGGAAAACTCACACCCTGCCCGCCGGAGTCCTCGTCCATGGCGTCCAGGCTGAACGTGCCGCGATGACGAACGCGGCTTCGGATTTCGTTCTTCGTCAGGTTCACCGCGATCGTGAAGATCCACGTGGAGAACTTCCCACTCTTCCGATACCGCTCGCGATTCCGGAAGACGCGTAGGAAAACCTCCTGGCTGATCTCCTCCGCCCGGTCCCGATCGTTGATGAACCGGCACACGAGATTCATGATGCGAGTGCGATAGCGTTGAACGAGCGCGCGGAACGCCGCCTCGGAGCCCATCGCACAGCGCTCCATGACGTCTTCGTCGCTCAGCTCGGCAAGATCGAGCTTTTTCAACCGAAGCGGCTCTGGCACATCGCTCTCCGTATTCATGGGTACACCACCCCCATGCGCGAGGTTCCTGAAATGGGCGAGGTTACCGGCTCTGGAAGAAGCTGAGGCCGGAAGCCGGACCGGACCGGCCGGAGCGGGCCCGCGATTCGGCTTCCCGGGCCTCGGTGTCCAGCCTGAGGCTCCGGCATACCCGCGCCAGGGCCCGATTTGCCTCGACGGCGGTCTCGGCGCACCGCGAGGCCAGGATCAGGGTGTCCCGCGCCATCTCGAGCTGTCCGTGGCGTTGCCGTAGGTTGCCAAGCAGAAGCAAGGCTCTGCCGTTTCTAGGGTTGAGCTCGATCGCCCGTGAGAGCGAGCGCACGGCCAGGTCCGTGTTCCCTTGCGCCAAATCGGCAGAGGCCAGGAAATAGAGGGACTCGGACGTCTCCCGCCCGAGGTCTCGGAGCCGCTCCCAGGCCCATTGGGCCAAGAGGCTGTCCCCAAGGGTCGTAGCCGCCGAGCCCAGCTGTTCGTAAATCGAGGGGCTCGCCAGGCCGCGCGCCGCGCCATCGCGGATCAGCGCCACGGCCTCCTCCGGGTGCCCGAGCAAAGAGTAGCACAGGCTGGCGGCGAGGACCTGACGGGCGTTGTCGAGCGGCGTCGCACGCACCTCCTCGACGGTCCGGATCCCCTGCTTCCGATCCCCCACGCGGATCTCGAGATAGGCAACGACCAGCGATTCTTCCCGGGTGAGACTGCGCTGCGGGATCAACGACCGGTAGTCGCGGAGGGCGTTCCGCTCCTCCCCGAGGCCCAGGTAGGCACGGGCGCGCACCGGCTCCGCTCGCGAACCGTGCCGAAGCGGTTTCACCGCCGCGAGCGCCTCGCGATAGTTTCCCGTCCCAAGCAACGCCTGCCCCGCTTCGACCCTCAGGTCTTCGGCGTGGAATCCCCGAGCCTCGGCCCAGTCCAGGAGCATCCGGAACTCGTGTTCCTTCCCGTGACGCACCAGAAACGCGCCGTATGCCGCGACGTCTTCCCCATGGGCCCCGCTGGCGAGGGCGCATTCCCGGAGCAGGCTCTCCTCAAGCAAGCGATTCCCCATCCGACGCGCGAGGGAGATACCAAGCGTGAGGGTTCGCGAATCATCAGGCTTCAGCTCCAGGGCCAGCTGGAGGGCCGAATACGCTTCCTCCAGTCGGCCGTCCTCGAGCGCTAGGCTCAGGATCCCGGTCGCAATCCACGCGAAGTCGGGCAGGAGCACATCGGTTCGTTTCAGGTCCGCGAGGGCGGCTTCGTAATTCTTGCCAAGCTGGTGCGCCAAAGCGCGGAGCGCGTAGAGCTCCGGGACCGCGCCGAGTTGGCGCAGGGGCGGAGTGAGCACCTTCGCGGCGAGCGCCGGCTCGCCTGAGCGGAGCCGCATCCGTCCGACCAGCATCGCGGCGTCGGCGTTCAGACTGTCGAGGGAGAGCGCCCGCTCTCCCCATTCGAGCGCCGTCATGTCCTCACCGCTCGACTCGTACAAGAGCGCGATGCGGGACATGGTGAAGCTCGACCCCGGCTCGATCGACGCGAGCGACTCGGCCCAGGCGATCGCACCCTCGCGGTCACCGGCGGCCTCTGCCAGCTCCGACCGCAGATGACATTCGAGCGTGATTGGCGTGGTCAGCGAGTAGTAGAGGGCGCCGGCAGGAGCCGGCGTCACCGCAAGGAAAATCAGCGGAACTACGAAGAGGATTGCTGGGAGACTTCCCCGCCCTTGGCCGTCTGTCACTTTGGTCGTCTCCCGGAGAAGGAATAAAGGAAGGCCCGATTTGGGCCTTCCTTCCCCATCACGAGACGACCCTACTATTTTAGCAGTCTAAGGCTCTGTGTGCAACCGCGATGCCGCCCAGGGAGAGGACTCCTGATCCGGCGGTGTCCCTTCGGGTTTCGGGGCGCCACCCTCGCCTCCCCCGGCCTCCGGCCGGTCGCGGCCCTCGCGGTGCTCCCGCCCCTCACGAGGTTGGCCGCCTTCCGGGCGATCGCGGTCTCCGCGATGCTCCCGCCCCTCACTAGGTTGGCCCCCTTCCGGGCGATCACGGTCTCCGCGTTGACCTTCCACGTCGCGGCCCCTACGGCCGTCGCGTGGCTCCGAATGATCCCTCCCGTCGCGGCCCCCGCGCCCTTCCCGATTGCCGCGCGGATGGCTGCCCGGATGGTCGCCCGCGTTCGGCTCCTCCCTCCCGCCTCCGCGTTGCCGGCGTCCCCGCCCGCCCCGGCGGCGCCTGCGGCGCTCTCCGCCTTCTTTCTCGGAGCGGACCATCTTCTCGAAGTGGAGGAGCGCATCCCGCGCCGCTTCCTGCTCGGCTTCCTTCTTGTTGCTCCCGTGGCCCCGCCCCAAGGTACGGCCGTTCACGACGACCTCAACGGCGAAGAGCTTCTGGTGGTCGGGCCCGTTTTCGCTGGAGATGCGGTACTGAGGGTGCGTCTTGAACTCTCCCTGCACGTATTCCTGGAGCATGCTCTTGTAGTTCGCGAGATTGGCGTCGCTCAGGATCTCGTGCACCTCGCGCAGGAGAAGGCGCTCGGTGAGCTTCCGCGCCGGCTCGAGTCCGCCGTCCAAGTAGACGGCGCCGATAATCCCTTCCAGCGTGTCCGCCAGAATCGAGGCGCGATTCCGGCCGCCCGATTCGTTCTCCGCCTCGCTGAGCAGGACGAAATTCCCGAGGCCCATCACGGTGGCCGCACGGGAGAGAATGACGCGGCTGACCAGCAGCGATTTCATCTTGGTCAGCTCGCCTTCGCGGAGCTTGGGAAACTTGTTGTAGAGGAACTCGTTCACCGCGAGGCCGACGACCGAGTCGCCGAGAAACTCCATGCGCTCGTTCGAATCGCCGCTCCGCCCCGGACTCGCGTGAAGATACGAGCGGTGCGTCATCGCCGTGTGGGCGAGCGCGGGATCCTTGAACTGATATTTGAGAATTTGTTCGAGACCTTTGAGATCAAGACTCCGGTCGGGTCCCCGCTTTACCGGGGCCACGGGCCGGTCCAGACCGAACAGCTTTCGGAGCAATTTCACAATGTGCGGATCCCCGGAGGGATCCTCCTACGCCACATACCTCGACAACGCCAGGGTGACGTTGTGCCCACCAAAGCCCAGTGAGTTAGAGAGGGCTGCCTGCAGTTCGACCGCTCGTGCAGTGTTGGGGACGTAGTCGAGGTCACAGTCGGGATCCGGAGTCTTGTAGTTGATCGTCGGGGGAAGCTTGTGCCGCTCCAGAGCGAGGACGCAAATGATCGTCTCGAGTCCTCCGGCGGCTCCGAGAAGGTGTCCCGTCATCGACTTCGTCGAGCTGACCGGGAGCTTCTTCGCTTGTACCCCGAATACCGACTTGATGGCTTGTGTCTCAAATTTGTCGTTAAGCGGCGTGGAGGTACCGTGGGCGTTCATATATCCGAACGATTCGATCGGCAGCCCCGAATCCCGGATCGCCTCCCGCATGGCACGCGCCGCACCCTCACCCTCGGGGGCGGGCGCCGTCATGTGATAGGCATCTCCCGTCGCGCCATAGCCGACGATTTCCGCAAGGATCTTCGCGCCACGCCTCTTGGCGTGCTCGAGCTCCTCGAGCACCACGATGCCCGCGCCTTCCCCCATCACGAATCCGTCTCGCTGGGCGTCGAAGGGGCGCGAGGCCCTCTGCGGCTCGTCGTTGCGTGTGGACATCGCCTTCATAGAGCAAAACCCAGCGAAGGAGACCGGGGTGATCGGCGCCTCCGCGCCCCCCGAGATCATCACGTCCGCCTCGTTGTGTTGGATGATCCGGAACGCGTCCCCCACCGCGTGCGCCCCCGAAGAACATGCGGAGACCGTGCAGTAGTTGGGGCCCTTGGCGCCGAATTGAATCGACACCTGGCCGGAGGCCATGTCCGAGATCATCATGGGGATGAAGAAAGGGCTCACGCGCGAGGGACCCTTTTCGAGGAGCGTGCGATGCTGATCCTCGAAGGTCGCGATGCCGCCGATGCCGGAGCCTACGACGACCCCGTAGCGGTTCGGATCCACGGTTTCGGGAGAGACCCCCGCCTGCTTGACGGCCTGGGCGGTGGCTCCGATCGCGTACTGGACGAACAGATCGGTCCGGCGGATATCCTTCCGGTCCATGTAGTCCTCGGGACGATTCCCCTGGACCTCTGCCGCGAATCGAGTGTCGTACTTCGTCGTGTCGAATCGCGTCACGGGACCGATCCCGGACTCGCCTGCGATCAGCCGCCTCCAAAACGTCTCGACGTCCGAGCCCAGGGGGGAAACCACCCCCAAGCCCGTGATGACGACGCGGCGCGGCTGTCCATTCCGTCGAATCATGAGACTTCCTCGATTCCTCTTCTCAACGCTGGCTTCTGCTCCCCTCGCCGACCTCGATCTGAGGCCGGCGGTGCCGAGTTAGGCGTTCTTCGGCACGTGGTTCTCGAGATACTTGATTGCGTCCGCCACGGTGGTCATCTTCTCGGCGTCCTCGTCCGGAATTTCGATGTCGAATTCCTCCTCGAGGGCCATCACCAACTCCACCGTATCGAGCGAATCCGCGCCCAAGTCGTCGATGAACGACGCTTCGGGCGTGACCTGCTCGGGCGCAACGCCCAGCTGGTCCACGATGATCTGCTTGACCCGATCTTCGCTAAATGAAGCCATCCCTACTCTCACCTCCCCTTTAGATTCGTCCCACGTCATCGGGACTCTCGACTCCTGCTCACATCACCATTCCGCCGTCGACGGTCAGCACCTGGCCGGTGACGTATCCGGCCTCCTCGGAACAGAGAAACGCCACCGCGTGCGCGACGTCGTCGGCCGAGCCCAAACGCCCCAACGGGATCTGCGCCTTAAGTCCTTCGCGCACCTTCTCATTGAGCGCCTCCGTCATCGCCGTCTCGATGAAGCCGGGCGCCACCGCATTCACCGTAATATGGCGTGACGCCAGTTCCTTCGCAACCGCCTTCGTGAGACCGATCAAGCCGGCCTTGGAGGCGGCGTAGTTCACCTGGCCCGCATTTCCGATCAGACCGATTACCGAGCTCACGTTCACGATGCGCCCCCAGCGCTGCTTGACCATCGGCTTCGCGAACGCCCGGATGCAGTGGAAGGCCCCCTTTAAATTCGTGTCGAGAACCTGGTCCCAGTCGGCGTCGCTCATCCGGAGCAGCAGCCCGTCCTTCGTGACGCCCGCGTTGTTGACCAAGATATCGGCCTTGCCGAACGCCTCGAGCGCGCGCTGGCAGAGCGCGTTCGCGTCGGCCTCGCTGGCGACGTCGGCCCTCGCCGCGACCGCTTCGCCGCCCTCGCGCACGACCTCGGCGCAGGCCTCGTCGAGCGCGGCCTGGTCCCGCCCCGAGAGCACGACCTTGGCGCCGCCTCGGACAAAGGCTCGTGTCACCGCACGCCCGATCCCCTTGGCGCCTCCCGTCACCACGGCGACCCGCCCCTCGAACGGCCCCTTCACCGCGCTGCGGCCTCGGTGATCCCTGCGGCCGCCGCCTCGATCGAATCCGGATCCTCGGACCCGAAGAGCGCTGCCTCCTTGTCGACCCCCCGAACGAGCCCGCGGAGTACACGGCCGTTCCCGACCTCGACGTATTGGCGAATTCCCGACTCCCGCATCGCCCGGATCGTCTGCTCCCAAAGAACCGGGCTCAGAAGCTGCTTCCGGAGCGCCTCGCGGATCGCCTCGGGTTCCGAGACCGGCGCCGCCGTGACGTTCGCGTAGACCGGAAATCGCGCCCGCGCGATCGGCGCGCGGCCGATCGCCTCGTCCAGATCGCGCGACGCCGCCTCCATCAGCGGCGAGTGGAACGCCGCGGTAACCGAGAGCGGCACAACCTTCTTCGCCCCAGCGCGCCGGGCCTCCTCCGACGCGCGCTCGATCGCGTCCGGCGTGCCGGAGAGGACGACCTGCCCCGGTGAGTTGTAGTTCGCCGCGGCGAGATCCCGCGGCGCGTTCACCTTCCGGAGAACCTCCTGGATCTGTTCCACGGTCAGCCCCAGCACGGCCGCCATCGTTCCCGGCCGCTCACGCCCCGCGCCGGCCATGGCCTCGCCGCGGCGGCGGATGAGGCGGAGTCCATCGGCGAGGGAGAGCGAGCCGGCCGCCACGTGCGCGGCATACTCGCCCGCGCTGTGCCCCGCGGCGGCCGCGGGCTTTAACCCCCGCGACTCGAGGACGCGGAACGCCGCGACACTGGTCGCCAGGAGCGCGGGCTGCGCGTTTTCGGTACGGGTCAGCTCCTCCGCGGGCCCCTCGAAACAAAGCGTTGAGAGCGCGAACCCAAGCACGCGATCCGCCTCCGCGAAGACCACCCGGGCCTCCGGATAGCGCTCGGAGAGGGCCCGGCCCATGCCGACGCTCTGCGAGCCCTGCCCCGGAAAGAGGCAGGCGGCGCCTACCACTCGATCACCGCCGCGGCCCAGGTGAATCCCCCGCCGAAGGTCACGAGCTCGATCAGATCGCCGGGCCGGATCCTTCCTGAGCGCCGCGCCTCGTCGAGGGCGAGTGGAATCGATGCCGCCGAGGTGTTCCCGTAGCGATCGAGATTGACGAAGACCTTCTCCATCGGGAGGCCCAGCCTTCTCGCCGTCGCGTCGATAATCCGATAGTTGGCCTGGTGCGGAAT
>JBGPMG010000100.1:0-8888 GCA_041486815.1 Candidatus Eiseniibacteriota bacterium | reverse complement strand
GCGCTCGACTCGACCGGACCACGCTTCCGGCCCGCGTCGGGGGCGGCGTGCGCGAGCAGTTCGTTCACCGCGATTCGCTGGTAGTCCGACACCCCTCCCTGGGACGGTTCAGCGGGGTGGTCGTGCGAGTCCTATGCGGCTGCACCCTCACGCGGGATCCGGCCGGAAACGTCGAAGGCGCGGCGCTCGCTCCCCACCCGCACCCTACTTCGATCCAGGTCGCCCGCCAACTACGCCGGTGGATCGCGATGGACGCGATCGAGCCGGATCGCGGAGCGGCACGCACGAGCCGGGAGCTCTTCCGCGCGCGCAAGCCCTTCCGCATCGGCCGTTCGCGAATGGTCGAGCGCATCTATTTCGACTAAAGGGGCTGCGTCCGGCGGCCGTTCACGACGACCTCCCCGCTGCGGAAACCACGAGCATCGCGCGATTCCCGGAGGGATCGGTGACTAGAACCGCCCCGGGCGCGACGGCAATCGGCGCTCCGGCGTCGCGCACGCGAGCGGCTACTCGATCGAGAGCGGTCGCGTCCGGAAAAATGATCTCGAAGTGCCGAAGACCCACCGAGCCGGGTGGAGGGGACGGAGCCCCTACCCCAGCCCAGGTGTTGAGGCCGACATGGTGGTGGTACCCACCCGCGGCCAGGAACAGCGCGCTCCGGCCGAAGCGCTGCCTGAGCTCGAAGCCGAGCAGCTCCGAATAGAAGCGCTCGGAATCGGCCAGGTGCGCCACGTGAAGATGGACATGGCCCATCAGCGTCCCGGGCGGGAGTCCTGCCCACGGCGCCTCCCCGGGTCCGCTCTCCGCGAGAAGGCCTTCCACGTCGAGCGGGTCGGTCGTCATCCTCAATAGGCCGCCGACAACGGGCCACTCCTCCCGGGGCCGGTCGCGGTAAATCTCGATCCCGTTGCCGTCGGGGTCGGAGAGATAGAGGGACTCGCTGACCAGGTGATCCGACATGCCGGTGAGCGGCACGCGCCGGTCGATCAAGTGCCGGAGCGAGCGGGCGAGGTGCTCCCGCGACGGCACGAGGACAGCGAAATGGTAGAGCCCCGTAGTGCCCCTCACTCGGGCAGCGTCGGGCTTCCCGGCCAGGACGAGAAGGTCTTTGCCCCCGGCGCCAAGGCGCGCGGCGCCGCCCTCCCGGCCGTGAAGCCCAAGTCCGAGCTCCTGCGTGTAGAACGCGATCGCCCGATCGAGATCCCGCACCGTGAGGTGGACCGCTCCGATGGCGGTGGTGGCCGGGAGCCTGGGCAGGGACAGTTGGGACGACCTACTCACGAACGAACTCCCGCGCCGCCTCCCACAGGAGCGACTCGCGGCCGGGGGCGGCCACGAGCTGCATGCCGACCGGCAGCCCGTCGACCTTGCCGATGGGGAGCGAGAGGACCGGGACGCCCGCGAGGTTGAACGGCGCGGTGAGCCGCGTCAAGACCCGCGGGTCTGCCCCTTCCCGATCTCCGATGGCCGTCGCGGGGATCGGGGTCGTAGGCGCCGCGAGCACCGCGTCGTCGCCCAGCAGCTGCGTGAGCGAGTCCCGCCAGTCGCGTTGCGCGTCCCGGGCGCGCACGTAGTCAACACCGCGATATTCGAAGCCGAGGCTCAAGCGCTTGGCGAGCACTCCACCGAACCACTCGGGATGCTCTTTGAGGCGCTGCTCATGGAAGGCGGCCGCCTCGCAGCAGAGGATCGTCGTGTTCGCGTCCCACGTGCCTGCGACGTCCGCTGCGTCGACCTCCCGAGGCGTGCCCAACCGCGACGCCGCTTCGCGCACCAGGTCGACGATCCGCGGCTCGACGTCATCGAAGAAAAAACTCCGAGGCAAGAGAATTTTCGGACGCGGCGCTACGCTCCGCCGGAAGTCCGAGATCGCTTCGAGGAGCAGGAACGCGTCCTCGACCGAGTTCGCCATCGGTCCGGCGTGGTCGAGCGAGCGCGAGAGCGGTATCACCCCGCGCAGGCTTACGAGCCCATAGGTTGGCTTGAGCCCGACCACGCCGCATAATGCCGCCGGGATTCGGATCGATCCGCCGGTGTCCGTCCCGAGCGCAAGCACGGTGAGGCCCGCCGCGAGGGCTGCGGCCGAGCCCCCGGAGGAACCGCCGGGGATGCGGGCAGGATCGTGTGGGTTCCGCGTCGGGCCGAAATGGGGATTGTTCGTGGACACGCCGAACGCCCACTCGTGGAGCGCGGTCTTCCCGAGCAGGACCGCCCCCGCCGCGCGGAGCCGTTCCACCACCTCGCTGTCCCGCGTGGCCGGTGGCGGATGAAATCCAGGATGGGACCCGGCGGTCGTCACGTGCCCCGCCACGTCGAAGAGGTCCTTGATCGCGACCGGGATCCCGTGAAGCGGCCCACGGTCGCGGCCTTCCCGTAGCTCGCGCGTCGCAGTGGCGGCGGCCTCCCGCGCCTCGGGCGCGAAGACCTCGTAGTACGCATTGAGGCGCGGATTCTCCCGCGCGATTCGCGCGAGGAGATCTTCCGTCAGCTCCGCGGGGGTGAGCGTGCCGCCGCGAAATCTTCGGGCCGCTTCGGCGGCGGTCGCGGCGGCGGCCACTCCTTCGATCACGAGGCCGTCTCCCCAGGCTTCAGCTCGAGGACCTCGATATCGGAGCGGTCCCGGAGCCGCTCCCGGAGCGCGGCGGGGGTTCCGGTCAGCGCCGGAAACGTCGAGTGGTGGATCGGCACCACGGTCCGGGCGCCGATCATGCGGGCGGCCACCGAGGCCTCGACCGGCGACATCGTGAAGAGGTCCCCGATCGGGAGCGCCGCGATCCGCGGCTGGTAGATCTCCCCGATCAGCTTCATGTCGCTGTGTACCGCCGTGTCGCCGGCGTGGTAGACGCGCGTCCCGTTCTCGAACTCGAGAATGAACCCGCACGCCTCGCCGCCCGGGAAGAACGAATCGCCTTCGCGGATGCTGCTCGAATGCACGGCGTGGACCATCGTGATCTTGATGCCGTGGAGCTCGACGGTTCCGCCCTTGTTGATCCCGTGCACCTTCTCGACTCCCCTGAGCCCGAGGTATTGCGCGATCTCAAAATTGCATACGACGTCGGGCTTGTATTTCCGCGCCAGAGCCAGGCAGTCGTCGAAGTGATCGAAGTGTCCGTGCGTGATGAGGAGGAGGTCGAGGGACTTCAAGTCCTTCGCGGCCGGAGGACAGGCGGGATTTGCATCGACCCAAGCGTCGACCAGGACCGCCCGCCCCTTCTCGGATCGGTAGAGGACGGTGGCATGGCCAAGCCATGTAATCGAGACTCCAAGCGTTCCCTTCATGAGGCCTCCGGGGTGGAGCGGGCCGAAGCGGCCGGACGCGGCGACTACCGAGCTTTCTTTCCCCGTGCGGCGCCGGCGCTCTTTCTCGCGGCCCGGCTCTTCCGCTTCGCGGGGCCCGCCTTCCTCGCGGAGCCCTTCTTCTTCATGGGCCGGACTCGCCCTGTTCGGCCGCCCGCCTTGGCTCGACCAGCGGAGGCTTGGACCCGCTTCCCTTTCAGCGCCGCGGCCCGTTTCTCCCACGGCGGCGTTTGACCGCCCAGGAAGTAGGGCCCGCTCGGGCAGAGATCGATCACCGGGCACTCAACGCAATTCGGCTTCCTCGCCACGCAGGTGCGGCGGCCGTGAAAAATGAGGAGGTGAGAGAAGTCGATCCAATCCTCCTGCGGGAGGAGCCGCATGAGGTCCTGCTCCACCTCCTCCGGGCCCTTCCCCCGGCTCAACCCGAGCCGGCGCGCGATCCGCTCGACGTGGGTGTCGACGACGACGCCTTCCGAGAGCCCATAGGCGACGCCGAGGACGACGTTCGCCGTCTTTCGGGCGACCCCGGCGAGCGTGAGCAGCTCCTCCATGCTCCGCGGCACGGTGCCGCCGAACGAGTCCATGAGGCGCTCCGATGCGGCACGGATCGCCTTCGCCTTGTTCCGGTAGAACCCGGTCGAGCGGATGATTTCCTCCAGCTCCTCCTGGCCCACCTGGCTCATCGCGGCGGCGTCCGGATACCGGGCGAAGAGGCCCGGCGTGACCATGTTCACGCGCGCATCAGTGCACTGGGCGGAGAGAATGGTGGCGACCAAGAGCTGGAAGGGGCTTTGGTGCTCGAGAGCGCAGGCCGCGTCCGGATAGGCGTTTCGGAGCCGGTCGATCAAGACCCGGATGTCCACTCAGTTCTCTCGCCGGTCGGTGGGAAAGCGATGCCGGGCCCCGTCGAGCACATCCTGGGTCGCCGAAGCGTCGGCGAGCACTCGGTGAACCGCGCGGTAGCGAAGCTCCGTGCTTTCCATCTCGAGGAGCTGTTGCTTCACGGCGGGCTCGACATTCAGGTTCATCGCGATCGTGTTCACGATCGCGTCGGCTTCCATCTGCGCTCCGAAGATGGCTGCAAAGTCGAGGGCCGCCCCTTTCCCTTCATGGAAGCGCCGGAACATCGCGAGCAGCTCCTGCGATTCGTTCGGAGTCGATCCACGCCCACACCAGCCTTCGTCCTCGTCGAGCCGGCTCATCCGGCCGATCCGAAACGGATGGTCCCGCTCGAACCCCTCGATCGTGACCTTGTATTCGCCGTGAAGGGTAACGTTGTATCGGCCGTCCTCGAGGAGTTGGTGGCCCACGACCTTGCCGACGCACCCGATCGCGTGCATTTCGGGGGATCCGTAATAGTCGGCCTCCCACCCCGGCTTCAGCAGAGCCATGCAGATCGACTGGCCTCTCTGGATCACTTCGTCCATCATTAGCCGATAGCGAGGCTCGAAGACGTGGAGCGCCAGGACGGCCTTGGGAAAGAGGACCACGTTTGGAAGCGGAAATACGGGTTGAGTTTCCAGATCGTCCGCCACGCGCGGATGCTACCACAGGGGCGGCGGAGCCTAAAGCCGCCCCGACGCTCGCCGATCGGATCCGCGCAGAGGCGGAGCGGCTCGGGTTCGACGCGATCGGTTTCGCGCGGGCCAAGGCGCACCCCGACCGACGGCGGCTCCTCGCCTGGCTCGCCGAAGGGCGCCACGGGACGATGGATTGGATGGCCCGGAATCCCGCTCGCCGATCCGACCCCGGCGCGATTCTCCGGGAGGCGCGCACGGTGATTTCGGTCGCCCTAGGCTACTACCGGGGCGATTGGCCGAATGCGGGCGACCCCGCTCCTCTGAGTGGCCGGATCGCCCGCTACGCCTGGGGTCGGGACTATCACAAGCGGGTCCGAAAGCGCCTGCTCTCGCTGACTCGGGCGATCCGCGCCATGGAACCCACCGCCCGGATCGCCCCGTACATCGACACCGGCCCCGTCCTCGACCGCGCGTGGGCCGTCGAAGCGGGCATCGGCTGGATCGGGAAAAACACGAACGTGATCTTGAAGCGGGCCGGATCGTGGTATTTCCTCGGCGAGCTTCTCACCGACCTCGAGCTCCCGGCGGATCTGCCCTCCAAGAGCTACTGCGGCTCTTGCTCGCGCTGCATCACGGCCTGCCCCACGGGCGCGATCGTCGGGCCGTACCAGTTGGACGCCCGGCGCTGCATCAGCTATTTGACCATCGAACATCGGGGCGGAATTCCGCTCGAGCTGCGTCCGGCGATCGGGACCCGCATCTTCGGCTGCGACGACTGCCAGGAGGTCTGCCCCTGGAACCGTTTCGCCACGCATACGTCGAATCCGGAATTCGCCGCGAGGCCGGAGCAGCAGACGCCCGAACTTCTCCCGCTTCTCGCGCTGGACGAGGCGGCCTTTTCCGCGCGCTTTCAAGGCACCACCCTGCGCCGGGCCGGGCGGGATCGCTTCGTTCGAAACGTCGCGGTGGCGCTGGGAAACCTCGGGGACCCGCGGGCCGTGGCGGCGCTCCGCCGCGCCCTCCTCGGGGACGCGGATCGGTCGGTACGAGGCCACGCCGCGTGGGCCCTGGGGAAGATCGCCGACTCCCACGCCGCGGACGCGCTCCGGGAGGCCGCGGCGCTGGAGCGGGACTCGGAAGTACTGGGCGAGATCAGGTATGCTTTGGGCACGATGAAGGGCGAACGATCGCCCGCCGCGCCACCCCAGGGAGGTAGATCTCAATGAACCGCGCTCTCGCTGCAATCCTGCTTCTTGCCGCGATCCTCGCTCCGCGCTCGGCCGTGGCCGGAGGAATGGTCTTCTACACCCAGGACTCCACGAGATTCTCCGGCTACCTCGCCCTCCCGAAAGGCGAGGGGACGCACGCCGGCGTGATCGTGGTCCACGAATGGTGGGGCTTGAGCGATTGGGTCAAGCAACAGACCGACAGCCTTGCGAACAAGGGCTACGTCGCGTTCGCCGTGGACCTCTACCATGGGCAGGTCGCCCACGATGAAGAGACCGCGCATCAACTGATGAGCGGGCTGGTCGAGGAGGACGCGATCCGGACGCTTCGCGCGTCGGCCGACTTTCTCCGGTCGCGCTCCGACGTGCGCGCCCACGCCGTCGGGGTGATCGGCTGGTGCATGGGCGGGAAGTACGCAATCCGCATCGCGGCGGCCGATCCGGGAATTCGCGCCTGCGTGATGTACTACGGCGCGCCGATCTCCGATCCGGCCTCGATCCGGGGAATTCAGGCCGCCGTGCTCGGAAATTTCGGCGGCCAGGACAAGGGGCCGAGCCCGGACCAGGTGAAGACGTTCCAGGCGGCGCTACAAAAAGCGGGCAAGAAGGTGGACTTCAAGATCTACCCCCAAGCGAGCCACGCGTTCGCGAACCCGACGAATCCGTGGGGCAGCTACCGCGAGGCCGACGCGAAGGACGCCTGGAAGCGGACGCTCGTGTTCCTCGATCGGGAGCTGAAGAAGGCCTCCGTGCCGAAGGGCAAGCCGACGCGCGGCTGATGGCGGAGCGTCCAGGCATCCCCGGGCGGGCGATCCGCCGTCACGAGGTGGCCGCGGGGATCATCTGGAACGGTTCCGAGGTCCTGATCGCGCGCCGCCAAGAGCACGACCATCAGGGGGGTCGCTGGGAATTTCCCGGCGGCAAGCGGCGCGAGAGCGAGAGCATCCCGCAGTGCCTAAGGCGGGAAATGCTCGAGGAAATCGGGGTTGAGGTCGAGGTCGGCCCGCTCTGGCGTGCGCTCACCCACGTCTACCCCGACCGCGCGGTCTCCCTCTACTTCCACATCTGCGAAGCGCTGCGGGGCACCCCCCGGGCCATCGAGTGCGCGGAGGTGCGTTGGGTGCACCCCCGCGCGCTCGCTCAGCTTCCATTCGTCGAGGGGGACATCCAGGTCCTCCCCGACTTGGCCAGGGATCTCGCTTCGCGGATTCGATGACGCGGCGCGAGGCCATGCGGCCGTGGGCCCCGCGCGGTCGTCGCGAGCCTAGGACTTCGAGGGCGCCGCGTCCGCCTTGGCCGGCGGCTCGGCGGGCCGGCTCACGCCTTCCACCCCGATCCGAATTTCGACGTCATCGCCCAGCATCGTGCCGCCTTGGTCCAACGCCTTGTTCCAGAGGATATTGAAATCCTTCCGGTTGACCTTCGTGACGGCCTCGAATCCGGCGCGCTGCTCCCCGGCGAAGCTCGGACCGGCACCCAGGAACGTCACGTCGAGCGTCGCGGGCTTGGTCACACCGCGCATCGTGAGGTTTCCCTCGACCATGAGCTTGCCATCGCCGACCGGGGTGACCTTGGTGCTCTCGAAGGTGATGGTCGGATACTTCTCCACGAAGAAGAAGTCTTCGCTCCGGAGATGATTGTCGCGTTTCTCGTTATTGGTGGTGATGCTCGTGGCTTGGATCTCGGCCTTCACCGATGACGACGCGGGCTTCTGGGCATCGTAGACGATCGTTCCCGAATACTTGGTGAAGCTGCCGGGCACCTTGCTGAAGAAGTGCCGGATCGAAAATCCGACTTGCGAGTGATTCGGATCGATCGTCCAGGTGGTGGGCGCAGCTTGGGACGCCGACGCCAAGGCAAGGCTCAGGGCGACAGCGAACGCGGCGGCGAATCTTCTCATGGGGCGGCATCCTCCGATTGGGGTATCGCGACCGTGCTCTCCCGGACGCGGCGAGGGCGTCCCGGGGTTGAAGCCGGGGCGCCGTTTGCCTAGTATCGTACAGGCTCCCTTTTAGATGCGCGGAAAACGGGGCCGGTTCCCGGCGCCTCCCCGGGCCCCCCGGCATCTAAACCACTTATAAAGGACCTCTGTTCCATGAGCGAAACCCACGACATCATCATCCTCGGATCGGGCTCGGCGGGATTGACCGCCGCGATCTACGCTGCCCGCGCGGACCTGGCGCCGATCGTCCTGGAAGGCGCCCAGCCGGGTGGACAGCTGACGATTACGACCGAGGTGGAGAACTTTCCCGGCTTCCGCGACGCCATCATGGGCCCGGCGCTCATGGCCGAGATGAGGGCGCAGGCCGATCGATTTGGGGCCAAGTTGATCCGAGTCGACGCCGACTACGTGAATTTGAAAGCCACGCCGATCGAGGTCGTCGCCGGCGGCAAGACCTACAAGGCCCGCTCCCTCATCATCGCCACCGGGGCCTCCGCCAAGCTCCTCGGCATCCCCACCGAAGGGAAGCTCATGGGGCACGGCGTTTCCGCGTGCGCCACTTGCGACGGCTTCTTTTTCAAGGGCAAGCGGGTCGTCGTGGTCGGCGGAGGCGACACCGCGATGGAGGAGGCGACCTTCCTCACCAAGTTCGCGAGCCACGTCACAATCATCCACCGCCGCGACAGCCTCCGCGCTTCCAAGATCATGCAGGATCGCGCACGGGCGAACCCGAAGATCTCGTTTGTCTGGGACACGGAGGTGATCGAGATCCTCGGCACGGACGGAGGGTGCGTGACCGGCGTGGGGCTCCGGAACGTGAAGAGCGGCGCCGTCACCCAGATGGAGACCGAGGGCGTCTTCATCGGCATCGGACACCAGCCCAACACCAAGCTCTTCGAAGGG
>JBGPMG010000099.1:0-8991 GCA_041486815.1 Candidatus Eiseniibacteriota bacterium | reverse complement strand
GTCGAGTCGCCTCGGACCCTTACGGACTTGATGAAGGACGCGGTCATAAAGGGCGGCGTCGATGCGGCGCTGCAGACATACAAGGAGCTCCGGTCGAAGTACTACGGGAGCGGTTCCTACGACTTTGGACCGGGCTCGTTAAACACCCTCGCGGAGTGGGTGGCCCGCGACCGGAAGGATCCGGATGGCGCGATCACCATCGCGAAATTCAGCGTCGAGCGGGACCCTATGGTGGCCGACAACTACGTCCTTCTCGGCATGGTCCAGAGTATGAAGGGCGACAAGGCCGCGGCGATCGAAAGCCTCCAACACGCGCTGCAGCTGGACCCGGAGAACCGCAGGGCGCAGGACATGTTGAAGGGACTCCAGTCCGGGCAGTGAGGAAATTGTGACCACGGCAACCCCGTCGACGATCGGCCCCTATCGGATCGACCGCGAGTTGGGCCGTGGCGGCATGGGCGTTGTCTTCCTTGGGCACGACACGCGCCTCGATCGCGCCGTCGCGATCAAGGCTCTCTCTCCCGATGTCGAGGCCGACCCGGAGCGGCTCCAGCGCTTCGAGCGCGAGGCCAAGCTCCTTGCTTCGCTCAACCATCCCAATATCGCGGCGATCTACGGCGTCGAGGAAAGCGAGGGGGCGCGTTACCTGATCCTCGAGCACGTCGAGGGCGAGTCCCTCGCTGAGCGGCTGAGCCGGGGACCGCTGCCACTCGCCGACACGCTCGACATCTGTCACCAGATCGCGTCGGGGATCGAGGCGGCGCACGAAGGCGGCGTCATCCACCGGGATCTGAAGCCCGGGAACGTGATGATCACGCCGAACGACGTCGTCAAAGTGCTCGACTTCGGCCTGGCAAAGGGAAAGGTCGCGGACTCCGATCCCGGGCAGTCGCCGACATTCCCGAACTCGCCCACCTTCCCACAGTCACCGACAATCGCGCCTTCGCCGACGTACCACTCACCGACCACGCTCCCGGGGGTGGTCCTCGGGACGGCGGCCTATCTCTCTCCGGAGCAGGCTCGGGGAAAGCCGGTCGACCGCCGCACGGACATCTGGTCGTTCGGGTGCGTGCTCTACCAATGCCTCACGGGGAGGCTGGCGTTCGAGGGGGAGACCGTTTCGGACACGATCGCGAGAATCCTGGATAGGGACGTAGATTGGTCGCGGTTGCCCGAGAACACGCCGCCGGCCGTCCGCGCGCTCTTGGAGCGGTGTCTCGAAATGGACGCGAAGAAGCGGCTTCGGGACATGGGCGACGCGAGGCTCGCTTTCGAGGAGCTGAAGGCGGGCCGGAGCGTCGCGGCGGCGCTGCCCGCGGCCGCGGGGGTTGCAGCGCCCGCGAAGAGGCGGTTTGGGGCGAAGACCGGCGTGATCTTCGGCCTTGGCATCGTCGCCGGCGGAGCTTTGGCCCTCAATCTTTGGGGCACGCTGGGTCTGGGCGGAGACGCGGGGCGGGCCAGCCGCATGGTCACTCGGGCGTCCGTCACGATTCCGGGGGGGCTGCAAGCCCTCCAAGGGGAGATTACGCCCGACGGGCGGACCATCCTGATGCTCGCACTGCCGCGCAAGACCGCGAAAGGTGAGGAGCCGCGCTCCCAGATCTACGCGCGGAGGATGGATCAATCTTCCTTCGAGCCTGTTCGCGGAACCGATCGAGCGCAAACCTTCGCGCTGAGCTCGGACGGGAAGTGGATCTCGTTTGTCGCACCCATCTCCGAGCGGACGGCACAAAGGCAGATCTTGAAGATGCCGATAGATGGAAGCACCCCGCCCGTACCGATCGCGAAGGTGAATGATGCTTGGTCGGGAAGGCAGGCCTGGCTTCAGTCGGGCGATTTTCTCATTTCATCGGCGAACGGGAAGGAATACGTGCGGCAGCCCTCGACGGGCGGCCCGCCATCGAAGGCGAGGTCGTTTGATGCCTCTGGCTTCGACGGAACTTTCAACTTCAGGCGGCCGCTACCCGGCGACCGGGGCGTCTTGCTCGAAGCGACCTCGTATGAGGGCGGCGCCTACCAGCTCGGCGTCGCGGTTCTGGATCTCAAGTCTGGGAAAACGAAGATCCTGGTTCGCGATGGGGGAAGCGCCGAGTACTCGACGACAGGGCATCTTCTATTCACTCGCGGAAACGCGCTGCTCGCCGTGCCCTTCGATCTCGGGCGGTTGGAGGTGAAGGGTGAGCCGGTCGCGCTCCAGGGAGGGCTCCGCGTCGCCACGAGCAATGGGAATGCGGTAATCGGGCTGGCTTCCAACGGGACATTACTCCACGTGATGGGCGGAAACGTCGGGCAGGACCGCCACGCGGTGATCGTGGATGCCGGGGGCAAGACCTCCGAATGGTCGGGGGAGCGGCAGCCATTCGATTCGATCGTGAGCGCCTCACCCGACGGGACCCACTTTGCGTGTGTCATCGCCGACGCGGGGGCGATCTACGAGATCTGGGTTTCCGATCGAGGGGCCCCCACCTCCCGGCGCGTGATCGCCGTCCCAGGGGTCGACTGCTATATGCCCGCGTGGTCGCCCGACGGGACGAAGCTTGCCTTCAATCAGAACGGACCAGGAGACGTCAACGGGGTTTACGTCGCGAACGCAGACGGGAGCGGCACCCCCCGGAGAATCGTCAAAGGCGAAGAGGGCTCCCCGATCGTTCCGACATCGTGGTCTCCGGACGGCACGCAGCTCCTCTGCGCTGCTCGGGTCCGCACCGGCCGGATCGAGCTTATGGTGGCGCCGGCCTCGCCGCCGCACGAGGTGGAGGCGAAGCTTGTCTTCGGGGGAGACGCGCAGGGCGGGGGAGGATGCTTTTCGCCGGACGGTCGGATGATCGCGTACGTGTCCAACGAGGCTGGGAGGGGCGAAGCATACGTATGCAGATGGGAACAGGGCGGTCCGGTGGGGCAGCCGCTCCTGGCATCGCAAAAGGGGTGCGACGCATGGGTGAGCTGGAGTCGCGACGGCAAACGCCTGTATTACGAGTCCAAGCAGAACCAGGTCGTGTGGGTCACGATCGGCACCACGCCGCGGCTAAGCGCGTCAGCTCCGGAGATCGCATGGGACTTGAACGCGCTCCGGATCGTTAGTGAAGGGCCCGGCGACTTCCTGCTCGACCTCCTTCCGGAGGAAAAGCTTCTCGTGATCCAGAAGGGCGAAAGTGAAGACGAGCTTACGCGCTACGACATCGCGTTCAACTTCCTCGAGGAGCTGCGGTCCAAATTCCGCAAGTCGCCGAAGGGCTAGCCCCGCCCCAAGCTCCATCCTCGATCCGCCTTCATGCAACTTGCACGGGACACCGCACCGCCTCGCAAGATACGATGAATCCTACGTGGGTCATCCGTGTTCCAAATTCCCGGAGGATCCTATGAAACTCAGCTCGATCTGGTCCAGCTTGCTCCTGACGCTCGCGGTTCTACTGCTGTCCTTTAGCGCGAGCCCGCCGCCTCCGGCATCTCCACCACCCGCGGCCACAACCACGGGGCCAGAGCCCGCCTCCTTGAATTGCACCGTTCGATCGGTGGATGCGAAGGCGAGGACCCTCGAGGTGATCACCGGTGTGGGCTACGCGCTGCGCCAGTACCGGATGAAGGTCGCTCCCGCCTGCGAGATCAGCGTCGCGGGTGCCGCGGCCGACCTGGGAATCCTCCGGCCGGGCGCGATCGTCCGGGTCCGATACCAACCCGTGCCCGCGGGGCCAAAGACGCCGGCCCAGCTCATGGCCGTGGCGATTGAGACCGTGCACCCGGAGGAGAGTGGAGGTGCGCGATGACGCGGACGATCGCGGCGCCTGCCGCTTCCGCCGTGGCCGTACTCCTGATCCTTGCCGGGTGCGCCAAGCCTCCGAAGCCGGGTGAGCCGCTCTCGGGGTTGACCCCCGACGAGCGGGCGCTCTTCGACCGTGGGAAGGCTCAGTTCACGACGGTCTTCACTCCCGAGACGGGCTTGGGACCGGTCTTCAACTCGGACGCCTGCGCCGAGTGCCACGAGGATCCTGCCGTCGGCGGGCGCGGCGATGAAGTTGAAGTGCACGTCAGCGCGTTCCTGCCCGACAGCTCGTTCTGCGACCCTTTGGTGGACAAGGGCGGATTCGTAATCCAGCAGAAGGTGACGCCGGCGCTTCACGCCGCGCTCGGGATCGACAGCGAGCCTCAGCCCAAGGAGGCGACCGCGATCGCGCATCGAACCGCACCGGACATTTTCGGCTTCGGCCTCCTCGACGCGGTGCCGGATTCGGTCATCCTGGCCTATGCCGATCCCGACGATCGGAATCACGATGGAATTTCAGGCCGCCCCAACCGGTTTTTCGACGGACGGATCGGACGCTTTGGACGGAAGGCGCTCGTTCCCACGTTGAGCGAGTTCAACAATGGCGCCTACGCCGCGGAGCAGGGGATCACGAGCCCCGCCGTCCCCACCGAGGAGACGGTCGGAGGGCAACCGATTCCCCCCGGCGTGGACCCTGTCCCGGAGCCGGAGATCAACCAAGAAGCGCTCGACTTGACCACCGCCTTCGTGCGCTTCCTCGCGCCTCCGGCGCCCGAGAAGCTCACGTCGGAAGGGAAGCGCGGGCGAACGCTCTTCTCGCGGATCGGGTGCGCCGGGTGCCATCTGCCGGCGCTCCGGACCGGGGACAGTCCCGTGAAGGCGCTTCGATACAAGACGGTCGCGGCCTACACCGACCTTCTCCTCCACGACATGGGCCCGGAGCTGGCCGACATCTGCCTCGGTCAGGCCTCACCCTCCGAGTTTCGGACCGAGCCGCTCATGGGGCTCCGGTTCTCGAACAAGACGGGTGGGGCGGGTGAGAGCAGCTTCCTCCACGACGGTCGGGCCAAGTCGATCGAGGAGGCGATCCGCCTGCATGGCGGGGAGGGCGCGGCTTCGCGCGACAGGTTCGCGGCGCTCTCCGAAGCGGAGCGGGCCGCGCTGCTGAAGTTCCTAGAGTCGCTGTAGTCTTTCGGAGGTGGAGAGAGTGATGTCGGATGCAAAATGCTTGGGTCGGCCTCATCGGGGCGTTCGCCGGCGCTTTGATCGTCGGGATCTCCCACTTCCTGAGCGCGCGATCTCAATTCAAGTGGGATAAGGCCTGGGAGCGGAAGACGCTGCTCCGCTCCAAACTCGAGGATCTTTTCACCGCGGTCGGGAGTCTGCGCGACGCCTATATTGAGATCTACGCGGGCTGCGTTGCCCGCCAGCCCCATCAGCGGATTGAAGCTCCCAAGGAGTTCCCCGTGGAGCGGCTCCGGATGCTGGTTGGTTTCTACGCGCCCGAGGTCCGTCCGTTCCTCCCGAGGCTGGAGGAAGCGAAGCGCGAGTTCGGCGAGGAGCTGCTCCAGCTCATCGCGAGTCAGGAAAGGGCGGATCCGGGGGGCTGGTCGGACGGGATCGGGCGCGTCGGGGGCGCCTTCCAGAGACTCGACGCGATCTTCGACGAGATGGAAGACGAGCTGGTCCACCTCTCGCGGCGCTGGCTCGAGAACTAGGGGCGCTAGCTCTCCGATCGGCTGAGGGCGCGGGCGCCGATCGCGAAGCCGACGACCCCGGCGGCGAGCAGGATGCCGACCGGGAGCGCCATCTCTTGCGGCGTGAATCCCCGCCAGATCGCTCCCTCCACCGCGAGGACACCCCACTTCACCAAGCTGAAGTTGCTCACGGTCTGCATCCAGGCAGGCATCGCGATCAAGGGGATCATGCCGCCTCCCGTCATCGACATAATGAGCAGGACCGCCCATCCGGCCCCGGCGACGGCGGAGTGGGTGCGGCCGAAGACCGAGATCAGCATCATGATCCCCGTGAAACAGAATGCCGCCGCGACCAGGGCGACGGCCAGCGCCGGAGGGTTCGAGATCCGCACCTTGAAGACAACCGCGGCGAAGAGAAGCAGGAACGTCGTCGCGCCGAGCGCCGCGAGGAAGGCCGCGAGCCCTTTGCCGGCGAGGATCTGGGACCTCGAGATCGGCGCCAGTCGAAGGCGGAGGAATGTCCCGCGGATCCGCTCGTGGACGATGGAGATGGCGAAGCTCATGCAAACCCCGATCATCGCCCACATCACCGATGATGGGAACGTGATCTCGTAGGCGTTTCGCGGCCCGTTCTCCTCCTCCGCGATGTCGACCACCCGCATGTTGGGACCGGCCGCGGTTTCGGTGGAGGTCGCTCGGGAGGCGCCCTTGTCGGTCGCCGTGCCCGCGCTCGCCTCGCTCGAATCGAGAGCCACCATCAAACGCTCGAGGTTCGTGAGCACGCTCGTCGCTCGGAGTTTCTCGTCGCGCGTCCGCGTCGTGTCGCTCTCGAGCGCCGCCAAGCTCAGGCGGACCATCTCCCGCCCGCCTCCCGTGGGAGTAAATTGGCCCCGGAGGGTTGAGAAGGTGGCGGCGGTGACGAGGCCGCGCAGGTAGCCGGCCTCCGCGCGCCGGCTGGGATCGAGGCCGAGCTCGATTCCCGCGCTGTCGCCCCCAAAGCCCATCGACTTGCCGACCCCGGGCCAGAGCGCGACGTACGCGACGAGCTGCCCACGCCGTACCAGCAGGCGGGCCGAGTCCATGGGGGCCTCCCGGACCTGAAGCGCTTCCGATTTCCGTAGCTCGGAGAGAAACGCGCGGGAATACGGGCTCCGGTCCAGGTCGACGACCGCGATCGGCATCGCGGCTCGATTCTCGCTTCCGCCCGAAGAGATGGCGCCGAAGAAGAGCGCCATCAGGAACGGGAACCCGAGCACCCAGAAGAAACCCGCCCTGTCCCGGGCCAGAAGGCGAAGGTCCTTGAGCGCAATGGTGACGATGGCGTTCACGCTCAGTCCCTCAGCTTCTTGCCGGTGAGGTGCAGGAAGACCGCTTCCAGATCGGCTCCCTTGTGGGCGCGGAGGAGCCCCTCTACCGTATCGAGCGCCAGGATCTTCCCTTGGTCGATGATCGCCACGCGATCGCAGAGGCGCTGCGCCTCCTCCATATAATGAGTGGTGTAGACGACCGTCCGTCCCAGCCGCTTCAGCTCCTCGATGTTGTCGAAGAGCAGGTTCCGCGATTGTGGGTCGACACCGGCGGTTGGCTCGTCGAGGAGGATCACCGGCGGGTCGTGGAGAATGCCGCAGACGAGATTGAGCCGCCGCTGCATCCCGCCGGAGAAGGTCGAGACCCGGCCCTTCCGGCGCTCGGCGAGCCCTGAGAACTCGAGCGCCATCTCGATCCGAGTCTTGAGAAGGTCGCCGCTCAATCCGTACAACTTGCCGAAGAACTCGAGATTCTCCTGGGCGGTCAGGTCCTCGTAGAGCGCGATCGACTGGGGCGCCACGCCGATCTTCATGCGCACGGAGGGACGCGTCGGGTCGGTCTCGCCTTCGATGGTCACTTGGCCCGAGTCGGGCTGAAGCGCGCCCACGACGCAGTTGATCGTGGTCGACTTGCCGGCGCCGTTCGGGCCCAAGAGCCCGAAGCACTCCCCGCGATCGACCAGGAAGGAGAGTCCGTCCACGGCGACGACCGTGCCGTACGACTTCTTGAGCTCCCTGACTTCAATCGAGGCCATGGTCAGTCCGTCAAGGTGAGGCCCACCCAGACGCCCGCGCTGTCCGGGCGTTGGGAGCCTTTGCCGTCGCCAATCGTGACGCGTTCCGCCGCGAGGGTACCGTCTCGGAGCAGATATTCCCGCACTTTTCTGGCGCGGGCGGCGGCGACGCCGGAAATCTCACCGGGATCGATTTGGATGGTTGAGCGCAGGCGGCTCTCCATCGCCGTGATCCGCCTCGATTCCGCCGTCACGAGTGCCGCGTCCTCACTTTCGGAATTCACCGGCTTTTCGCGCGTCTTCTCCAGTGCTGGGAGCCTGCCGAATTCCGCGGCGTACGCCCCGGCCAGGAGCTGCGCATATTCCATGGCGGTGAAGCCGGCCGGGAAGCGAAGGGCCGCTGCGGCGACCATCGCCGGCTCCGGGACCTTCGACCGAGCCGCGGCCGATCCTCGGCGCAGCCGCTCGGCCAGGCGCGAATCGACCAACGCCAACGAATCGCTCTGGCGAAATCCGGTCGGCTCGATCTCGAGCTTGAGTCCCGGGCGATCGATGAGTCCCTGACGGATCGCGTCCAGCTTCCTGACCTCGGTTGAGTCCAGGGCGGCGCTGCCGTAGGGGAATCGAATGGCGGGCTCTGCTCCCGCGCTGTCGAAGACCGCGCCGAAGACCTTGAAGGGCGAGGCCACGACGTCGGCCACCCAATCTTTAAGTACGCCCATGATGCCCGGGACGACGCTGAAGCCTGGGTCGTCCAGGTTTCCGTGGACCGGCAGGCTGAGGTCGATCTCGCCTTCCTTGTTCCTGAGGAGCGCGACCGCGAACGGCACCGGAAGGGTGGTGGCATCGGCGCTCGCCACCTTCTTGCCGAGCGCGACCTGCCGCAAGACGACCTTGTTCTCGGCCAAGAGCTGTCGGTCGTGCACCTCGTAGTGGAGGTCGAGATCCAAACTTCCTTTCTCGATCTGATAGCCCATGAATTTTCCGGCGTAGGTCGCGAGCGTTGTCAGGTCCACATTCTGGAACGCCATCGCGACGGCGGTTTCGCCCCGGCGGTTGAGCGGATTGATCGTTCCGGTGAGGCGGGCCGGCGCGCCCACGTCGACCTTGCCCTCCAGATCGATCGAAGCATGGGCGGCCCGCGACGACGAGAGATCCCGGACGGCGCCGTTCAAGGCTTCGATCCCGGTCGCGAAGGCGGGCTCCAGGGACAGATCGGCGAAATACATCGATCCGTCGATGATTCGAACCGCTTGGATCGTGATGGGAATCGTATCGGGAGCCCCGGGCGCAGGGCGGAAGGCATCACCATCGTGGAGGGATTGGTGCTGGTCGGGAACGGGCTGCCAGCGGCCACCAGTGCCATGCCTACCCGGGCCACTTCCTGTTTCAGCTGATTGCTGTCCTTCAGGTCGCCTTGTCCAAGGTCGGTGAAGAAGTCCACGACGCCCTTGACCGGCCGCATTTCCTGCGAGATAGGGATGGTGAAGTAG
>JBGPMG010000098.1:0-9044 GCA_041486815.1 Candidatus Eiseniibacteriota bacterium | reverse complement strand
GTCGATCCCAAGAAGTTCGACGAAAAGAGCTTCGTCGACGTCCACGCCGACGTGTGCATCATCCCGCCGAACTCCTTCGCCCTCGCGCGCACCGTCGAATACTTCCGTATTCCAAGAAGCGTGCTTACAATTTGTTTAGGGAAAAGCACTTACGCGCGTTGCGGCATAATAGTGAACGTAACTCCCTTGGAGCCGGAGTGGGAAGGTCACGTGACTTTGGAGTTCTCCAATACGACCCCGCTCCCTGCGAAGATCTACGCGAACGAGGGCGCGGCGCAAATGATCTTCTTCGAATCCGATGAGGTCTGCAGAACTTCCTACAAGGATAGGGGTGGGAAGTACCAAGGGCAGAAGGGTGTCACGCTCCCGAAGGCCTAGGGAGCGAACGCCCTCCCTGCCCGTTCGTCACCTCGCCCGCGGCTGACGCGCCCCGCGTGTAGCGGGGCGGGCGCCGGCGCCGGACCGCCAGGAGCTAAATCCCTCCAGTCACTCCGAAGTAGAGGTTCACGTCGGAGACGAGCTGTATGCCGTTCACCCGCTGGTAAACCGGAATCTGTACCAGTCCGTAGACCGATGAGCGCGAACCGGTGGATACCCGGAGTCCGGGGGAGAGGTAGAGCGACGAACCGCCGGTGTCCGCTTCCTCGAGACCGCTCGCGCCCACGTCGTCCCTCCCTTTTACGCGGAAATTGACCTGTCCGAGCAGGGCGAAAACTTGCCCGAGCGGTAGCTCGCTCGCCAGGTGGACCTGCGCCTGGGGACCGATCCGGTATTCCTCCGTTCCGCGCCCGTTCCAGCGTCCCGTGACGCTCAGCCGGAGCGGGATGCCCGCTGCCTCTTCGTAGCCTGACCGCCCGCCGAGGCGCCACTCACTCCCGGCGCCCGCGAGGAAATCCCAAGAGCCGGAGCCCGGCCTCGCCGCCGGCTCGGGTTGCTCCCCTGCCTCGTTCCTGACGTCCGTGACGCCAGTCGGCATCTTGACGCCAGCGGTCGCGAAGTATCGGCCGCGCCCCTGGCCCCCGCCGAAGGAGCGGAACCCCGATAGCTCCAGGTCTCCGATTCCGTTGTAGCTCCATCGCTCGTACTCCGCCCCGCCCGGATCGTTGTGGTTGTGGGCGTGGAATCGCTCGATGTATGGAAGGGCCGCTCCCACGGACCAAGCGCTGCCGAATCGATACGACGCGCGAGCCGTTGTGGCGCGGTTCAGGGTGCGGATCTCGTCGTGGTCGCGCGGAATCGCGCCGACCGCGACATCCTCGGTCCCGGCGCGCGGCTGATTCTGGTCGATGTATTGATAGGAGATTTCGAGGTTGAACTGCGATTCCGACCACCTGCTCGCGTGATCGAGGGGGCAATTCTCCGCCCCGCAGCTCGCAAGCGCGGCCCCGGGAATTGCGACCGCGCATGCCCAAAATAGTGCTACCCGCCGAACCATGGCGTCATTCCTCCTGGATTGTTGGGAAAAGACTCGAGTGATTCGGGTGAAGCGGAGGAAGCGCTAGGCGCGAGGTGGAGGAACCAGGGGCAGGACTGCGAGCGAGATGCAAGATACGCCGGACGCCGGGAGTGCCGGAATCACGGAGGGGAGCGGAACGCACGCCACGACCCGCGGCGCCACCGTGGGGTCGAGCTGGAGCGGCGTCACGCGGGGCGTCTCGTCGCCGCAGCCTCCGGCGAACATTTGCGGGCCAACGCCGCCGGAGACTCTCGCCCCGTGGGAGGCCCCCACCGTGCCGCAACTGCCGCCCATCGAGCAGGCATGGATTCCCCGGCAGCACGCCTTGGGGGCGCAACAGGCCATCGTCCCGGCATGGGCGCCGCCCTTGCCCGGCAAGGCCGGGAGAGGAAGGTGGGCCGCGATCAGGGCCGCGGCCAAGATGTAGCGCGCGAGCGTTCGTGTCATTCCGAACATGGTACCCTACCCGCCTCCGGGGCGCGAGGGCGCGTCGCGGCGGACACGGGAGGCCTCGGCGTGGCGGCACCGGCGGTGCGGGTGATATCGGTAATCGGCGCGGGAATCATGGGCCGCGGAATCGCGCTCGCCTCGGCCCGAGCGGGGTTCGAGACTCGGGTGATCGAACCCAACGAGAAGGCGGCCCGGTCGGCGCAGGATGAGGTCGAGAAGATCCTCGCGCGGTCACAGGAGAAGGGGGAGATCGACGCGGCCGGCGCCTCAGCGGCGAAGGCGCGCCTCGCGTGGGCCAAGTCGCCGGACGCGGCGAAGGGCTCCGATCTCGTGATCGAGGCGGCGCCGGAATCGGTCGCGCTCAAGGCCGAGATCTACGCGAAGCTCGCGCCGCACTTGGCCCCAAGCGCGATCCTCGCGACCAACACATCTTCCCTCGGCATCACCGAGCTCGCCGCCACGAGCGACCGGCCGGCCCGCTTTCTCGGCATGCACTTCTTCAATCCCGTTCATCGCATGCGATTGATCGAGCTCGTTCGGGGATTGGAGACCGCGGACGAAACGGTGGCGATCGCGGTGGAAGTATCCCGCGCGATGAAGAAGGAGACGGTCCTCGTCCGCGAGTCCCCCGGGTTCGTCACCTCCCGGATCAACGCCCTGATCGGGAACGAAGCCTTCGCCATGCTCGAGGCGGGGGTCGCCTCGGCGCGGGACATCGACAAGGCGCTGAAGCTCGGGCTCAATCACCCGATGGGACCCTTCGAAATGGTCGACCTCGTCGGGCTGGACACGCGCCTAAGCATCCTGGAATACTTGCATCGAACCCTGGGCGACAAGTACCGCCCTTCCCCGCTGCTCGTGCAGTACGTGAAGGCGGGCCGTCTCGGCCGGAAGGTCGGCCGCGGCGTCTACGACTACCCGGAGTGAGCCGGAGGGATCCCTTGAATCCAACGGACACGATGTCGGCCCCGTTGCTTGCGTCGGGTGGGCGCCTCTTGATCGGCGCCGAGTGGCGGGAAGCCGTATCGGGGAAGCGCTTCCGCACGCTGAACCCCGCGACCGCCGAGCCGCTCGCCGAGATCGCCGAGGGGGACGCCGCCGACATCGATCTCGCGGTGCAGGCCGCGAGGCAAGCGCTAGGACCGTGGGGCAAGATGTCCGCCGCCGAGCGCGGAAAGATCCTCTGGCGCCTGGGCGACCTCTTGATGAAGAACGTCGAAGAGGTCGGCCGCCTCGAGACGCTCGATGCCGGCAAGCCGATCGCCGAATCGACCAAGATCGACGTCCCCTTGTCCGCCGAGGTGTTCCACTACTACGCGGGCGCCGCCACGAAGCTCGAGGGAAGCACCATCCCGGTGAGCGGCCCCTTCTTCAACTACACGCTCCGTGAGCCGCTCGGGGTGGTGGGGCTCATCGTTCCCTGGAACTTCCCGCTCCTGATCGCCTCGAGGAAGGTCGCGCCCGCCCTCGCCGCCGGCAACTGCGTGGTCCTCAAGCCCGCCGAGGAGACCCCGCTGACCGCGCTCCGCCTTGGTGAGCTGGCCCTCGAGGCGGGCCTCCCGCCGGGCGTGTTGAACGTCGTCCCCGGCTTCGGCCCGACCGCCGGCGCGGCGCTCGTCGCGCACCCAGGCGTCGCCGGGATCGCCTTCACCGGCGAAACCACGACCGGGCAGCTCATCATGCAGAACGGCGCGAAGACGTTGAAGAAGGTCTCGCTCGAGCTGGGCGGCAAGTCGCCCAACATCGTGTTCGACGACGCCGACCTCGAGGCGGCAGGGCGCGGAGCGATGAGCGCGATCTTCTACAACAAGGGCGAGGTCTGTACCGCCGGCTCACGCCTGTTCGTCTCGAAGGACGTGCACCAGCCGCTCCTCGAAAAGGTCATCGAGCGTACCCAGAAGCTCGCCCAGGGGGACCCGCTCGATCCCAAGACGCGCCTCGGCGCCCAGGTGTCACAGGCCCAGATGGAAAAAATCGGCCGCTACGTGGAGATCGGAAAGAAGGAGGGCGCGAGGCTCGTCCTCGGCGGGGAGCCCGCGAAGATCGGCGACGGCCGAGGCTATTTCTGGAAGCCGACGATCTTCGACGGGGTCCGAAATTCGATGACGATCGCGCGCGAGGAGATCTTCGGGCCGGTCCTCTCCGTGATCGAGTTCGACGACTTCGATTCGGCGATCGCCCAGGCCAACGACTCGGCCTACGGCCTCGCCGCGGCGGTCTGGACCCGCGACATCAAGAAAGCGCACCGGGCGGCGCGCGCCCTGCAGGCGGGCACGGTCTGGATCAATACGTTCAACTTGTACGACGCCGCTTCGCCGTACGGCGGCTACAAAGCCTCCGGCTTCGGCCGCGAATCGGGGATGGCCGGGCTCGACTTCTACACCCAGACCAAGAGCGTCTGGGTCGATCTGAGCTAGGCGTCTTTGTCCGAGATCCTCGTCGAGCGGCGCGGCCCCACCGCGCTGATCACCCTTCAACGCCCCGAAACCCTGAACGCGCTCACCGTCGGGATGAGCCACGAGCTGCATGAGGCCCTCGAGGGCGCGGCGGGGCTTTCCGGCGTCCACACGATCGTCATCACCGGCGCGGGCCGGGCCTTCTGCTCCGGGGGCGACATCACCTTCATGCAGGAGGTCATGACGCGGGGCGGCCGATTCGAGGACTTCCGCGCCTTAGTGGATTCCGGGCGCGAGCTCATGCTCGCGTTCCAGGCGATCGAGAAGCCGGTGATCGCGGCGGTGAACGGCGCGGCCGCGGGCGGAGGGATGAGCCTTGCGCTCGCGTGCGACGTGCGTTGGGCCTCCGAGAACGCCAAGTTCGGGCAGAGCTTCGTCCGGATCGGGCTCCACCCGGACTGGGGCGCGCTCTACACGCTCCCCCGGTTGATCGGGCCCTCGCGCGCCCTCGAGGCGATGTGGACCGGGGATTTCATAGACGCCTCGGAGGCCCTTCGGCTGGGGATCGTGAGCCGCGTGCTCCCGTCCGACATGCTCCTGCACGAAACCCTCGCCTTCGCGGAGCGGCTCGCCCGCGCGCCGGCGGTCGCGATCGCCGAAATCAAGCGCTCGGTCCGCGCCGCGCTCGGGTATACTATGGAGCAAGCCCTCGCGCGGGAGATCGAGGCCCAGGAACGATGCTGGAACACCTCCGACGCCCGCGAGGGATTCGCCGCCTTTCTCGCCAAACGCGAGCCCCGATTCGAGGGGCGTTGACCCAGCGACCGACGTGACCCCGACACGCAAGGAGGAAACACCCGTGACCCCCGAGACCATGTCGCCGCCCTCGAGCGGCCTGTGCGGCTACCGCGTCGAGAGCGGAATCGCAATTCTCGAGCTGAACGATCCGCCAGCCAATACCTATACCTATGAAATGATGCGCGCGCTGGACGAGGCGATCTTGAAGGCCCGCTTCGACGAGAACGTGCACGTGATCGTGCTCCGCGGCGCGGGAGACAAATTCTTCTGCGCGGGCGCGAACATCAAGATGCTCCAAACCGTGAACCCGGTCTTCAAGTACTTCTTCTGCCTTCACGCGAACGAGACGCTGAACCGCCTGGAGCAAACTCCGAAATTGGTGATCGCCGCCATGAACGGTCACTGCGTCGGTGGCGGGCTCGAGATCGCGATGGCCGCGGACATCCGGATCGCGAAGAAGAACGCCGGAAAGATCGGCCTCCCCGAGGTCACGCTCGGCGTGCTTCCCGGCACCGGCGGCACCCAGCGGCTCTCGCGCCTCATCGGCAAGGCGCGCTCGATCGAGATGATGGCGACGGGGGCGACCTTCTCATTCGAGGAGGCGCACGCGATGGGGCTCGTGAACCACGTGTTCGAGGCGGAGGGCTTCGACGCCAAGGTGATGGAGTACGCGCGCCAGTTCCTTCCGCCCGCCAAGGCTTCAAAGGCGGTGGGCCGCATCAAACGCGCCGTTCAGTCCGGCCTCGAGGTCTCGTTCAGCGAGTCCCTCGCGATCGAGCGCGAGCTGCAGCAGCAGCTCTTCACGAGCGAGGATGCCAAGGAGGGACTCACCGCCTACGTGGAGAAGCGTCCAGCGAAATTCAGCGGCAAGTAGGATCGGGTCGCGCGTGACGCCGACCCTCGCTCCGCGCGAGCGGATGGTGCTCCGGGCGGCCCGTGAGATACAAGAGGGGGAGACCGTGTTCGTCGGAACGCGCCTCCCCCTTCTTGCGTACCTGGTCGCGAAGGCGACGCACGCCCCGCGCGCCACGGCCCTCTATGAGAACGGCTTGATCCGCGAGGAGGCCGCCCGTGAGCTCCTGTTTACCATGGGCGACCCTCCGAACATTCTCGGCGCCACGAGCGCCACCTCGACCCTCGACGTCATGGGCATGATGCAGGCGGGCCGCGTCGATCTCGGGCTCCTCGGAGCCGCGGAGGTCGACCGGTTCGGGAACCTGAATTCGACCGAGGTGATCGATGAGGCCGGCCGGCCGGTGCGGCTCCCTGGGAGCGGCGGCGCCGCGGACATCCTGGCGCTGGCGCGCCGCACCGTGGTGATGGTGCCCCAGGAGAAGCGCCGCCTCGTCGCGACCGTCCATTTCCGGACCTCCCCTGGGCGGGGCGACGGCCCAGAATTTCGCAAGCGCGTAGGTCTTCCCCCTGGGGGACCGAGCGCGATCGTGACGACCCACGCGGTATTCCGATTCGATCATAAGATCGGGGAGGCGTATCTGGCGGAACTGTTCGAGGGGGTCAGCGTGGACCACCTGCTCGTCCGGATGGGATGGGCCCCGCGGATCGCGCAGCCGGTCGGGATGACCCGGCCGTTTACGCAGGAGGAGATCGGCGCGCTCAGGCGCCTCGACCCCGATGGGTTCTGGACGGGGCCGGGAGATTCCGATATAGTCGCGCGTCCTCGCAGCAACTGACGAAAGGGGGAACTCAAATGAAGCGAGCATTCGTATTCGCACTCCTCGCCCTCGCGATGGGCGCTGGGGCGGCCCAAGCCGCGGGACCCGGGGTGGGTATCGGTCCTTACGGCGGCTACAACATCGCCCTGATTCAGCAAGACACCGGCAATGGGGCGCTCTTCGGCATCCGGGCGCCGATCAATCTGATTCCGCTGATCACCGTCGAGCCCTACTACGCCTCTTCCAACCTGGGTGACGTGAACGGAACATTCGGCGGGCTCTCCTACACGCGCACGGGATTCGACATGAAGGCGTTCGGGGCGACCGCGATCCTTGGATCGATCGGGGGAGGGGGGTTGAAGTTCTATCCATACGCCGGCATCGGCTCTTACAAGATGACGCGAACCGGCAGCTCGGACATCAAGGAAACCGGATATAACTTCGGGCTCGGCATCGGAATTCCCGCTGGCGGGAAGATCTCGGTCCAGACCCGCGGCGGGCTCGACATGATCGTTACCGGCGACACTTCGCGAAAGTTCGCGAACGTGACGGTCGGGATCAACTACAACCTCATGAGCGGCAAGTAAGGAGGCGCGCGATGAAGAACCTGCGTTGGATTCTGCCGGCGCTGCTCCTGGCCTTCGCCACTCCGGGCTGCGTCCTGGTCTCGGGCCAGTTCCTGATCGATTTCGATCTCTCCAATTTCGACGCGTCAACGGACACGGCCGTTACCAGGGAGGACGTGGATCTCACGACGAAGAGCGACTACAACGACCACAAGAATGACCTGAAGGGATTGTCCGACGTTGCCGTCCTAGGGAAGATCACGAACAACGGCGCCACGGATATCGGCGTCGAAGTCTGGATGACGGCCGCGCCGACGACCTACACGACGCCCACCCAAGTGACCACGAACGCGACGAGGCTTTGGGGGCCGTTCAACCTCGCCGCCAGCGCCACGAAGCAGGTCGGCTGGGACGAATCCGCGAAGCTCTTCAGCTCCACCGGCAAGGCCCTCCTCATCAACGAGATCAAGGGCGACGGCCAGTTCACGATTTACGCGATCGCGAATGCCGGCACCTACTCGTTCAACGTGGACAACGGAGTGCTGGCGCTGGTTATCGACTTCGGGAAGTAGGCTGCGCGACGCGCGGCGCGCCTCGATGGCGCGAGCGCGGACGTTCGAAATTTCGGGGACGCGGGATCACTTCCGCGTCCCCGTTCGTTTGGCCGGCTCGCAGAGAGCAGGGTCAGGATTCGACGACCAGCATTCCCGTCCCGCTGAGCTGATCGCGCTTGAGCCGCTCGAGCGCTTGGTTCGCCTCCTCGAGGGGAAACAGCGTGACGCGCGGGCGGATGGGAACCGCGGCCGCCTCCGCCAGGAGCGCCTCGCCGTCTGCGCGGGTGTTCGCCGTCACGCTGCGGAGGTTCCGCTCGTAGAAGAGCTCCCGCTCGTAGTCGAGCGGCGGGATCGGGCTGAGCCAGATGCCGGCCACGGCGAGCGCGCCGCCCTTCTCGATCGATCGGAGCGCCACCGGCACGAGCTCCCCCGCGGGAGCGAATAGAATTCCGCCGTCCACCTTCACCGGGAGCGGATCGGCCGCTCCCCCCACCCAGACGGCGCCCATCTCGCGCGCCAGGGCTTGGTGCTTCTCGTCGCGGGTCGCGACGTAGACGCGGCATCCTCGCGCGAGCGCGATCTGGATCGTGACGTGCGCGCTCGAGCCGAAACCCCAGAGCCCGAGTGTCCCACCTCGGGGAATCTCCGCCCGCGTGAGCGCCCGATAGCCGATGATCCCCGCGCAGAGAAGCGGGGCCGCCTCGGCGTCGGAGAAAACCGCCGGAATCGCGTAGGCGAACGCTTCGGGCACGACGGCGAACTCGGCGTAACCCCCGTCCGCGTGGTAGCCGGTGTAGAGCGACGACTCGCAGAGATTCTCCTTCCCGGCGGTACAGTAAGCGCACCGGCCGCAGGTGTGGCGGAGCCACGCGATCCCGATCCGGTCACCCACGCGAAAGCGCTTCGTCCCGGGACCGGCCCGATCGACGATTCCGACGACTTGGTGGCCGGGAATAAGGGGGAGGCGCCGGGCCGGGAGATCGCCTTCGATCACGTGGAGGTCGGTCCGGCAGATTCCGCAGGTGCGTACGCGGACCCGTACCTCGCGGGGGCCTGGCTCCGGGTCGGCCGTCTCGCGGAGCGCGAGGGGCGAAGATGAGATCGGGGCCTGTCGATCCAGGACCATCGCCTTCATGATCCAAGGATACATG
>JBGPMG010000097.1:0-9056 GCA_041486815.1 Candidatus Eiseniibacteriota bacterium | reverse complement strand
GTAGACGACCGAGGCAACGAGCGTCCGCGCCTCCGTCCCGCGCGAACGGAGCCCCAGGCCCAACTCGACGACCAGGCGCGCGAGGCGCGCCGCGAGCACGCGCCCGTCGTTCGTCTCCTGGCTGAGCGTCTCCTCGGCGACCGCGGCGCGCTGCGGCGCCGCCGTCCGGCGGGGCGCGGCGTCCAACCCGCGGGCCTCGCGCCAGAGTGCGGCCGCCGCGGCCGCACCGAACGCCGCGAGGAGCTGCGGAACGTTCAGCGCCTGCGCGTCGCGCACGGCGCGGATGTTGAGGAGATCGAGCCGCTCGGCGACGGCCCGCTCGCGTGCCGTCGGCAACACGCGCACGGCGAGCGGCGCCAAGAAAGCCACCTCGCTTCCAGCAGGCACGTCGAGGAGCTCGCCGTCGGGAGCGAGGACCGAGGCTGCAACCCGGCTCACCAGACGCGTCGCGCCGATCCCGAGCGTCGGATGGAGGCGAAACGAGCGCTCGACGCCGCGGCCGGCGGCGGCCGCGCGGTCGCACGCGTCGGCCTGCGTCCGCGTGACGCCGGTCAGGTCCAGGACGAAGCGCCCCGACAGCCGCGCCCTTCCCTCCTCGGCGAACGGCGCGAACGGCGAGAGCTGCACGCGGATCGAATCGGAAAGACCGGCGTAGAGATCGGGATCGGGCGGAAGCGCGATCAGGTCGCGGCAGAGGCGCCGCGCGACGACGAGCGGCGTTCCGGGGTAAATGCCCGCGGCCCGCGCCTCGCGCGAGGCGGCCGCGACGCGCGGGCGCGCGGACTCGGGGGGCGCGAGCGCGAGCGGACGGCCCACCAGCTTCGGGCAGCGGAGGCGCTCGGCCTGGATGGCGAAAGAATCGATGGCGACGTGGAGGATCGTGGATTCCATGGCGGGCTCGTCGTGTGCCTCTCGCTACGCATAGCTTCGAAGGAGCCCTACCAGGACTCCGCGAATCTCGACTCGATCCGCCGCCACGCGGATCGGCTGGAGCGCGGCGTTGGCGGGACGAAGCTCGATCCGATCCCCCACGAGGCGGAATCGCTTGAGCGTCGCCTCCCCGTCCACGACCGCGACGACCGTCTGCCCGTTCTCGGCCCGGCGCGCGCGGCGCACCACCACCACGTCGCCATCGTGGATCCCGTCCTCGATCATCGAGTCGCCGCGCACCCGGAGCGCGTAGCGCTCACCCGCGCCGGTCATGCCCGACGGGACCTCGATTTCCTCGGGGACCTCCACAGGCTCGATCGGCTGCCCCGCCGCCACCACGCCGAGAAGTGGGATGGTGTCTCCTCCAGCATGGTGGAAAGGCGGGGCGAGCCATCGTTTCGCGTTGTGCGGCGCGGGCGCGAGGTAGCCGCGGCGGCGGAGCTGGATGATCAGCTTCGCGACCGCGTTGAGGGAGGAGACGCCCATGTGGCGGCGGATCTCCTCGTAAGAGGGGGCATAGCCCTTCCCCTCGCGGAATGCCGCAATGAAGTCGTAGGCGGCTCGCTGCCGCGGGGTCAGCACCGTTCTTCCCTTCTCCCCCCCCGAATCCCGGAGGACTTCAAATCCTTTGGCCGGGTTGCCCGAGACGGCCGCGCGGCGCCCTGTGGCGGCCGTCCGGGAACCCTCCGTGGGGCGGTACGCTAGGCGCGCCCCGCGGATGTACAGAGCATAGGTGAACAAAAGGTGAAAGTCAAGAGGAAAGCGCGGCCGGTGGATCGCTTCCACGGGCTCCTCCGCGGCTGATAGGATGCTGGCGTGAACCCGACCACGATCTCCGTCTTCCGCTCTTTCCGCTCCCCGCTCACCGAGGCGTGGATCCATCTCACCCGGCCCGAGCACCTGGCGCGGTGGCTCGGCCGGACCGAGCTGGAGCTCATCCACGACGGCGAGTTCCACCTCGAAGCCTGGAACGGGGACACCGCGAGCGGCCGCGTGATCGCGGTCACCGCGCCGGTCCGCCTCGAGCTGGCATGGCGTTCATCCATGCTTGCGCCCGAGAGCCACGTCACCTTCCGGCTCGAGGGCGACGGACCGGGCTCGCGCATCACGGTTACGCACGACGGCATAAGGAGCGAGGCCGAGCGCCGGATAGCCCGTCAGATGTGGAAGGAAGCGCTGGCGGCGCTCCGCGGCCTGCTCCATGACGGAATCGACGGGCACGAATGGGGCGCAGGAATTCCTGTGACGGCGCGCGCGCCGATCCCTCGCTCCGCGCCGGACGTGTGGCCCCTCCTCTCCACCGGTCCCGGGATCGAGAAATGGGTCGCGCACGTAGAGCGGTTCGACGGCGAACCGGGCGGGATGTTCCGCCTCACCTCGAAGTTCCAGGGTCGCGAAATCGTCGAGGAAGGCAAGATCGAGGAGCTTACCCCTGAGTCGCGGATGGTGCTCTCGTGGGAGTGGATCGGCGAGGAGTGGGGTGGGCCGACGCGAGTCGAATTCTCAGTCGAAGCCGAACCGCAGGGGGCGTCGGTGCTGATCGTGCACTCAGGCTTCGATCGAATCGCGCCGGAGCGGCGCCTCGCCGCGAGGAAGAACTACGTGGTGGCGTGGCCCGAGGTGCTCGGGGACTTGAAGCGCCTGGTCTCGCCCGTCGCGGCCTAGGCCGGACGGTCGCGGCGTAGGTCGGCGGCCGCGCCGGTCACCACGGCACCCGCGCTATACACGTAGAACGATCTTGCCGACGTTCCCCCGCGACTCGAGTATTCGGTGCGCCAATCCCGCTTCGGAAAGCGCCATCACCCGTCCGGGCGCGGGCTGAATCTCCCCCGTGGCCGCCCAGGCGACCAGCGTCTCGAGCACCCGCCGTGCGAGCGCGGTGTCCTCCATCAGCCGCTTCAAGTTCACACCATAGAGACCGCGGCTCGGCGCGAGCAGATCGAGATAGGTCAATCGGGGAGCGCGCAGGAAGAACGCGAGCGCGCCGAGGAGACCCCGGTTGGAGATCTTGCCGACGCCGGTGCTCACGACGCGCCCTCCGGGCTTCAGCGCTCGAAGCCCGTCCTCGATCGAGCGTCCTCCGATCGAATCGAGCACGATGTCGAAGGCGGGGCCGCCGAACAGGCGCTTGGAGAGCTTGTGGACGCGCGTGCGGCTCGAGGGGACGACGTGCTTCACGCCTTCCGCGATGAGGCGGCTCCGTTTGAAGTGGGTGCTCGCGGCCGCCACGATCTCGAGGCCGGCGCGGCGGGCCAGGTCGACCGCAGCCATCCCAACCCCGCCCGCCGCGGCGTGGATGAACACGCGCATTCCGGCCTCCACCGGCCCGGTTCGGTAGAGCGCGATGTAGGCGGTTCCGTAGTTGAGCGGGAGGAGGACCGCGGACTGATACGGAATCGATTCGGGAATCGGGAAGACCTGTCCGGCGGGAACCGCGACCTTCTCCGCGTAGCCGCCGTTCGAGTGAAACGCGAGGACGCGCTGCCCCACGCGCAGCCCCGCGACGTTCTCGCCGACGCGGATGATATCTCCCGCCGTTTCGTGGCCTAGGATGTAGGGCGGTTTGGCCGCCTCCGGGTTCAGGCCCTGGCGCGAGAGGACGTCTGTAAAATTGACGCCGGCGGTGCGGACCTGGATCAGAACATCATGCGGCCCGACGGTGGGCTCCGGGCAGTCCTCGAGTATCAAGCTTTCGGGTGGGCCAGACTTCCGCAAGTAGACAGCGCGCATCGTTCCGTTCGCCGTCGTCACCGAGCCGGCGCCTTCTCGGAGGGTAGACGGCGCACAAGCTCCTCCACGCGTCCCCGCAGGAGATCGCGGATGCGGCGCACGTCGGCGATCGGCTTCGCCGAGGGATCCTCGATTCCCCAGTCCTCGACCTTCCTACCCGGATAGTCGCAGACGGCTGGATCGTCGCAGCCCATCGAGATCACGAGGTCGGCTTGGGCGAGCATGTCGGCGTCCACCTTCTTCGGCTTCCGTCCCGCAAGATCCATCCCCACCTCACGCATCACATCGAGGACTACAGGGTGGACCGCCGCCGCGGGACTCGAGCCGCCCGAGACGGCCGTGTGCGCCGGAGCGAGGCGCTCAAAGAACGCCTGCGCCATCTGGCTCCGCCCCGCGTTCTGTCGGCAGAGGAAGAGCACGGTCATGACACGACTATACCCGATCGCGAAGTCGCTTCGCCGTCTCGAAGATGCCGCGCCACATCGCAGCCGTGAGCTTCCCGGTGCTCGTGTTCTGCTGGCTCGGATGGAAGGAGGCGAGGAGCCAGCCGCCTTCGGGGAGCAAGACGTGCGCGCCGTGGCCGAAGTCCGGCCGTGGCTTGAGCTCCGGGTGTCCGAGCTCGCGCCGAGCCTTCACGACCGCTTCGAAGCCGATCTTCCCGAGGGCGAGCCTCACGCGGACCTCGGAGAGCGCGCGCATCTCCCGCGCGAGGTACTCCCTGCACCGGTCGAGCTCGGCCGGCTCGGGCTTGTTCCCGGGCGGAGCGCACCTCCCCGCCGCCGTGATGAAGACGCCGTCGAGCGTGAGGCCGTCGTCCGAGCGGAGCGAATCGGGCCGGCTCGCGAGGCCGTGCCGGTAGAGCTCTCCGTAGAGCCACTCGCCGGAGCGGTCGCCGGTGAACATCCGCCCGGTTCTGTTCGAGCCATGCGCCCCCGGAGCGAGCCCGACAATGAGGAGCCACGCGCCGGGATCGCCGAATCCGGGCACTGGCTTCCCCCAGTAGACCTCCTCGCGATAGGCGGCGCGGCGGACACGGGCCACCTCGGCGCAATACGCTCGCAGCCGCGGACAGCGTTCGCAGGCGATCACGTCCCGCGCGATTCCGGCCAGCGTTCGAGCGTGGCGATCGATCGGCATATCTGGGAATATAGCCGCTTCCATCTACCGATCTCGGGAGGGTTCATGGATCTGAAAGATTATTTCGAGGCGACCTGGGAGTCGCGCGGCCGCCTCCTGACCGCCGCCGCCGCCTTGAGCCCGGAGGAATGGACGCGCGAATTCCCGTTTTCGTGGAAGTCGGTCCGCAACCTCGTCGCCCACGTGATCGAAGTGGAAGGCTCTTGGGTCGGGGAGAACATCGAGAAGGGCGACTGGAAGTATCCCGACGAGGATGAAATCGCGCGCCGGTACGCGACGCCGGGCATGGCCCGCGCCCGAGGAGATGAGATCGCGAGGATGACCCGCCGCGTCCTCGCGGCTTACATGCCGGACCGGCTCCGCGAGATCCGGCGCGGAACGCAGATGGACGGCACTGAGACCACCTTCACCGTGGAGCAGATCTTGACCCACGTCTTCACGCACGAGCTGCGCCACCAAGGGCAGCTCCAGGTCATGCTCCGCATGCTCGGGAAGACCGCGCCGAACGCCGACTGGATCTAGCCGGCGCGGAGCGCGCTAGAGCGAGTCGCCCGGTGAAGATGAGATGACGAGGTCTCGCGGCGGCAGCGCCTCAATCGCTGCGATGAGGCGCAACGCATCGACATCGCCCGGGCGCATCTCCAAGAGACGGCGGGCGAATCTCAGCGCGACCGGGTACGCGCCCGGCTTGTTGCTAGAGGTCATCACGGCCCTGATCGATTCCGGGTCGTGCCGCGAAATTCCGAATGCCTCCAGCACGGCCTCATCTCTAGCCTGCCTTCGGTCCGGAGTGGAGAGGAAAGCAGCCACAACTCCCAACGTGGCATCCCGGTCGAGGGCGGGGAGGTGAGCCAGGAGCTGCCTTGCCCGAACGCTGTCACCCGCGGCTAGGAGGAACATCGCCGCGATCCGTTGGTCGACGCTTTGGGAGATGGGCTCTCGGTGAGGCATTCCAAGCAGAATTCTCACCGCGAACTCGGTGTTTCCAGTCGCGGCGAGCCCGCGGGCATAGAATCGCACCGCTTTCTGATACTCGAAGTAATCCGGCAGAGGTCCGTTAGTTCGCGGGCGCAGTGTCCGCAAATCGACCTCGAAGACGTCGAGGTTGGGAGCGATCCAGAAGAGGTACTCGGCCGGCCGATGGGGCAATCGGCGTTCGGGTCGGATGGTCAGAAGCCCCGGATCGCGATACCACTGCCGCATGACCTGGCAGTCATACATGTGGACGTGGATGCTTCTGCGTCCCTGGGCGAGTATCGTCAAGAGCACCTGAGCCCCGGGTGCCAAGGATACCTCGAGATTCTTGAATTCTTGTTCCAAGTGCCGAAGCGCCCCGGAGGGAGGATCGAAGTTGCGCTCCGTTGGAAGCCCGGGATCTATCTCGACGCCACGGAACCAAAGGCCCGAGCACAGGAAGAGCCCCAGCGCGCCGAATGCCCAACTCGTGGGCATTCGGGAGAAGGCGAGTCCGAGCCCTAGCGCCACGCCCAGGGCGGGAATGCACGAGTAGTAGGGGGCCCAATGCCGCACCAGCGTCGAGGTGAGCAGAAGCGGAGGCACCGCGAGTGCTAGGCTGAGCAGCAGAATTCCTCGGGCGGAGGTCGTTCCGGCGTCTGTGTCGCGCGCGCCCAATCGCGATCGCCACAGCACCGCGCCTACAAGCAGGGCCGCCGCGCCCATCAGGCTCAACGTCCCCCCGCGAGGCCATGAAATTCCGGCCAGAGTCGGAGGTACGTTGAACAGCGTGAGCGAGCCGTTCCACAACGCGACCCATCGATCCGGGTTGTCGAGGCCGATGTAGCCGGCACCGCCCCCGCTCGAAAGCTTCCGCTGGATCAGGATCCGAATCCCCGGGTGAAGGACGGCCCAGAGGAGGGCGACGGCACCGTAGGCCGAGGCGCTCCTCAGAACCCGGTAAGGCTTCCTCCCCAAGAACCAATTGAGCCCGATCAGGGCCGGAATCAAGGCAATCGCGGTCTCCTTGGACAACAAGGCGAGGGCGAGTGAAGCGCACGCGAACCCGGTTCGATTCGAGAGCTGCAAGTGGAGCGCGGCCAGAATGAATGCCATCGCCAATAGGTCCTGCACGCAGCTGATCCAGCCCACGAGAAGGGGCATCGCGCCGAGGGACGCGAGGACGAAGCCCGCGAAAAAACCGGCGCGCTGGCCCGCGACGCGCCCGGAGAACCGCGCGAAGAGGATCACGACGACGGCGAGGATCATGAGGTTGAGCACGTGCCCCAGGGCGGCGCTGCCCGGGCTCAAACTCGAAAGCAGGCCGAAGTAGATCTCGCGCGAGATCGGGCGATAGAAGATCGATTGGGCATCTGGGAGCAGCACCGCGGCGTGAAACGGCTGCACTCGATGCAGGAAGAGGTAGTCGTCGAAGATGTACGTGAAGCGGAAACACGGAAGGGCCAGAACGACGGCGACGAGGGCGGGGATGAGAAGCCAGACGACGTCGCGACGCGAAGGATCCCGCTGCCCTGATCTAGCGACTGATTCCGCCTTCACGCGGGCATCCTAGCACCGCCCGGTTTCCAGGAATCGTAAACCGGCCCCACCGGCCCGGGTTGAAAAGGGGCCGCGCATGGCGCAATATAGGTGACCGGTCGAGGAGGCCGGCAGCCCACACATGCAGCCCCTCATCCCGCTACTAACAACCGTGCTTCCAGTGCTTTACGCGCTGAGTCTCGCGGCCTACGCGCGCGCCTACGCCGACGAGGCGTCGATGGGCGGCCGTTGGGGGCCCACGATGCTACGCGCGGCGCTCCTCGTCCATTTGGTCTATCTCTCGACGCGTGGCGTCACGGAGGGACATCTTCCCCTCGCGTCGGTCTACGATTTCCTCTCCGCGACCGCGCTCTCGATCGCCGCGGTCTACGTCTACCTCGAGGTGCGCCAGGGAATCCGGACAACAGGTATCTTCGTTCTCCCGATCGTCTTCCTGATGCAGGTGATCTCCTCGGCCTACGGGGCGGAGCCGGTCACGCGGCAGCCGCCCCTATTCCCAATCTGGTTCGAGATCCACACGCTGGCCGCGGTCTTGGGATACGGCGCGTTCTTCGTCTCGGCGATCTACGGGGTTCTCTTCCTGCTCCTGTACCGCGAGATCAAGGGCAACCGCCTCTCGTTCTTCTTCCGTCGGATGCCGCCGCTGGAGACGCTCGGCCGCATGAACGTGAGCGCGGCGAGCGCTGGGCTCGTGCTCCTGGCGCTCGCGATCCTCATGGGGATCGGCTGGGGTCGCCTGGCCGGGGTCGGGGTGGTGAAGGACCCCAAGACGTGGCTCACGATCGGCGCCTGGCTCATCCTCGCGTTCGCCGTCCTCGCGTATCACCGCCTTGGTTGGCGGGGGCCGCGGGCGGTATACGCGTCGCTCGCGGGGTTCACGACCCTCCTCGTGTCCCGCGTCGTGACCGACCTCTTCGTCCGCTCGTTCCACACCTTCCGGTGACCCCCATGGCGGAAACGGAAGCTCCGACCTTCGATCTCTTCTGCGTCGGGCTCAACCACGAGACCTCGCCCCTCGAGATCCGGGACGCGCTCGTCCTGAACGACGAGGAGGTGGGTCGCGCGATCCAGGCGCTGCGCGAGCGGGCGGGCGCGAGCGAGGCGCTTGTGATCTCCACCTGCAACCGAACCGAGGTCTACGCGCGCGGGGCCGCGATCGAGGATCCGCCGGCCTTCGTGGCCGACCTCCTCCGCGAGATCAAGGGGATGGATCTCACGGGGCCGAGAGGAAGCTATCTCTACACGTATCGCGAGCCCGAGTCGGTTCGGCACCTCTTCCGCGTCGCCTGCGGGCTCGACTCCCAGGTCCTGGGTGAGCCCCAGATCACAGGCCAGGTGAAAGACTCGCTTTCGCTGGCCGCGAAGCTGGGCGGGACCGGACCGGTGATCGAGCGGCTCCTCGACGCCGCGCTCCGGTGCTCGAAGCGAGCACGTACCGAAACTGGAATCGGACGCGGCCCGATATCGAGCGCCTATGCGGCCGTGAACCTCGCGGGCAAGGTTCTCGGATCGCTCACCGACAAGAGCGTCCTCCTGATCGGCGCTGGTGAGATGGCGACGCTCGCGGCGCGCCATTTCCAGGAGGCCGGCGTGGGGAGGTACGTGATCGCCAACCGGGGCCGGGAGCGCGGCGAGGCGCTCGCGGCGGCGATCCCGGCGCGCGTCGTGTCGCTCGAGGCGATCCCGGTCGTGCTCCCGGGCGCGGACATCGTCATCGGAGCGACCTCATCCTCGCAGCCCCTCGT
>JBGPMG010000096.1:0-9065 GCA_041486815.1 Candidatus Eiseniibacteriota bacterium | reverse complement strand
TGGAACCTCAACCGAGCAGGTAACTCTTGGCGTGCAGGTCCGGACTCCCTCCCGGACACCGGCATCCCCGCCACCGTATTCGGTCCCCTTCAACGCCGAAGCAGTAGCCGTTGCTGATTTGAACTTGGATGGCCATCTCGACGTTGTGACCGCGAATGGATTGAACTCAGCGGCGATCTCGGTGCTGCTCGGGAAGGGAGATGGATCTCTGTCCGCCGCGGTGAATTCGACGGTGCCAGGGGAGTATCCCTCGTCGATCGCCGTCGGTGACCTCAACAGGGACGGCCGGCCGGACCTTGCCGTGACAATGCGGTACACCTCGACCGTGGCGATATTAATCGGGCATGGCGACGGCACGTTCACCAACGGGGTGACCCTTGCGGTCCCTGCCTTGCCAGAGGATGTGAAGATGGCCGACTTCAATGGCGACGGGAAGCTGGATCTGGCGGTAGCGAACCGGTTTGGGACCACCGTCTCGATCTTGGATGGCGCCGGCGACGGGTCGTTTGGCGCAAGGAGGGAAATCGGAGTCGGCAGCCAGCCCTACGCCCTCGCGATCGCAGACTTCAACCGCGACGGCCGCCTGGACCTTGCTACGGCGAATTTCTCGTCCAGGACGGTCGCGATTTGCCTCGGGTTTGGTGACGGCACGTTTGGCGACCGCCGGGAGATCCCAGTCGTGGGCGCGGCGTTCGGCATTGTCGCCGCCGATTGGAATTGGGACGGCAAGGTGGACCTTGGCGTGAGCATCTACGAGACCGGCAAGGTCCTCATCCTGCTCGGTGACGGCGATGGAGCGTTCCACGTTAGTAGCGAGATCGACGGTTTCCAATACCCTCAATCCCTTGCGGCCGAAGATATGAACGGCGATGGGAATCTCGACATCCTAATCGGCGACCCTTCTACTTTCGATTTGTCCCATTCCACAGTTGAGATTGCGTACGGAAGCGGAAATGGGACATTTGGTTCCCGCAGGCGCATCACCGCATGGCCGGCCGTCAAGGTGGCCACCGCCGACATCAACGCGGACGGCTACCCAGACGCGATCCTAGGTGGCGGGGACCAGTTAGCCGTCTGGCTCAATGACGCAGGGGGAATCGGCGCCGCGCAGGCCCGCGCGATTCTCGGGAAGCAAGATCGAATCGTACGCGGCGGGGGGCCTGAGGCTCGGACGTGCATTAGCCTGGAGCCTGTGAACGGTTCGTACCGAAGCACGGATCTTGACTTCCACTCGATAACGCTGAGATCGGAGGGTACGGGGTCTGTTAGCCAAGTCAGCGCGAGCGCCCCGAAGACTGCATGGGAGCGGGACACGGACCACAATGGAGTCCCAGAGCTGTCGGCTTGCTTCGCGCGGAACGATCTCGCGAGGCTCTTTGACGGGATTCAAGGGAAGCAGACGATAACCGCGCACCTTGAGGGAGCTCTGGTCGATGGGCGAAGGTTCTGTACGAACGTCGACCTCGACGTTGACGGAGGACATCATTCGTTGGCGGCCCACGTCACCCCCAACCCGTTCAATCCCCAGGCCCAGCTGCGGTTTTCAACCTCCCAAGACGGCTTCGTGCGAATCAGGATGTATGACCTCAATGGGCGACTCGTCCGAACGCTGCTCGATCGGTCCGTTGTGTTGGCGGGCGACCACCAATTGGTCATCGACGGCAGGAGCGGCGACGGAGAGATGCTGGCGTCGGGGATTTATTTCTACCAGATAGAGGCCCCAGAGGGGACGTTTCGCGGCCGGTTCACTGTCATGAAGTAGAGGGTTCGGTTTAGACTGAAGGCTTGAGCCCAGAAACGAAGGAGATCCGATCCGCCGTCCTGGGAGGGACGGTTGCGGCGTTCTCGATGATCGCCTACCAGGTCGCCGCCAAGGCGACCCGGGACGCGTTCTTCCTTTCTACGTTCCCCGTCACCGCGCTTCCCGCGATGATGATCGCGGCCTCGCTGTTCGCGATCGGCCTTGCCTACCTCTTTACGCGCGCGCTGAGTGCCTGGGGCCCGGAGCGCGTGATTCCGATCGCCTTCGGCGCGAGCGCCGTGCTTCTCCTCGTGGAATGGGCGATCTCCTTCCCATTTCGCGGCGCGGCGGCCGTGCTCGTCTACCTCCACTACGGGTGTCTCGGCGCCCTCCTGATCTCCGGATTCTGGTCGTTCCTGAGCGAACGCTTCGACCCGCGCACCGCGAAGAGGTTGCTCGGGCGGATCTCGGTGGGCGGATCGGTCGGCGGGCTCTTCGGCGGTTTGGTGGCTTCCCAAGTCGGCCGGGGATTGCCCGTCACCGCGATGATCCCGATCCTCGCCATCTTCCATCTGATCTGCTCCGCCGCCGTGCTTCGTCTCCGCCCGGTGGCGTCCCCTTCGAGGCCAGCGGCAGCGACTCAAACCGCGGCGCCGCGGCGCTCGAATCGACGCGTGCTGGCGGAGTCTCCCTACTTGCGCGGACTCATCGCGCTGGTGCTTCTGGTCACGTTGAGCGAGGGCCTCCTCGACCTGGTCTTGAAGGGCCGGGCTTACCAGGCGTTCGGCCAAGGCGGCGCCCTTCTCCAGTTTTTCGCCGCCTTCTACACCGGAACCTCCATTCTCACGGTCCTAGTCCAGGCGATCGGAAGCCGCATCGCCCTCGAGAAACTAGGCCCCGCGCGGACCGCCGCCCTCCTCCCGGCCTCAACCGCCGTCGTCGCGACTGGCGCGATCGTGGTCCCGGGGCTCTCGTCCGCGGTGATCGCGCGCGGGCTCGAGTCCGTGGTCTCGAATTCTCTGTATCGAGGCGGATATGAGGTCCTCTTCACGCCGGTGCCAGCCCGGGAGAAGCGGTCAATCAAGGCGGTGGTCGACGTCGGCGCGTCGCGAATGGGCGATTTTCTCGCTGCCGCGATCGGGCAGGCCGTGGTTTTCGTCGCGATGCCGCATACGGGGATCATCCTCTCGGCGATCGCGGTGGTCTGTTCCCTTGTAGGGGCCTGGGTCGCGTTCCAACTCCACGCCGGCTATTCCCAATCGCTCGCGCGCGGCCTGGTGTCGCGAGCCGTTCAGTTGGATCTCTCCGATGTGCGCGACTCCGCGACCCGATCGACCGTTCTGCGAACGCTGGGGCCGATGGCCCTGAGCCAGTTCCTACGGACGCCGAGTGAGGAGGAAGCCGCCTCAAACCAAGCGTCCAGCGGCGGCGAGGCGCGCGAGGATGCCTCGACCGCAGCGGTGGACGTCGGAGAGGAGCCGGCCCTCGCCCGCATCCGCGATCTCCATTCCCATGATGCCGGCCGGGTGATCCGAGCGATCCGCGCCGAGCCGCTCGCGGGGACAGTGATCCCGCACGTGGTCCCACTCCTGGGCTGGGACGACGTCGCGCGCGTAGCGATCGACGCCCTGCGTCAAGCCGGACCGGTCGCTACGGAGCATCTGGTCGCGCGCCTCCTCGACCCCGACGAGGAGTTCACGATCCGGAGACGCATCCCGCTCGTGCTCGCAACCTACAAGGATCGCGCCGCGATGGAAGGGCTTGTGGGGGGGCTGGCGGATCGGCGTTTCGAGGTCCGCTACCGCAGCGGCCGCGCCCTCGCGCACCTTGCCGACCTGGATCCAACGCTCGCCGTGACGCGAGAGGCCGCATTCCGGGCGGTGCTTCGGGAGGTCGAATCGGGTGCGGGCGTGTGGGAAAGCCGTAGCCTGCTCGACCGGATGGACGACGAAAGTTGGTCGCCGGTCATGGACGAATTCGTCCGCGACCGCGCGAATCGAAGTCTGGAGCACGTCTTCACGCTCCTCGCGCTCGCGCTCCCGAGGCAGCCGCTTAAGATCGCGTTCCGAGGGCTCCACACCGACGACCCACTCCTACGCGGCACCGCGCTCGAGTATCTGGAAAGCGCGCTCCCGCCCGAGATCCGGCGGCCGCTCTGGCCCTATCTCGAGGACAACCGCCCTCGACGCCCCAGCGCGGCGCCACCGGCGCACGACGCACTTCAAGCGCTGCTCCAGTCGAGCGAGTCTATCGTGCTCCGCTTGGAGGATCTGCGGCGGATGCAGAAGGCCAAAGAGGAGGAGCGGTCGAGTTAGCTTGCCCGCCCTACCGCGAGAGGCCGACCACGCGGCCGCTCGCCCTGGAAATATAGACGGTCACGGAGCGGCTCCACCCTCCCCCTCGGTTCACCTGCGCCTGGACCGCGAGGAACGGGCGCTTCGCTTCGGGGGTCGACCGGATCGGCTCGACGGTTACGGCAACGCTGAGATCCACCGCCGGCACCGTCATTTCGGACCAGCCGGACCATTCCGCTCCGCCTCGGCCGGCGTCCACCGCGGCGACGCGCGCCCGGTAGCGCGGGGTCGTGCCCGGATAAATCCCGCGCTCCTCGCCCAGGTCGTGGAACCGGACCGCCTCCCCGTCGATCGTGAAGAAGTCGAGCGGCGCCACGCGATCGAACCAGTGGCGGGCGATCTTGTCGCGGCGCTCCGCGAGCATGCGGACGACATAGCGCGCCGCTTCCGGGCTTCGATACCGTCCCTCGTCGACCGCGGCCTCGAGGTGCTCGTTGGTGAACGCGGAGACGATCTTCGCCGCCCAGTAGCCGTCCCGGTCCGTCAGGTTCGCGAACGCGGCGTTGGGGTCGAGCGGCTTCCATTTCGCAGGCTGGAACTCCTTGCTCTCGAGGTACCCGATCTCGTCGAGCCCCGCGGGTCGCTCGAGCCGCTCCCAGGGAGTCTGGTAGAAACCGAGCGAGAGGGTGCGGCCAAAGATCGCCGGTGGGTCAAAGGCGTACTCGTAATTGGCCTGTGGGTAGGGCCCCGTCGCGCCGGCTCCCAGCGTGCTCGCGAAATCGATGAGGTAGTGGCGGAGATAGTGCCGCCCCCCATCCTCGACGTACATGTCGAGCGTGTTCCCCTGTTTCATGTCGAAGTGGTCGAGCCACGCCGCGATGACCCGCAAGCCTCGGAGCTCGCGGCGGTTCTCGTGCCGCACCGGATCGAGCGGATCGTCCTTCCTTCGCCCCCGCCAATTGAACGGCCCCGCCGGCTTCCCGGAGAGGAACTTGCTCCCGATCGCGCGCCAGCCGCCGCCGGGATCGGGAACCACCGCGGCGAGGATCCGGTCCAAATCTTCCGTGGTCATGGGGCGCTTCACGCCGTGGGAATCCGTCATTCGGACCTTCTCGCCGAGGACGAGATCCTCGCGGTGGAAGGTCACGACAAAGTCCTCCGGGACGTTGTAGCCCGCGGTGTGGAGGAGGCGCCCGCTGATGACGCCCGCCGCGCTGGACATGCCGGGGCAGCAGGGTGGATCGAACTTGAGGAGGTAGGTCTGCCCGCGCGCATCACGGATGTTGAACCCCGGCGTGACCCCCTGCGTCTTCGCGCTGACCACGGTCCACGGAGCGCTTCGGTCCGGGCCGTCGCCGTGGACCGGACCGCGCGCCGCCTCCTCGGGCGTCACCGGCTGAAGCCCAATCCGGTTCGTGAACCAGGACGAGTTCGGCACCTCGTCCAGGGCGTTGAGGTTCGAGGCGGGCAGGACGTGATCGCCTCCGAACAGGACCCCCACCTTCCGGACCAGCCGGCTCGGATTCAGGAGCCTCCCGAGCGGGTTGATGATGCTTTCCTCGATCCCATCGCGGAGGAGGTTTGGATCGCGCTCTTTGGGCCGCGGTGCGTCCCTGCGGTCGTCCATCTCCCACACGACCGGCGCATCCCGGAGCGGCTCGGCGGCGGCCGCGCGGCCGAAAGAGCAGGCCGAAAGCGCTACAACGAGCGCGCTAGCGCGAAGGAACCGGATCGCGTCCATAAAGGAACCCCAGCTTGATGAATTGGAAGATCTGATCCATGCGAAGCAGGAACGTAGTCTCCTCCTTGCTTCGGGCCCACTCGATGCGGGCGACCAATCCGTTCCCCGACTCGATTCGGAGTCCGAGGCCATAGGAGAACTTCATCTTACGAATGCCGATCTGATCCACCTCGTCGAACACCTGCCCCCAGTCGGCCAGCGGGTAGAGATCCGCTCCCGATTCTCCGGTGTTCTGCTTCATCAAGATCGGGAACCGGTACTCGGAGTTGAGCGCGACCAAGCCGCGGTCCCGGAAACGGAAGCTCCGGTAGCCGCGAAGCACGTCGGGTGTGTCGTTGGCCATGAGCCGCTGGAACGGGATCGGGTCGCTGCCGGTCGGGTCGAGCCAGGAGCCGTACCCGCGGAGCGCGAGCACGCGATACGGATGCCAGAGCGTGAAGAACTGCTGCAGCTCGGCGCGGTAGCTCCAGAAGCCCACATCCCGCTTGTCGGTGCTCTCGAACCGCTCCACGCGCACGCGGCGGTTCCCTCCCCGGGTGGTCCGCCCATTCCCGGATTCGTCCTCGTGGAGCAGCTGAAGTCCAGCGGAGACGCCGTAGGAGTGCTCGCCGAATCCGGCCGGGAGGGCGCCCGCGAATTGGGTGCTGATCGATGGCTCCACGTCCTTGCGCGGCTCACCGGCGCCGACACTCGAGTAGAGCAGGTCCCCCTCCACGAAGAAGTGAGCGCCGACGCCTCGACGCAGGCCCGCTCCGGACCAGAAAAGCTCCTGGCGGTAAAACGATTCGTCCCGGCCCTTCGTATCCGGGCCGATGCCGAAATAGCGTGCGTTCCCGCGCACGCGATATCCCGTGCCAAATTCGAAGTACTCGCCCTCTCCCATGGGAATGCGCGAGCCGAGCGAAAGGCGCGTGTCGCCATGCACAGTGCCCGAGCCGCGGAGCCGGAGGAGGTTCCCTTTCCGGAAGAACGCGTCGTGCTCGAGCGAGAGCCCGCCGCCAAAGCCGGGGAGGCCCCCGGCCTGAATGTTGGGCACGACGCCGAAGGGTCCGCGGCGCGGCGCGAGGAGCTTGCTTACTTTCTTCAGAACCCTGTGCCCATCGAGGAATTCGATCGTCTCACCGAGGCCCGAGGAGAGGAGCACAAAAGGCTCCGCGGCGACGCGAATGGGCCAGTAGAATATCGCCTCCGCGATCGGCATCGGCGGATCGTGGAAGACCGCGCGGGCCGAATCGGAGGAATCGGCCGAGGCCGGGAAGGTGTCCCAGTACGCCTCGGCGCGAGCCGACGCGGGATGCGAAACGAAGGTCGTCAGAACAAGGAGGAACGTGACGCCGAGGATTCCGGAACGCTCGTGGCTCACGCGCGCGGCTCTGCTAGTCATCGCGGTCGCCGCCGCGGCAGCGGGCGGCCCGTCGTGGCCCCGAACGTCGCGCCAACCGATCGCTCCGCTGGACCATCCGACCGTCGAATCACGCGTGCATCTCATGAAGCCCGGCCCTAGGGCCGGCTTTGAATTCGTGGCGTTCGGCGACCAGCGCGCGCTGCTCCGCGACGACTGGCCGGCGCTGATCGGCGTCATCGACACCCTCGCGTCCCGGCACGACCGCCTCCTCTTTCTCGTGGACACCGGCGACATCGTCGATGACGGCACGTTCAGCGATCAATTCCGCGTGCTGGCAGGGCTCCTAGGAAGGGTTCGAAGGTTACCCTACCTTGCCGCCCGCGGGCAATCACGAGGTGAACGAGAACCGGCGCGGTCCGGCGCGGTCGAACACCGCGGCGTTTTTCGCCTCGATCGGCGAGCCGATCTCGCCGGCGGCGGGCGAAGGACCTGCGAGGGAACGAGTCGGCGTGGTTTTACGAGAAGGGGTGGAGCGGTCTCAGCGAGTGGAACATCTCGCAAGAACAGGTCATGACCCAGGCGGAGGAGGACCAGTGCGGCCTCTTCACGGTCGACGCCGATGGCGGCGTCACGCTCACCGTCTCGTTCCTCGGGCGGGCGTCCCCGGAGCCGCCGGTTCGACTCCTGTGGGGGCTCCGCTCGGGGAAGCCGGACTCACTCCGCCTCGAACGCCAGAAATAGGTTTCGCCCCAGGCGATCTACCGACAGCACGACCGGATCGCCCGAGTGAAGCCCGGCGAGCATCCCGTTCATGGAATCGATCGAGGCGACGGGCGAGCGGTTCAATGCCTGGATCACATCCCCCGGCTGAAGGCCCGTCTCCACGGGCGGCGCGTCGGCGGCCCACGCCACCACCAAGACGCCTTCCCGCTTTCGAAGCCATGGGAGCATCGAGGAGATCTTGACGTCGACGTCGACCGCGAGAATTCCGAGCCGCGGCACCAAGCTGCGATCGGATTTCACCAGATCGGTAACGCGCGCCGGGTCATCTTCCCGCGCGATCACGGGAACCCGAACGGTGAATCGGTCGGCCCCGCGCAGCACCGTCACGGTGGCGGAATCGCCGACCGCCCTTCGGTAGAGATTCACGTCGAACTGCCGGCCGTTCTCCATCGTCTTGCCGTCCAGGGTCACCACGACGTCCCCGGCGCGGAGCCCGGCGGCCGCCGCGGGCGATTTGGGGTGGACGTCCTCCAGGACGACGCCCCATGTTTGCGGCAGTCCGAGCCCAGCGGCGAGAGTGGGCGTGATCGTCTGGGCGTAGACCCCGATCGCCCCCCGCCGCACGTGCCCGTTCGCCCTGATCTGGTTGAAGACCGCGCGGACGATGTTGCTCGGCGCCGCGAAGCCGATCCCCTCGCTCCCGCCCGACTGCGTGTAGATGAGCGTGTTGATGCCGATCACTTTCCCCTCGGTATCGACGAGCGGGCCGCCGCTATTCCCGGGGTTGATCGGCGTGTCGGTCTGAATGTAGATCATCGGGTCGTTCGGACGAAGCTGGCGGCCGAGCGCGCTCACGACGCCCATCGAAACCGAGTTCTCGAGCCCGAACGGGCTTCCGAACGCGAGCACAATGTCGCCATTGCCGAGCCCGTCCGAGTCGCCCAGCTCCACGAAGGGAAGGCCGGACTCCCCGATCTTGACAACCGCGAGGTCCGTCTCGAGATCGATCCCCACGATGGTTCCCTCGACACGCTGGCCGACCGATTTCACGATCGAGCGCCCCGGCGCGTCGGGAGAGGCGGGCCGGGACAGCTGAACTTCGAGCCGGCGCGCCCCTTCCACCACGTGGGCATTCGTGACGAGGTAGCCGTCGCTCGAGACCAGGACACCGGAGCCACCGCGACGCTGGACACCGAGGAGCGCCTCGGACGACGTCGCTCG
>JBGPMG010000095.1:0-9126 GCA_041486815.1 Candidatus Eiseniibacteriota bacterium | reverse complement strand
TTTTCCCCGCGCTGCAACGGATGGTCCGTACGGGCGTCCTCGATGTTCCGGTGATCGGCGTGGCGCGTGAGGGCTGGACCCTCGAACGGCTCCGGGAACGGGCGCGGGAAAGCATTGAGGAACACGGCGGCGGAGTCGACCCGGAGGCATTTCCTCGACTGATCAAGTTGCTTCGCTACGTGGAGGGTGACTACACGGTCCCTTCGACGTTCGAGGCGCTTCGCGCGGCGCTCGGGGCTGCGAAGCGCCCCCTCCACTACATGGCCATTCCTCAAGGACTCTTCGAGGAGGTGGTGAAGCAACTCGGGCGCACGGGTTGCCATACCGGGGCTCGGCTCGTGCTCGAGAAACCCTTCGGCAACGATCTCGCCTCGGCACGACGGCTCAACGCCATCCTGCACGCGTTTTTCGACGAACAAGCCATTTTCCGCATTGATCACTACCTCGCCAAGGACGCGGTCCAGAATCTGATCTTCTTCCGCTTCGCGAATACGTTCCTGGAGCCGATCTGGAATCGTAACTACGTCGAGAACGTCCAGATCACGATGGCCGAGAACTTCGGCATCGGCGGTCGCGGAGCGTTCTACGACAAGGCCGGGGCGATTCGCGACGTGATCCAGAATCACCTCTTACAGGTGCTCTCGAACGTGGCCATGGAGCCCCCGCCGGGCAGCCAGGACGCGGAAACGCTTCGCGACGAGAAGGTCAAGGTTCTGAAATCCATTCCCCAGCTCGAGCCCCGGTACGTGGTGCGCGGCCAATACCGCAACTACCGCGCGGAGGCCGGAGTGGCGCCCAACTCGCGCACGGAGACCTTTGCGGCCGTGCGGCTCGAAGTGAATTCGTGGCGCTGGCAGGGGGTACCCTTCTTCATCCGTGCGGGCAAGTACATGCCCGTCACCTTGACCGAGGTCGTGGTGAAGCTGCGCCGTCCACCTCCGATCGTCAGTGACATCGAGCTTAAGGCGAATCATGTCCGCTTCCGATTGAGTCCTGAATTCACCATCGCTCTCGGTGCGACGGTGCGGGAACCAGGTCATAAGGTTGCCGGACACGACTTGGAGCTTGTGGCGACGCACGAGCACGACGGTGCCGAGAGCGATCCCTACGAAGAGCTGCTCGGCGATGCCATGAAAGGAGAGACGTTTCGTTTCGCGCGGCAGGACTACGTGGAGGAGGCCTGGCGCATCGTCGATCCGGTGCTCGGAGGAGATCCGCCCCCACACGAGTACGCAGGTGGGTCCTGGGGCCCGGAGGAAGCGCAGCCACTTGTTCCCGGCGGCTGGTTTCAGTGACCGTCGAGGTGCTTGGGGACGCCGAAGCCGTCGCCCGCCGGGTGGCGGATGTGATCGCCGAGGAAGCTCGGGCTTCCATCGCCGCTCGAGGCCGATTTCTGCTCGCGACGAGCGGTGGCGCAACGCCCCGGCGGATGCTTCAATTTCTCGCGAAGGAGGACATTCCCTGGCCTCTTGTCCATCTGTTCCAAGTTGACGAGCGGGTTGCGCCGGCTGGGAGCCCCGATCGCAATCTGACCCAGCTGCTCGAGAACCTGGTCATCCGCGTCGCGCTTCCTCCCCGGCAGCTCCACGCGATGCCCGTCGATGAGACGGATCTGGAAACCGCGGCGAGTCGCTATGCGGCCACGCTCCAGGAGGTGGCAGGGAGGCCGGCGACGCTCGACCTCGTCCATCTTGGACTCGGAGCCGATGGCCACACGGCCTCGCTTGTTCCGGGCGACCCCGCACTCGAAATCAACGACGCCGACGTTGCCGTCTCTATTCTCTACGAGGGGTACAGGCGCATGACCCTCACGTTGCCCGCCTTGAACCGCGCCAGACGCGTCCTTTGGCTGGTCACCGGGGCCGAGAAATCCGCGGTTCTCGCACGTCTACGCCGCGGCGATCGATCCCTTCCAGCCGGTCGCGTTCAGGGTGATCGCGCCTTGATCGTCACGGACACAGCGGCCGCAGCCGGTTCTTGCTGACTCAGGCGTCCACTCCCGGCTAGATTACCCCCCATGACCATCGCCCACGGCACCCGCCTCGGCCCCTACGAAGTTCTCGCGCCCCTCGGCGCGGGCGGCATGGGCGAGGTCTATCGCGCCCGCGACACGCGTCTCGGACGCGACGTGGCGGTGAAGGTGCTTCCCGATGCGGTGGCGCGTGATCCCGACCGCCTGACCCGGTTCGAGCGTGAGGCGCGCACCGTGGCCGGGCTCAACCATCCGAACATCGTGGTGCTCCATTCCATCGAGGAAGAGGCCGGCATCCATTTCATCACGATGGAGTTGGTTGAGGGCGAGAGTCTCGACCGCTACGTAGTGCCCGGCGGGCTGCCGCCGTCGCGTGTCCTCGAGCTCTCGATCCCGCTCGTCGATGCGCTGGTGGCGGCGCACGAGAAGGGCGTGGTGCACCGAGACCTCAAGCCGGCGAACGTGATGGTGACGCGCGAGGGTCGGGTGAAGGTGTTGGACTTCGGGCTGGCGAAGCCGGCGCGGCCGGGCACGGAGCTGGGCGGGACGCAGGCGCTGACGATGGAGTCGCCGATCTCCGCGGCCGGGCAGGTGGTGGGGACGGTGCCGTACATGGCGCCGGAGCAGGTGCGGGGGGAGACGGCCGATGCGCGCACCGACTTGTTCGCGATCGGGATCATCATGTACGAGCTCGCGAGCGGGCGGCGGCCGTTTCCCGGCAAGACCTTCGCCGACGTGAGCTCGGCAATCCTACGCGACACGCCGCAACCGCTCGCCAGCATTCGCGCGGACTTGCCCGGCGATCTCGGGCGCATCGTAGGCCGGTGCCTGGAGAAGGATCCGCGCAGCCGGTTCCAGACCGCACTCGACGTCCACAACGAGCTGTGGGGACTGAAGCGGACGCTAGAGAGCGTCGGGCCGGAGCCCGCGGCCGCGAAGGAGACCCCCTCGATCGCGGTCTTGCCCTTCGTGAACATGAGCCGGGACGAGGAGAACGAATATTTCTCAGACGGTCTCTCCGAAGAGCTGCTCAACGTCCTGTCGAAGATTCCAGACCTCAAGGTCACGGGACGAACGTCCTCGTTCGCGTTCAAGGGCAAACAGGAGGACCTGCGCGACATCGGGCAGAAACTGGGGGTCAGCACGCTCCTCGAGGGAAGCGTGCGGAAGGCGGGCAATCGGGTTCGAATCACCGCCCAGCTCATCAAGGTCGCGGACGGCTTCCACCTATGGTCCGAGACGTACGATCGCGTGCTCGACGACATCTTTGCCGTGCAGGACGACATCGCGCGGTCCGTCTCGACGGCTCTGCACGTAACCCTGCTGGGCAAGCCAGCAGCGGCTTCGAAGGGGAACGCCGAGAGCTACCAGTTGGTCCTGCAAGGGAATCATTTCGTCCGGAAGAACACTGGACATGCGATGGCGAGGGCCGTGTCGCTCTATCGGGAGGCCATCGGCAAGTGCCCCGACGATGCCCAGGCGTGGGCGGGGTTGGCCTTCGCGCACATGCTCCAGGCGAACTACGGTTACGCGGACCAGAATGAGAGCCACCGGAGGGCGAGGGAAGCGGCGGAGCGGGCACTCGCCCTCGACGATCGGCTTGCTCACGCGCACGAGGTGATGGGGATCATTCTCGGTTCGATGGAGTTCCGCTTGAAGGAGGCAATGGAGGAGATCCGCAAGGCAAGGACGCTTGCGCCCGGCGCGACCGGGCCGATGGTGTCCATGTCCACCTTCGAGGGTGTGTTCGGCCGGGTCGAAGAAGCCCTGCAGCTCGCGCGTCGGGCGCAGGAAAACGACCCGCTTGACCCGATCGTTCACGCTAATCGTAGCCGCTTCGAGGCCTTGTCGTCGAATTTTGAAGCGGCGTGCGAAGCCTCCCTGAGGGCGCTGGAGCTGAGTCCGGGAATGACGGCCGTGCATTCGTCCCTCGGTCTGCTTTATCTGCGACGGGGGATGGGAGACGAGGCGATCGCGGAAATCCAGAAGGAAACGTCCGCGGGGTACCGGGAATACGCGCTTGCGATCGCGTATTACACGCTCGAGAGGCGCCAAGAGTCGGACGGGGCACTCGCTCGACTTCTTACGGAGAGTGAGCAATGGGGCTACCAGTTCGCCATGGCCCACGCGAGTCGCGGAGAAACGGACGAGGCGTTCCGCTGGCTCGAGCGTTCCTACGAGCTTCGCGACTCTGGAGTCGTGTTCTCAAAGATGACTTGGCAGTTGAATGGTCTGCACTCCGATCCGCGCTGGCCGCGGTTCTTGGAAAAGATCGGGCTGGGGGACTCGTGACTCAAAGACCTAAGAGCATCACCGAGTACATCAACGCCGCCCCCAGAGGGGCGCAAAGGAAACTGCGCGAGATGCGCCCGGGTTCGCGAAAGATCTTTCGAAATTCGCCACGGGTAAAGGATCGATCCAATTTCCGCTGGAGAAGCCCCTGCCTCGCCCCATGATCGCATCCCAAGGAATGCGCATCTCCCTGTCCACCATGGTCGCGGGCATCATCCTGGCCGTTGCGCTGCCGGGGACCGGGCGTGCGACACCCTCCACGACGTTCTGGGCCCCTTCCACGCCGTTCGTCCAGCCGTTCGGGGTGCTTCATGTGACGTACGACACCTATTTCGCGTCGAAGGCGGCGTATCCCATCGACGTGGGGCTCACGATGGGGGTGCTCCCATGGAAGGGTCTCCAGTCGGAGGTCGGCTTCGACCTGTTCTACCCGAGCGTTGACGGATCCGAAGCGATCGACGTGCCCCTTGTCCTCAATGCCAAGGTTGGCGCTCCCGAGGATACGTACTTCAAAGGCCAGCCGGGATGGTCGGTCGGGATCTTTGGAGCGGGCCTCAAGAAGGGCTTCAATGACCAGAACGTGCTTTACGCCATGATTGGCAAATCGCTTTCGCACGCCGGAGTGGCCTCGATCGGCGGGTACTACGCTCTGAACAAGGATTTATTTCACTCCGCCGACGGTAGGGAGGCCCGGAGCGGCCTCCTGGCCGGCTGGATGTCGCCTTCCATCCATGCGCCGCGCATCGACAAGATCGTTTTCGCATGGGACATCCAAACCGGAAAGAACGTCCTCGGTGCGACCGGCGGCGGCGCCTATCTCTACTTCGCCCCGGCCGTTGATCTTCTAGTCGGTCCCGTCTTCTTCTTCGAGGATGAGCTGCAGCCCGCCGGCTCGAAGTCACTCTGGACCGTGCAGCTCGACGTTGATCTGGACCTGTTGGCGGGTGGCAAGAAATGAAGTCGGGCAACCCGGTTCCGCCCATGTAACGGCATCATCGAGTGGAGTAATCTGCCCCGCTAGAGGAGGACGATTCGTGCTGCGACTCGACACTGGCAATACCGGCTTCATGCTCCTGTGCAGCAGCCTCGTGATGCTCATGACCCCTGGCCTCGCCTTCTTCTACGGCGGGCTGGTCGGCCGCAAGAACGTGCTTGCGATCATGATTCAGAGCTTCCTTTCCCTCTGCTGGACCACGGTGATCTGGTTCGTCTGTGGCTACTCGCTTTGTTTCTCGGGCGACGTGGGCGGCGTGATCGGAAACTTGGACATGGCCTTCCTGCGCGGCGTCAATCTGATGGCGCCCTCGCCCAACGACAGCATCCCCCTGATCGTGCACGTCGCCTACCAGATGATGTTCGCCATCATCACCCCCGCGCTCATCACGGGCGCATTCGCCAACCGCGTGAGGTTCAAGGCGTACTTCATCTTTCTCACGCTCTGGCTACTCTTCGTATACTTCCCGTTCGTTCACATGGTCTGGGGCGGCGGCCTGCTCGCGAAGTGGGGCGTTCTTGACTTCGCCGGCGGCATCGTGGTGCACAACATCGCCGGCATCGCGGCACTCGCCTCGGTGCTCTACGTCGGGCGCCGGCGCGTCCGGGACAAGGGCCCGCACAGCATTCCGCTCGTGGCACTCGGCACCGGGCTTCTCTGGTTCGGTTGGTACGGATTCAACGCCGGCAGCGAATTCCGCGTAGACGCCGTGAGCGCAACCGCGTTCCTCAATACCGACCTCGCCGCTTCGTTCGCGGGGATGGCGTGGTTCGTGGTCGAATGGATGTCGGGAGCCAAGCCGAAATTCCTGGGGCTCCTCACCGGTTCGGTCGCCGGGCTGGCCACCATCACGCCCGCCGCCGGCTTTGTCTCTCCCGGCAGCGCGGCGATCATAGGCATCGTGTCGGGCGTGGTCTGCTTCTACGCGGTAGCGCTGAAGAACAAGCTCCACTGGGACGACGCCCTCGACGTGTGGGGGGTGCATGGCGTGGGCGGCTTCATTGGCATCGTCATGCTCGGCATCTTCGCCACCAAGGCGTACAACCCCGCGGGCACCGATGGGCTCCTCGCGGGGAATCTGGCGTTCTTCGTCAAGCAGTGCGTCGCCGTTCTGCTGTCGTCGGTGTGGGCGTTCGTCTTCACACTCGGGATGCTCTGGATGATCGACCGGGTCACGCGGGTCAAGGTGGCGGCAGGCGCCGAGGAAGTCGGCCTCGACGAAGCGCTTCACGGAGAGACGGCCTACATCGAGGCGCTGTAGGCATGCGCTGACCGACCGCGCCTCCTAAGTGCGGACCGCGCGCCGCCTCGGCGACTCCCTCTGGCACCGGAAACGCGTACGGGGTAGGATGCCCGGTCTTGGAGACTTTCCGGACGAGGCTCGGGAACCGGTACCCGGGCTGGAGTCGCCGGAAGGGAGGCATTTCACAGGGGGACTGTCGGTGTCGAGGCTCAAGTCGCGTTCTCTCCCATTTCATCCCTCACTGCTTATCCTCATCGTGTCCGTTGCGGCGGCGACGCCCGGCGTAGCCGAGCCGCTCCATGCGACGACGGTTCCGATCCCGAGTGAAGGCCTGGCGCTCTGGTTGTTCAACGGCGACAAGGTGATCGGAATCCACGCCGACGTCAAGGGAGGCCAAAGGGTCGGGAGCCTCAATGCCTTCTCCCTGTCCGAGGCAAAGTTTCTCTGGCATCTCGATCAGCCGATCGGTGACGCCGACGCCGGCGTCTTTCCGGGAGTCTTCTCCGATCCGGAGCACGACCAGTGGTACTTCGGATCGGGACCGCTCAGCCGGCTCGATCTGAATGCGGGGACGATCAAGTGGACAGTTCCCTGCGATCAAATCGGATTTGTGCAGCCGTCCAGCTCGCGCCTACTTTCGGGCGACAGGCTACTCCTCGTCGGTTCGTCGAAATGCAAGCAGAGCTCCGCTTACGATGCTTTGAAAGAGCCCTGCCTCACGATGGTCGACGCGAACACCGGAAAAATCCTGTGGCGCTACGAAACGAAGAGCCTCGAGTACAAGCTGGCACTCGGCTATTGGGCGCGCGTGGCGAAGCTGCAGGGGAAGCACGTTTCCGCCGAGAAGCGGATCCAAATGGAGTCGATGCTCGCGTCGCCGAAGGGGAGCGGCTTCGACTTCGACGCGCCCGAGCCCGATAGGGTCGTGCTCATCGGGGAGCGTTTTGAGGGTGTGAAACTCTCCGACGGCTCGCCTCTATACAAGTCGAAAGACAAGCCCGGCATTCTGCGCGGGGCGTACGACGGAAGAGCTTTTTTCCGCGACGGCGACAAGGTGACCGCGTTCAGCGGCGGGGACGGCGCTGAGACATGGACGTTCGATGCGAAGAGCAACGGCGCCTACGTCTATACGCTCGACGATCTCGAGGAGATGGATCAGGGCGCTCCCGAGGACATGCACGATATCCTCATTTCGAACGCGGATAACGCATTCCGCGTCTCCACGGCGACGGGCAAGGCGACCTGGACCATCAAGCGCGGGGGCATGAGCTGGTGGACATCGAAGCACGCGTTCCTCACGGAGAGCGGCGATAAGGTCACCGGCTACGATTGGAACACCGGCGCGAAACTCTGGGAGGTGAAGATCGGGTCGAAGCCGAAGCCGAAGGACGCCGGCGATTACATCGTCTTCATCGACGGGGACAAGTGGCAGGGCACCAATCCGCTGCCCCCGTTCCAGTTCTCGGCGGCCAACGGCAAGACGGGCAAGATCGCGTGGACGAAGAAGGAGGTCGACGGGAAGAAGATCGTCGACTGGAGTCTGCTCGGAACCGATCGAATCCGCCTCGAGAACGAGAAAGGGACGCTCGCCGTGCTGAACGTCGCCGACGGGTCGGCGGCGACCCCGCCGGCCGAAGCCGCCGATCGCTTCTTCGTCAACTACGTCGAGAAGGAGAAGGCACTCCAGTGCCGCGATTACACTGGGAAGCTCCTCTGGGAGCGAAAGGGTGAGCCAAACCTCTCCGAGGTCAAGTTCCTGACGGGACACGATTGCATCGTTTGGGTTTCGAAGGACGGCACCGAGGAGGTCATCAACCGGGCCGACGGCGCGACGCTGTGGAAGATGAAAGGGGCGAAGATCCCGAGCGTCGCGGTAAACACTGCGGGCACGTACATGGTCGCGCAAAACGACAAGGATCTGACGATCGTGAAGCTCGCGCCGTAGGGCCTCACGGGGCCGCCGCGAGAAGCCCCAAGGGGATGACCCTCCTGGGGCTTCGTAGCCAGCGACTCGACATGGATCCAGCCTCAGTCTTCGTTCCTGGTGACGCGGGTGGCTCGTCCCGGCTAGAGTTGCGCACCATGGCCCTAACTCCAGGCACCCGGCTCGGACCGTACGCGATCGTCGGACCCCTCGGTGCCGGGGGTATGGGCGAGGTCTACCGCGCGCGCGACACGCGACTCGGGCGGGATGTCGCGATCAAGGCGCTTCCCCACGCGTTCGCCGCCGACCCGGCGCGGTTGTCGCGCTTCCGGCGTGAGGCTCAAACCCTCGCTTCCCTAAACCATCCGAACATCGCGGCGATCTACGGGCTCGAGGAGGCCACCGGAGCGCCCCACCTCGTCCTCGAGCTTGTCGAAGGCGAGACGCTTGCAGCGCGTCTGGCGCGCGGGGCGCTACCGCAGAGCGAGGCGCTAGCACTGGGCATCCAGATCGCGGGCGCGATCGAGGCCGCCCACGAGCGCGGCATCGTCCATCGTGATCTCAAGCCGGGCAACATCATGCTCGCGAAGACCGGTGCGAAGCTGCTCGATTTTGGATTGGCCAAACTCCAGCGGCCGGAATCCTCCGGCGTGTTCCAGCAATCGAACATTCCCACTCAGGCTCCAGGGCTTACCGCGGAC
>JBGPMG010000094.1:0-9223 GCA_041486815.1 Candidatus Eiseniibacteriota bacterium | reverse complement strand
TTCGCGGCCGGCGCCAGCACGGCGGGCGTGTGCGACATAGTACAGAGGGCGCAATCGTTATTGTGGAGCGCGCCGTGGTGCTGGTGCACCGTGACGAGGAATATGGCGCCCAACAAATAGAGGGCGATGGCCGCATGCAGCCACGGCCTGAGGCGGAGCGTCTGGGAAGTGAGTCGTCGCATAGTTTTGGGTCGAAACCGGAAACCCTGTCTGCTTAAGACACTCAAAGAGTGGCTCTACCTTGTCAACCCCAAAGTCCGGCAACCAGTTCCGGACGCCCCCTCGCGCCTACCCCCGGCGCGCGGCCCAGATCATCCCGATGCCCCAAACGATGAGGAGGGCCGGCCAGTATCGGAGCACGTTCCCGTGGAGGTACCCGAACTCCTTTAGGAGGAGAACGACCCCGACCGCGATGATCGTGAGTGGGAACGCGATGCTGCTCTTGCCTAGATCAGCCATCGGATCGCTCCTTGCGAATCTTGAGTTGAGAGTGGCGCGGCGGAACCCTACAGGGCCTTGACCGGCTCGCGGATCACGCGCACACGCATGAACGGTCCGTCGATCGCGATGGAGACGGGCCGCCCCGGTCCCTCGGCGTTCCAAGAAGTCACCTTCCCGCGCGTCGAGGTAGTCGCGTGTTCCACGAAATCGTCGGGAAATGAGCGCAGGACCAAGGGCGAAGAGCATTCGATCTGGGCCGGGCAGTTTGCCGGGAGCCGGATCTCGACGTTCGAGAGAAAGCCGTGAATGCGGACCTTTGGTGGGTGGGCGGGCCCGATGAGCATTCGCACCGAGGAGCCGACGGCGCGGACGTCGCATTGCTCCGGGCGCAGGTCCCTAAGATCGGCGGTCGTCGATGCGAAATACGAGACCAACCCGAGACGAATCATGGTTCGAGGAGGCGCGCGGACCCGGAACGTGCCGCCGACGAGCCCCGGCTCCGTGAGGCTGAACCGCGCGGGCCAGACGAGGAGGCCCGAGCCCTGCGAAGCGCTCCAACGATGAGCCGCGAATTCCTCGCCCGCCACTCCGTGCGCGTTGAGCACGATCGCGTGCCTCGCGGTGGGATCGGCGTTCAGGGTGAGCGAACCCGCCACCGTTCGAACATGGGCGGTAACGGCCTGCACGGGGGGCTTCTCGAGATCGATCGTCGTCAGGTGCTCGGTCTTGGTCGTGTTCGAGTAAAGGGAGATCCAGAAGGCGCCGAACGCGATACAGGCGATGACGAGAGCCACCGCGATCACGCCGATCACCACGTTCTTGAGCGCGTTGGCGAGGAGGGCGAATCCGAACGCGAGGAGGAGATAGGGCCAAAACTTGGTCAGCCACGGCCATACGCCCGCCGGGAGGTAGCCGAGCGTCTGGGCGAGCAGGAGCCCGCCGGTCCCGGCCAGAATGATTCCGATGACGATCTTGCCGAATCTCATTCCGCGGTAGCGGTACCACGCGATCCGGAGGTTTGCAAGTGCGGTTTGGATCGCGGCGTGATATAATTACTCGGTTTCGTCCCCCCGTGGTCCCCGCCACCGTAACTTTCAGAACGTCTTGCACCGTTCGTCACTCGTTCCCCCCGCGCGTTTCGCCCCCTCCGTGCCGGAGCGCTCGAGAGGTGAACCGATGCGACTCCCCGTTCTCGCGTCTTTCTCCGTTCTCTTCGTCGTTCTTGCCATCCCCGCCCCATCCATCGCCCAGTACATGTTTCTCGACGTCGATGGAGACGGTGTCTCCACGCCCGCAGACGCCCTGAGCCCGACCGGCCCGACGACCGTCGATGTCTGGCTCCGCACGGACCGAAACCGCGACGGATCCCCGGCGTCGTGCGTGACCCAGGACGGCGAGCTCACGATCAGCAACTACGAGTTCGTCCTCCACGCGTCGAACGGCACGCTCTCATGGACCGGGTTCGTCAATCGGCAGCCAGGAATGTCGATGAACCTGGGAGAGGCCTCGAGCCCGGCCGACTATCACAACGGATACGGCGGAGGCGCGGCCCTTGCGCCGGGCGCCTACCGCCTTGCCAGCGTGACGGTCACGGTAGCTACGGGCACGCCGTCCATCTCGATCGAACCATCGACGCCCCTTTCCGGGACCTACATCACGTCGTTCGCCTCCCGCTGCTCCGGGAACGATTTCGACAACACGCTGAAGCTGGGCTCCGATTGGTTCGACACCGACGGCTTGCGGTATGGAGGCGTGGCGAACCGTCCACCGGTCCTGGCCCAGCTGGCGGACATGACGGTCCCCGAGGGAACCGTCCAGGATCAGGATCTCGCCGCGACCGACGCCGACGCGAACCCAGTCACGTTCAGCCTCGCGGCAGGGCCGGCCTACGCCTCCGTCACGACGATCGATCAGGGCACGGGCAGTGCGCGTGGGAGGCTCAGAGTCGCTCCTGGATTTCGCGACGCGGGGACGGTCGCGATCCAGATCGAGGCGAACGACGGCCTGGCAGGCGACCGGAAAACGGTGACGGTCACCGTGACCGATGTGAACGGCGCGCCCACCATGGTGGCCCTCGGCGACCTCACCATGCGCGAGGGCGAGGTCGTTGATCGACCGTTGTATGCGACCGATCCCGATGGCGATCCGGTCACGTTCGGCCGCACCGCGGGCCCCGAGTACGTGAGCGCCTTGAGTTTCGGAGGCAGCCCCGCGACCGGCCGGCTCCACGTCGCCCCAGGGTTCGCCGACGCGGGGCTCGCGACCGCGACCATCACGGCGAGCGACGGGTCGGCGACCGACGAGAAATCGTTCCAGATCACGGTGACGGATCCCTATCCGGTGCATAACCAGATGTTCTGCCAGCCGGCCGGCATGATGGTGACGCCGGGATTGGTCGCGGAGCAGATCGTGCACGCGGCGTCTCCGGAAGGGGAGCCGATGTCCTTCGTCAGGGTGTCGGGCCCGGATTTCCTCACGGTCGCGACGCTCTCCTCGTCCGCGGCCGCGGCGACCGGCAGGATTACGGTCGCTCCCGGACCGTCCGAGGTCGGTGCCTTCACCGCGATCGTGGCCGCGACCGATGGGATCGCGACCGACAATCGTTCCTTTGTCGTCACGGTCGGTGATGCCCGGGCGCTCCCGACGCCCGGCGCCCGTCTCTTCGACGCTACCGCGTCCACATCCGAGGTCGGAATGACTCCCCAGGCCCTGGCGGCGGGGGACCTCGACGGCGACGGAATCCTCGATTTCGTCACGGCCAACTTGATTCATAGCCTCTCGATCCTTCGCGGAAGAGGTGACGGCACGTTTGAACGCAGGGACGACTTTCCGTTTGGGGCGGCGCCCTATTCGGTCGCGATCGCGGATCTGAACGGCGACGGCCACCCCGACCTCGCCGTGGTGGATAGCACGCTCGACGTCGTGTCGGTGATCGACGGCATCGGCGGGTGCCTCTTTGGGCATCGGAGGGACTACCAGACCGGCGTCCGGCCGGCTCACGTGAAGGTCGGCGATTGGAACGCGGACGGGCGTCCCGATCTCGCCGTAACCGACGAGGGCGACAACACCATCTCGATCTTGATCGGGGCGGGCGACGGCACGTTTGGTCGCCGGGCCGCTTACCCGATCGGACGTGACCCCTGCTATTCCGACGCGGGCGATTTGAACGGGGACGGACACCCGGACCTCGTGACCGCGAATGAGAAGTCCAACAACCTTTCCGTGCTTCTCGGAAACGGCGATGGGACATTCCAAGAGCAGTCCTCCTGGCCCGCGGGAAACAATCCGCGGTCTGTCAAGATCGGAGACTGGAACGGCGACGGTCTGGCCGACATCGCGGCCGCCAACTTTTGGGGATCCACGATCTCCGTTCTTCTTGGGAACGGCGACGGCACGTTTCGCCCTGAGGTCGAATTCCCAACAGGAATCGCGCCGTGGTCGCTCGCGGTCGGCGACTTCAACCACGACGGGCATCCCGATCTCGTGACCGCCAACGTGGCCGAGAGCTCGGTCTCGGTGTGCCTCGGAGATGGCACCGGGTCGTTCGCCCTGCGGCACGACTATCCGTCCGGCTGGGCCGCTCGGTTTGTCGTCGTCGGCGACGCGAACGGGGACGAACATCCCGACATTCTCGTGGCCAACGAAGTCGGGAACAACGTCGTCGCGCTCCTCGGCGACGGGCGCGGAGGATTCGGAGTCGGGTCCTTCTACGAATTTGGGAGCCACCCTGCCGGAGTCGCTGTCGGCGACTGGAACGGCGACGGCCGCAAGGACCTCGCGGGCTCGAACAACGGGTCGGGGACGATCTCGATTCTTCTGAGCCGCGGTGATGGAACCCTCGCCCCGGGGACCGACGTTGTGACCTCGCCACAGCCCAACGGAATCATCACCGGAGATTGGAACTCGGACGGGAAGGCGGACCTCGCGGTGACCTATTCGGGCGGGTCGAGCCTGGTCACGACCTACTTTGGTGGTGGGGACGGATCGTTCGCCCTCGGTGCCGCTTATCCGGGCTCGGTCAGCTTCGGCTTGATCGAGAGAGGAGACGTGAACGGTGACGGTCGCGCGGACTTCATCGTCTTCGACAACGTGTCCGGGTCTCTCTCAGTCCTGCTCGGATCGCCCGGCGGTTCGTTTCAGACTCCGGTTGCAGTGAACCTGCCGGGACACCCCGGTGCCGTCGCCGTCGGCGATCTGAATGGTGACGGCAAGCTGGATCTCGCGGTGGCAATGACCAATCCTAACGAGATCGAAATCCTGATTGGTGACGGATCCGGCGGCTTCGTGCCGGGGGTGCCGATGCCGTCCCCCCGATTCAATCTCTTCCCAGCCAGCGTGATTCTCGCGGACCTGGATCGTGACGGCGCCCTCGATCTCGCGTTCTGCGAAGAGAATCAATTCACCTTCGAGGGTGGAAACTCGCTCAAGGTCGCGAAGGGAAGGGGGGACGGAACATTCGACCCGCCCGCGGGGATGGAGATCAACCCCCTTGCGGGCGAGTTGATCTCACTGGACGCCAATGGGGACGGGCGGACGGATCTCGCGGTCCTCCACGAGGGAAGCGGTATCGCTCTATTTCTCGGACTGGGAAATGGGCAGTTCGCGCCGAAACTCGACTTCGGATTCGGTGCCCACATTTCGGGCATCGCGGCGACCGATCTGAACGACGACGGGCGGGTCGATCTGGCCATGCCCGGCTTCATCGACAATCGGTTGGTCGTTCTCCTCAACCGCGGGACGTTCACGCCGGTGGATCGGGCGCCGGTGGTATCGGCCTTGCAGTCATTCGCCGCGCGCGCGGGCTCCCGCGTCCAGTTCGCCGTGACCGCGGCCGATCCCGACGGCGATACGATCGATGGGCTCACCGCCGACACCTCCTCGCTTCCAGGCGGAAACGATGCATCGTTCGCGGTGAACGCGGAGCACACGGCTGGGACGTTCGTCTGGAACACCCAGCCGGCCGACGTCGGCGCGTTCTCCGTGCGATTCACCGCGTCCAACGCGCGATCGGCCTCCGCGACGACCCGGCTTGAGGTCGGCCCGGCCAATCGACCCCCGACGGCGGACGCCGGAGGGCCCTACGCGGGCACGCCAGGTCGTCCGGTCATGTTCGACGGCCGAGGATCGTCCGATCCCGACGGAGACGCGCTCGCCATGACCTGGGAATTCGGGGACGGAGCCTCGGGACTCGGCCCGGAGCCGGCGCACACGTACGCGGGGGAAGGCGTCTACACGGTGACGCTTCATGCGAGCGACGGCTACGTGTCCGCGACGGACGGGGCCGTGGCGACAATCACGGCGATTCTTTCAGCCAGGGCCTTCACGGCGCCGGAAATTCGCGCGATCCGCCTGTTCTCCGGGAAGCCGACCGCGTGCTTCCAGGTGGAGCCGGTCGAGAATTCCTTCGACCTCTGGGAGATCGACGCCTCGTCGGTCATCCTGCGATCCACGGGGACCGGATCGACCGCGGAAATCAGGGCCGTCGCGGGCAAGAACGCCGTCATACGCGACCGCGACCGGAACGGCGTGCTCGAGCTGCCCATCTGCTTCGGCCGCGACGATCTGAGGCTCCTCTTCGGAACGGTCGCGGGGAAAGCAACGCTCCCCGTGTCGCTGGAGGGATCCCTCCTCTCGGGCGCGCGGTTCCGCGCCGACTTCCTGGTCGACGTGCAGGGGGCGTCCCACTTCCCGGCTGTCTCGGTGGCGCCGAACCCGATGAATCCCGCGACCACGCTGACGGTCGCAACGTCGCGTCGCGGCCGTCTCCGAGCGGCGCTCTATGACGCCGCGGGGCGACTCGTCCGACTCCTGGTCGACCTGCCCGAGGTCCCCCCGGGGTTCCATGATTTGCGATTCGATGGCCGCGCGCAGGGAGGAGCCGCGCTCGCGTCTGGGATCTACTTCTATCGTGTGGAGTCGGTCGAGGGAAGTGTGGAGGGGCGAATCGTAATGGTGCGCTAGTACCGACCGCCGACCGGGAGGCCGCTCGGCACGCGCTCGGGCGGCTTCACGGTCGTCGGATCATCCGAGAGCGCCTCGAGGAACCGGACGAGCGCGCGCTCTTCGGCCGAAGTCAGGTGGAGCGGGCGAACCTCGGGCGCCTGATTCGGGACGTCGAGGCCAAGGCCCCGGCCGCCGCCCTGGTTGTAGAAGCGGATGACCTGGTCGAGGGTCTGAAAGACGCCGTTGTGCATGTACGGCGCGGAGCGGGCGATGTTCCGGAGGGACGGAGCCTTGAAGGCGTGGCGATCGGCCGCGTTCTTCGTCACCGCGTACCGGCCCGGATCGGGATCCAGCGCGCGCTCCAGCGAATCCGCCGGGATCCCGAGGACGGTGAACTCCTGCGACGTAAATGCGCCGGGAACGACGCTCGTCGTCAGCGGGAGAAAATGGCAGCGCGAGCATTGGGCCTTTCCGGCGAACAGGTCGAAGCCCCGGCGCGCCTCCGCCGGCATCGATTCATCCGCGATCTCTCCGTGCCACCACCGATCGGCCGTCGAGCTATCCGACCGGAGCGTCCGCTCAAACGCGGCGATCGCCCGCTTCGCGTCGGCATACCGGGGCGACCGGTCGCCGTAGACGCCGTGGAACAGCTCGCGATACTCCTCGACGGAATCGAGCCGCGCCTCGATCTCCCTGGATCTCAGACCGCCCATCTCGCGCTTCGCGTGCACCGGGCCGTCGATCTGGTCCTCCAGGCTGATCGCCCGCCCATCCCAGAAGAACGCGCGCTGATCCGAGACGTTCGTCAGCCCGGGAGCATTCCGCGGCAACTCGCTCCGATCGATCGCGAGCGCTAGAGCGCGCCCATCGGAGAATCCGCGGGCCGGAATGTGGCAGCTTGCGCAAGCCCGCTGCTTGTTCGCGGAAAGGATCGGATCGAAGAAGAGAAGCCGGCCGAGCGCCACTTCGCCTGAGTCCAGCGGCGCTTGATGGGCGCCGGACGGGAGGGCGCCTCCGCGACTCCGCTCGACGGCGGCGCGGAACGCGTGCCGGACAAGTCCGAATCGGCTGCAAAGGAGAAGCGCGATCAACCCCAGGAAGACGTAGAGGGGGAACCAGGCGGCGAGGCGGCGCAACCTAACGTCCTCTGAGGCGCGCGACGGCCGGGGCGTCCCTCTCGATGCGCGCGATCGTCTCATCGATCGCGCGGCGAAGCCGCTGGCGGTCGACTGTCTCCCAGACCCGGTCGGGGCCGGTCACCGGGATCGGGGTGTGAAGCCGCTCCGGTTCCACCCGCGTCTCCTCGTGAAGCTCCCCGAACCGCGGCCCGCTCGCCGCTTCCGCGAGGGCCGCGGAGAGCGCGCCGCGAATCGGCTCGGTATAGTGTCCGTTTGATTCGAGATCCGAGTCCATCGCGTCGAGGATCGCGCCCCATTCTACGATCGAGGTCTGAGACGCGGCACATTCCTGCCCGTCCGCCCTTCCCCGAAGCACCCAGGCGTGCTTGACCCACGCGTCGCGCAAGGCCGCCGGATCGAGCGTCATCGCGTCGATCCTTCCCGCCGCGACGCGGCCCCGCGCGAGAAGGTCACCGAGGTCGGCCAGAAGGGCGGCCCGTTCCTTCGCGTCGCTCGCCCATGGGGCGTCTTCCCGGAAGAGCGTGGCCTCCACTCCGTGGAATCCCGCCGATTCGCCCGGCTCGCCGTTCAACTCTTCGGTGAATTCGGCGTCGGTCCGCGCGAGAAGCGGCTCGATCTGGGCGAAGCGGCCGCGCGCCTCGATCCAAGCGGTACGAGCCCCCGATCGATCGCCCCGGCGAGCGCCCTCCCGGAGGGTTTCGAGCGCGGACACCATCTCGCGCGCCCGGGTTTCGGCCGACCTCTCGACGCCGATCGCCGCGTCCCGATCCGCTGAGGCAAGACGGGCGTGCTCCCAGCCGCGCGCCCCCGCGCCGAGCGACATCGGGATGAGGGCGAGAAGGAGCGCGATTCCCGCGGCCCGCGCATAGTGCAGCGGCGGGCCGCCTGCGAAGGCGAGGTAGAGGAACGGCCCGGCGCAGAGGAGCACTTGGAGGAACAGGCCCCGTTGAATCCAGGTCAGGTGAAAGAGCTCGATCTGCCGCGGCACGGAGAGAAGCCTGGCTTCGGCGAATTCGTGCAGCCCGGAGAGCACGAGCGAAAAGACGAGCGCAAAGAGGAGAATTTCAGTGGTGCGCATGAACGCGCGGATGTTCAGCTTCCTGAATCCCAGATAGACGGAGACTCCGAACGCGGCGGCGAGCGCCAGCCCGACGCCGGCGCCGAGCCAGCTTCCGTCGCTCCGAAGCCCCGCTCCGTTCGCGAGGAAGACCGCCGTCTCCAGCCCCTCTCGAATGACGGAGACGAAGGCGAACGATCCGATCCCGAGGGCGGCCGTCCACGAAACGCGGTCCACCGAGGCCGAATCGCGCAGCTGCTTGAGCTGGGCCCGGTAGTCGACGGCGTTCATGTGGAGTTGGATCGCGAGCGACGCGATGAATCCCGCTCCGATCCACGCCAAGCTCCCCTCGAAGAGCGGGCCGAGCGTCCCTAGATCATGGAGGAACACGCCCGCGAGGACACTGAGACCCAGTGCAACCGCGAAGCCGGTCCACGCGGCCGCTCGATAGGCGGCGTGCCGCGCCGCCTTCAACGAAGAGAAGAGCAGCGCGAGGATCAGCGAGGTCTCTCCACCCTCGCGCAGCGTGATCACCAATTCCTGAACCAAGGACAACTCCTAACTCGGTATCCCGGATCTATTTGAGACTTAGTCTCATAAGCAAATGACCTGGTTGTGCGCGCGAAAGCTATCATCGACAGGG
>JBGPMG010000093.1:0-9442 GCA_041486815.1 Candidatus Eiseniibacteriota bacterium | reverse complement strand
TGATGCCAAATTCCTTGGCCAACACCTCCGCGGTCTCGCCCATGTTGAGCCCCGAGACCGGATCGGTGAGACCTTCCAATAGCGCGATGCGGGGCTTCAAGTCCTTGGGCCGCGCGCTCGAAATGGCCGCGAGCCTGCCGCCAAGCGACTTGGCGCGTGCAAGCTTTTCGAACGTGCGGGTCATCCCATCGCTCCAGTAGAGCGGGATGCTGCTCATCGATTCGACGCCGCCGGCCACGATCAATTCGGCGTTCCCCGCCAAGATTCGCTCGTGCGCCCGCGCGATCGCTTCCATCCCCGAGGCGCAATTGCGTTGCACGGTGACGGCGGGGGCACGCTCGGGAATGCCCGCGAGTAGTGCGACAACACGGGCGATGTTTGTGGAATCGGAAGGTTGCGCGACGTTGCCGATAATCACTTCATCGACGTCGTTGGGATCGACGCCATGCCGCGCCAAGAGTTCGCTTACGGCAACGCGTCCCAGCTCGCGCGCCGAAGTCGATGCGAGCGCGGTCCCCGCCTTTGCGAACGGAGTACGGAACCCATCCATGAGCACCACGTCCCGCATGATCTACACGCTCAGCAGAGTGGCGGGCTGCGATAGTAGGTAGTCACCGGTTAACGGAGTGTGTCACAGTGGCCGCAGGAGGTCAACGGATGGACGTTCGATCAATTCCCGATTTGCTCCTGCACGCGCTTCGGACACATCGCAAGCAGGACGCGTTCTTGATAAAGCGGGGCGGCCGTTGGGAGCCGGTTTCAATGGCTTCGGTGATCGCGCGGATCGCATCCCTAACGAAAGCACTGCGCAGCCGCGGAGTCGTACCGGGCGAGCGCGTCGCGATCTTGGCCGAGAGTCGCCTGGAGTGGGCCATCGCCGACATGGCGATATTGTGGATCGGAGCCGCAACGGTCCCGATCTACCCCTCCCTTCCCGCGGGACAAGTCGCGCCGCTCCTCGTCGATTCCGGCTGCGTCGGGGCGTTCGTCTCGACGCCGGATCAGCGCGCCAAGGTGGAATCCGCCCGAGGTCAGCTGCCTTCCCTCAAGTGGATCTGGTGCTTCGACGAGGAGGCGCTCCCCGCGGAGGCGAGCGGAGGAGGAGAGCCGGAGCAGTCGCCGGCGGGACCGAACGCCGTCGCTACGATCATCTATACCTCGGGCACGACCGGCGTCCCGAAGGGCGTGATGCTCACGCACGGAAACATGGCCACCGAAGCAGTCCTCGCATTGAAGGCGATGACGATCCGGACGACGGACGTCTATCTCTCGCTTCTCCCGTTGAGCCATGTCTTCGAGCGCTGCTCCGGTCTCTACACGATGCTTCTTGGCGGCGCGACGATCGCGTACTCCGAATCGCTCGACAAAGTCCCGGCGAACATCTTGGAGGTGCGCCCGACGATCGTGCTCGCCGTGCCTCGCTTCTATGAAAAGCTCCTCGCGCGCGTGTTCGAGGTCTCCGAGGCCGCCGGGTTCCCGCGCGCGAACATCGCCCGCTGGGGCCGCAAGGTCGCGATCGAATGGGCCCGTCGATCCGACGCCCGCCAACCCATTCCCAAACCCCTCGCGATGGCGCACTCGATCGCCGGCTGGCTCGTCTACTCCGTGCTCGCCCGGAAGCTCGGAGGACGTTTGCGCCTTCGCGTCTCGGGCGGGGCCGCGCTCAATCACGACGTCGCCCTGTTCTTCTACGGCGCGGGCCAGCCGATATTCGAGGGCTATGGGCTCACGGAGACTTCCTCGGCGATCTGCGTGAATCGATTCAATCGATTCAGGATCGGCACCGTCGGCCCACTGTTCGACAGGATCGAGGTCAAGATCGCGGACGACGGAGAGATCCTCGTCAGCGGTCCCGTCGTGATGAAGTCGTACTGGAACCGACCCGGGGAGACCGCCGAGGCGATTCGCGAGGGGTGGTTCTACACGGGCGATATCGGCGCGATGGATCCCGACGGGCATCTCCGCATCACCGATCGCAAGAAGGACCTCATCGTCACCTCCGGCGGCAAGAAGGTCGCGCCCCAGCCGATCGAGAACGCGCTCAAGAGCTCGCCGAAGATCCGGGAAGCGCTGGTGCTGGGCGATGGGAAGAAATTCATCGCCGCGCTCATCGCGCCGGCCCCCGGCGCGACGCACGAGGAGATCGCGGCGGAAGTGGACAAGGTCAACAGCACACACGCCTCGTTCGAGAGGCTCAAGCGGTTTGAGCTGATCCCCGACGACTTGACGATTGAGAACGGCTTCCTGACCCCTTCCCTCAAGCTAAAGCGCAAGAAGGTCGCCGATCGCCATCGCGATCTGATCGAGCGACTCTTCCAAGGAGCATGACCAATTCCAGCGCGAGCCACGAGAGGCCAGTCCTGAATCGCCTCGCGCTCGCCGCCTCGCTCCTCGTCCTCTCGGTCCTAGCCGCCACTCCGGCCACCGCCGGGGAACCGGGCGGGCCGCAGCGGCTCCTCTCCGCCGCCGACGTGAACCTCGACGTCACCCCCGCGGCACAGGTGCTCGCGATCTGGAAAAGCGAGGGGCGCGTGGGCAGCGGCAACGGGCGCTCGCGGTCCGACGCACTCCGCATCGCTCGCGCCCTTCCGTATCAAACCCTTCGCGTGTACTTGAGGGATCAGTTCCGTTGCATCCCAACCGAGGCGGAGGTCGCCCGCGCGATCGAGATCCCCGATTCCGGGATCTGCGGGGTTGGGCTATATCCGGCGTACAAGGATCGCGATTCGATCGCGGCGATCGTGGCCGCGATCTCGTCGGGGAGGGCTGCTCTCGGATCTCACATTGCTGAAGACGTCTCCCGATATCTCCCCGCAGCACACTCGTGGAGGAAGATCCGGGTCTGGTTCCTGGTCGCGAGCGAAACCATGTTCGACGCGGCGACCCTCCGCGCGAGCGCGGACGGCGATTCCGTCCCGGTAATCCTCATCAACCTGACCGAGATACTGACCTACGGCGCCACGACGCGGGAGCGAATGGATGGGCTCGCACACGTGTTGGCCCACGAGGTGTTTCACGCCGGCCTCCGTGAAGCCGGGGCCCCGCTGCCCGGATGGGCGGACTATCGAAGAATTTCCATTTCCGAGCTCTCCTACATCCGGAGGGTGATGGTGGATGAGGGGCTGGCGCACTACATCGACTGGCGCGAGAGGCCCGGATCCGACTCCTTGTTCACGTGGAAACCAAGCGCGCGCGAATCGTGGGCTTTCTCGAAGCTCGCGAGCGCGTGCAGAAGACTCAGGCAACCCGACCTAGGCCGCGCGGAGCGGATCGAGGTCCTTCAGTTCGCCGGGAATGGACCCCTTTGGAGCAAGTACGGGGCGATCAGCGGGATGTTCGCGGCCCACCGGATCGAGATGGCGCTGGGTAGGGCGGCCCTCCGGCGGGCCATTGAGGCAGGGCCGGACGAGTTCGTGAGGACCTACCGCGACGTCGCCCGCAGGAACCCAAGGTTGGAAGTGATCCCAGCGGAATTGATACCGTAGCAGCCAGTTGCAGTCGTTTTTCCCCCCGTCTTGACCCCTCCTCTCCCTGCGGGCTTTTTCTCCCGGGCTGGTTCATATAAACCAATCTAGTTAAGGCACTCTCTCGTAGGGCGTTAGGCCGCTTTTCAGGCCCCAAACCCCGAATCGCTTCTGGAACCAACCCGCGAGCCCACCCACCCCGCGAGGCAGCCGCGTAGTGGCCAAAAAATGGCCGCTCCGTCTCGACTGTAACTAGCATTTTGATAGCAGATTACGGGCGAGACCCGACTCGGACCCCGTTCCACCTTCATGCCAAGCCGTGGCCCATCGGTTGCCCTACTGACTGGCCAGTAACAGGGGCTCGTTCAGGAAGCAGGGACACAAGGAGGTTCAGATGGAACGCACGAACGGAATGAAAATGGGACTCAGGACGGCGGCGGTGAGCTTCTTCTTGTTCGCGGCTCTTCTCTCAACGGGCTGCGGCGAGAACATGCTCTTGAATCCGGTACCAGATAGCGCGCAGAGCGGCGGCACGATCGCGAGTCCTGCCGGCAACGAAGTGAAACCCGCTGGCAACGAAGTGAAGCCTGCTGGTAACGAAGTGAAGCCCTAGGCCATTTGGGATGTACGTTCGAGGAGGCGGCGAGCATGGACGGTCTGAAGATACCTGCGGCGATGTTCAGGGCCGAGGCGATCCGCAACCTCTCTAAGCCGCCTCAGGGCGTGCGTGTATCGCGCCGAGGCCCCGCGTGTGTCGGCTTCCAATCTTGCGAGCTCGCCGAGGATGTAACTCAACTGCCAGCTGAATTCAGAGGCGCCCGACTCCTCCGCCCTGCCAAGTGCGTTGAGGAGGAGATCGCGGTCTTCCCGATCATCAATCCTGTTTGCCATGATGACCTCTGCGGCAACGATGGCACCGCGAAGATAGACAATCAGGGCATGAGCCCTGTCGGCATCACGCGCCAGTCGCGTAACTTCCTTCAGGCGGAATCGCGGGTCCTTCCTTCGGAAAAAGACATCCTGCATTTCGATTTGGACCCCCGGTAGATCCTCCCAGTCCTGAGTTCGGAGCAGCACCTCCTGCGCCCGGAGTAACAGCTCCTCAGCATCCGCAAAATCTCCCCTCATAATGCATACCCGAGCCTGAAGCCAGTCTAGTCTGGGTTTGACATCATCATATCCTTGGTCCCGAACACGCTCCGTCGCCGACAGGACGAGCCGGTTGGCGTCCTCATAGGCTCCAATGTAGAACTTAGCTAAGGCTTCAAGCTCCTGGGCTTTGGCAATCTCGTGGAGATTCCCAATCTTTTCTGCGGCACGATAGGCTTCGCGTGCCTTGTCGATCGCCTCCTCATACCGTCCAAGCAGCGTCAGATTCACTGAGGCGCCGGCGCAGGCCGCTTGGAACTCGAAGACATTCCCCGTACGACGACCCCATTGCGCTGAGAGCTCGTGTTGGTCGACCGCCTCTCTGAATCGGCCGAGTCCGTAGAGTATTCCCGCGCGATTCGAGAGGGTTCGCGCCTTGAACGCATCGACTCCGCCCCTCTCGGCGCACCGCCAAGCCTCATTGATCCACTCCAAAGCTTCCTCGAACTCGCCCAAGTAGTACGCAGCAGAAGCCAGCGCGTTGGCCAATCTCATTCGCCAAAAATCGCCCGGTCGAAGTTCTAGAGCCTGCATCAAAAGGCGTTGGGCACCTGCACGGTCGCCTGAGAGGATCAAAGCTGAGCCCAACTGGTATGAAAGGGCGGCCCGCTCGTCGTTCATAGCAAGGTGACCAAAATCTCGTGCGAGCACCGCCCGAAGCCGGTTCATCGCCGCCGATCTCGCAGCCTCGCCCCCATGCCGCCAGTCGATCTCTGCTAGGTCCGCGTGCGCGCGGAGTGAAGTTGAGAGGTCTCCAGCTTCCTCCGCCAGTTCAACCGCGCGCGATAGATAGGCTCTCGCCTCTGCCATCTGGCCCTGAGACCTTCGTATCGTGCCCAACAGATGAGCTCGCCTCGCGAAATCCGGTATCGCGCCGCGATCAGAACTCCAAAGCTCGGGCCTTTCGAGGAGCTTGCTGGCGCCTTCGTCATCGGCCGACTGGTGCAGTGCCTCGGCGACGATCAGGGCGCCGCGCCGCGATGCAGTAACGTCCCCTCCCTCTTCGGCAATATGGAGGCAGCGCCCCGCGCGCTCGCGCGCCTGCCGGAAATCGCCGCGGGCCATGCTTTGCTCTGCAGCCCAAAATCCATCTTTGAGCGCCTCGCGCGCGGACCCGATCGCCAAGAGGACTGCCGCTCGCTCTTCCCTCGAGAGTGCGTCATGGCATAGTGAGAGCAGCCTCTCGACCACCAACTTCATCTGTGGTTGATCAATCAGTTCGTCGACCGCGGCGTGAATCTCGCCCGATACGATCTGGCACCTTCCCTTATTCGACCGCGTCCAGCCTCTCGAAGTAAGATCCGGCAAGACTTCCATCGAGCCAGGGAGGACAACCTCGACGCACTCTTTCGGCAGACCATTAGGGAATTGACCGAGAAGAGCTAGCAACGTCTGTTGATCCTTCGTGAGATGCGCCCAGGCGAGCGTCCACCGGCTCGCCGCGCCGAAATCCGTAATGCTCCGAAGATGTTCCGTCTCCCTGAATCGCCACTTCCCCGCACTGCGCTGGAGAACGCGACGATCCACGAGATCGGCCAGTAAAGCCCGGAGTGCCCTTGGTATTCCGCCAGTGATCGAGTCGATCCTTGCTTGAACCTCGGGCTCGAGGGCCGACTGGCCCAATGTTCCGACAATGAAGCTCTCTATCTGGCTTGAGGACAAAGAGGTGATCGCCGTACATCTCTCGAATTCCTCAACATCTGACGGCGGCGTGTTGGTCTCGACCGCGAGCAGGACACTGCATCGGTTCTGCCGCTCCGTGCGGAGAGCCCACAAATATCGCGCGAGATTCCGGACGAAATCGACCGACTGCGGAGCATCGTCGGCGCGAGCCCCGAAGATGAGTAGCACCGGTCCACGCTCTGACGTGTCCAAGAGTTGCGGCGCTATCGACGAAATGCTTCCTGATCGGAAGCCGTCCTCCACTCGCGGGGTTCCCCCATCGATCAGCGATGAAAGAGCACTCTCCACGCCGACCTGCGGTGGGTCCGGTACGATCGCAACCCTTCCTCCGTATCCCAAGACGCGCTGAGAGAATTCCTCCAATAGCGCGGACTTGCCTACCCCGGGGGGACCGGACGCATAAACGAGTGTTGGGGCGCCAGGGGCATCCGTCCGCAGCATCGTTTCTAGCTCGGTAAGCTCTTGATCTCTTCCAACAATCTTCCCGCCCAGTATTTCGCCTGTCCGATCCGTGATGCCGAGATCATCCATCATCTCGTCGGCATATCGGTGTCTGAGTGCGGGGTCCCTATCAATTGCCCGCATGACAGCTCGTTCGACGTCGGCCGGAACGCGGATTCCATGCACGGCCGGGGACGGCACCCAGCCTTCGAGTTGGCCAGAAACCACATCCCGGACCGTCCGGCCGGCGAAAGGGTGCTTACCGACAAGCGCCTCGTACGCGAGAACGCCGACCGAGTAGAGATCGCTCTTCTCGTCTGCTTCCGAACCCTGCCAGACCTCCGGCGCCACGTATCCTGGAGTCCCGGATGACCCGACACCCTCGCCGACGGTGCCGCCCATCCCTACGTCGACAACCTTCACGACCCCACCGCGCCCCAGCAGGATATTGCCGGGCTTCAAGTCTCCGTGAATTTCCTTGTGGGAATGAAGATGGGCAAGGGCGCGCAGAACTCCCGTTAGGATTCTCCTAACATCCTCGGCAGGTTGAGCCGCGCCCATGCGCGCGCCCCAGTCGCCTCCGTCGACCAATTCCATCGTGTAGTAGGCGTCTTTCGATGGGAGAGTCCCCCAGTCGAGGACCTGAATCAGGTTCTCGTGACGGATTTGACGGAGGGTGTCGAACTCGCGCCGAAGCCAGATGGACTCGGCGGGACTGACGAGCTTCAGGGCAAGATCGAGATCGCGGATCGAATCGTGGACGCGGTAGACGCGTCCGGATCCGCCAACGCCCAGGATAGCGCGGACGGCATAACGGGCTGGAAGACTAGGAGCTTTCATCATGTCCCCGACCTCCCACCAGGTCAGGATATTACGGGTCGGGCAGCCCTGGCAGAAGTGTTTCGCCTAGGCACACCCGGGGGGTAGATTGCGTCTTCCCGCATGAGCCAGGGCTATTCCTCAAACACCGTGGCGACGGTCTGGTCGAGACCCCGAACCTACATCGGCACAAGCAAGTACCTGGCACCCCCAGGGGGTTACCGCCTCTTGGGATATCGTTTTTCGGGGAGCGATCGGGAGCCTTCCGGAGCGTTTAGAAGAGTTGAGACCGTAGCAGAACCGTAGCAGAATGGCTCAGGATAGAATGCTTGATTAGCGACAAGCGCCCTGACTATTGGGAGGGGTGGAATGCCGACTGAGGTGCCGGAAGAGCAACCGAAGAAGTACCGCTTCTTCGTCTATATCGTCGAGTCGCCTTCGGCACCCGACTTGTACCCTGGCCGATCCGAGGGTGGGCTCGTTGCTCAGGCGATTGGCCTTGACTCGATACCTAGCGTCGTACGTACAGCTATAAACAGCGAGGCATTCGGGGCGGCCCTTGTGATGGGCCTCCCCGAGGCGATGAAGCAATATCCCGGACTCTATCCAATCTTGCACCTGAGCGCTCATGGCGGGAGCGAAGGCGTTCAACTATCAAGTGGTGAGACCGTCACTTGGACTCAGCTCCGTGATTATCTGGTTCCAGTTAACGCGAGCCTTCAGGGCGGCCTTCTCCTTTGCATGTCGGCTTGCGAGGGCTACGGCGCATGCCGCATGGCAATGGGAATTGGAGATGCCCAACACCCGTACATCGCCATGATCGGTAATTACGGGAAGCCGACATGGTCAGACACCGCAGTCTCCTATCTAGCATTTTACCATCTGCTCGCAAAAGGCTACGACATTCGGGACGCTGTTACTGCGATGAAGGCAGCGTCGGCCGACCTCCGATGGGTCCTAGAGACTGCGGACGAGATAAGGCAGGGCTTCATCGACTTCGTCAAGAAGAAGGATGTCCCAGCTGGGGCACAGCGGGAACTCGAAGCCGTCGGACGGGACGCATCGCTCTCACCCGACGCAAAGGCGCTCGAGGCCGCCAAGCGCGGCTGACAAGCCGCATGGCCTCCCGATGAGTCACTCACTCGGCCCCGGATCCACGTCGATTAGTGCTATCGGGTTCATCCTCATCTTGCTACTTGCAGAGAGCTGCGGCGATTCCGACAGGCCTCCGACAGCACCAACTCCAGGACAAATGGCTCGTATTGCCTTCGTCACAAACCGGGATGGCAACGACGAACTCTACGCCATGAACGCAGACGGCAGTAATTCTCTCCGTCTTACGGACGACACGGCCCTGGATTTTGCGCCAACTTGGTCGCCGGATGGAACCAAGATCGCGTTTCAGACTGACCGAGGCGGGAACATGGCAATCTATCGGATAGATGCTCTCGGGGCCAACCCAACTCGCCTCACGAATTCTACGCGCAATGACTATGGTCCGGTGTGGTCGCCGGACGGAACCAAGATCGCGTTCTATGGTCAACTCGTCTCCAGTGGATTCTCCGGCATCTATGTCATGAACGCCGATGGAACCCACCAGACGCGAATCTCGGGCGATGTGATCGAAGCATGGTCACCGTCATGGGCGCCGGACGGAACGAAGATCGCCTATATCAGCTACCCCGACAGCAGCTACGAGATCTATACGATAAACGCCGATGGGTCGAACGCGGCGCGCCTAACATACAGCCCGGCAGACGACCAAGCGCCCGCTTGGTCGTCCGACGGAACCAAGATCGCGTTCCAGACGAACCGGGATGGAGACTACGAGGTGTACACGATCAACGTAGACGGGACGAATCCGACCCGCCTCACGAAGAGCCCTG
>JBGPMG010000092.1:0-9541 GCA_041486815.1 Candidatus Eiseniibacteriota bacterium | reverse complement strand
GCGCGCCCGCGGCCGACGCGGCCAGGTAGAGCACGACCACGATCGCGCACACTCCCGTCTTTCCTCTCACCCCGCCACCTCCGCCTCGAGATCGTAGTGCCGCGCCCGCACAATGCGGACGCGCGCCCGTTCGCCCGCGCGCGGCGCGGGCGCTCCCCGCAGGGCGCGCACGCGCGTCACGCCGTCCACCTCGTATCCTTGCTGCTCGACGCGTCCGACAAAGGTGCCTGGTTTCGACGCGGCGGGGCCGTCGATCCGAACGTCCACCGTACGCCCGACCCAGCGCCCCCATACCCGGGCGGCGAGATCCCGCTGGGCGGCCATGAGCCGGCGCCGGCGCTCGAGCTTGATCCGCTCCGGCACTTGGCCGCTCATTCGCCCCGCGGGCGTCCCCTCCTCCCGCGAGTAGGCAAAGCATCCGACGTGGTCGTACGACTCCCGGCCGACCGCGGCGAGGAGCTCTTCGAAGTCCTCCTCCGTCTCCCCCGGAAACCCAACGATGAAATGCGTCCGGATCGCGATGCCGGGAAGACGCCGCCGGAGTGTGTCGATCAGGCGCTCTTGGTCGGCTCGGACGACTTCCCTTCGCATCCGCCGGAGCATCCGATCGGTTACGTGCTGGAGGGGGATGTCGACGTAGCGGCAGACCTTCGACTCCTCTTCAAACACCCGAATCAGGTTCTCGCTCCAGGTCTTCGGGTGCGTGTAGTGGACTCGAATCCATTCGATCCCGTCGATCGCGGCGAGGCCGCGGAGAAGCTCCGGCAGGCGAGCCGCCCCGTAGAGGTCCTCCCCATAGGACGTCGAATCTTGGGCGATCAAGAGGAGCTCCTTGACTCCCCCCTCGGCGAGGCGGCGGGCCTCCTCGAGGACCGATTCGAACGGGCGGCTCCTCAAGTCGCCCCGCAGCGTCGGAATGATGCAGAAGGTGCAGCGGAAATCGCAGCCGTCGGCGATCCGGAGATAGGCGAGATGCCGCGGCGTCGAGACGGCGCGGTGGGACGCGAGGTCCACCGCCGTTCCCGGCGGGCCAACCTCGAGAATCGCCGTCCCGCCCTGACGCACGCGATGGGCGACGCGCGCGATGACGTCGACCTGCCCCGTTCCCACGACCGCGTCGATCTCCGGGATCTCGCGGAGCAGCTCCGCCTGGTACCGCTGCGCGAGGCAACCCGCGACGACCAATCCGCGCAGCCGGCCTTCGCGCTTCAATGCGGCCAACTCCAGAATTCGGTCGATCGATTCCTTCTGCGACGGCCCGATGAATGCGCACGTGTTCACCACCGCGACGTCCGCGGTGGTGGGATCGGCGGTGAGCGTGAACCCGCCCCGGGCCATGAGCCCCACCATGATCTCGGAGTCGACGAGGTTCTTCGCGCATCCGAGGGTCACGAGGGCGACGCGGGGAGAGGCCGTCGTCGTGGCGCGCCGGGGCGGCGCCAAGGTGATGGGCTGGATCACGTCCCGCTCTCCACTTCGGAGATGCGTGACCGACGCTCCTCGAGCTCCTGCTCGGTGACGAACACCTCGCGGCCTTTCGCTCCCTCCGAGGGCCCTACGATGCCGCGCTCCTCGAGTAGATCGAGGAGCCGCGCGGCCCGGGAATAACCGACCTTGAGCCGACGCTGGAGCATCGATGTCGACGCCTGCTGGTGAAGCACGACGAGCCGCATCGCCTCTTCGTAGAGGTCGTCATCCGCATCGGAGTCCAGGGCAACCGCCTGTTCGAGCGCGCTCTCGTCGACCGCGACCGGGGCCCCTTGGCCCTTGAGGAAAGTCACCACGCGCTCGATCTCCTCGCTGGAGACGTAGGAGCCGTGAATCCGGTGCGGCTCCGGCTTTCCCGCGGGAAGGTAGAGGCTGTCGCCGTTCCCGAGCAAGCTCTCGGCTCCGTTCATGTCGAGGATCACCCGCGAATCGGTTCGGCTGGCCACTTGGAACGCGATCCGCGAGGGGAAGTTCGCCTTGATGACTCCCGTCAGCACGTCCACCGAGGGGCGCTGCGTCGCCAGGATCAGGTGGATGCCCACGGCGCGCGCCATCTGGGCGAGCCGCCCGATCGGCTCCTCGATCTCGGCTGGAAGAAGGGCCATCAGATCGGCGAGTTCGTCCACGACGACGACCAGATAGGGGAGCTTCGCGTCCTCGACCGTGGCGGAATCCAGCCCCAGCCGGTTGTAGGCTTCGATGTTCCGGGCGCCGCGGCGCGCGAGGACCTGGTAGCGGCGCTCCATCTCCTTGACGCAGTAGCGCAGCGCCTGCGCGGCCTTTTTCGGGTCCGTGACGACAGGCATGCGCAGGTGCGGGATTCCGTTGTACGGTGTGAGCTCCAGCATCTTCGGATCGATCATGATGAAGCGAAGCTCGCTCGGCGTCCGCTTGAGAAGGAGGCTCATGATGAGCGCGTTGATGCAGACGCTCTTCCCGGAGCCGGTCGCTCCGGCGATGAGCAGGTGCGGCATGCGCTCGAGCGACGCCGTGAACGGCACGCCGGCGACGTCCTTGCCGAGCGCGAAGGGAAGCCCTTCCCTCGACTGCTGGAAGGGCGCCGAGGCGATGATCTCGCGGAACGAAACCATCGCCTTGACGCGGTTCGGAATCTCGATGCCGACCGCGGCCTTTCCCGGAATCGGGGCCACGATCCGGATCCGCTGCGCTCGGAGGGCGAGCGCGAGATCGTCCTGGCGGTTCAGAATCTGGTTCACCTTGACGCCTGGAGCGGGCTCGTACTCAAAGAGGGTGATCACGGGACCGGGGTGGACCTCCGAAACCTTGCCCGCCACGCCGAAGTCGGCAAGGGTCCGCTCCAGCACTCGGGAGAGCTCGAAGAGCTCCGACTCCTCGATCGCCATCCGCTTCGATTCGTGCCGGTCGAGGAGATCGATGGGTGGGAGCGCGGCCTCCGGAACCGCGGCGGGACCGAGCCCGAGGCCTTTCTCTGGGATCGCCTCGGGATCACGCCGACGCTCATCACGATGCGCCCCGCGCTCCGCCGAAGCTTCCCCGCGCGACGGCGGGAACGGGATCGAGAGTGATTCCGGGCGCGGCTCTCCCTCCCGCCGCGCCACGATCCGAGGCCTCGAATCCTTCCGCGCGGATGGCTCCTCGGCGGGCGTGAACGCCTGCTTCAGCTCCTCTTCCTCCTCCGCGGGAGCCTTCCGGGCCCGCCGCGCGCGCGCGGCGGCCGAGGCGGGGTCCTCAGCCACGGCCTCCTCGGTCCCGGAAGCCGGCCGCTTTCCCTTGCCGCGAGCGGGACCGAGGTGCGCGAGAAGCGAGCCGAGGAGCTTTCGAAGCGGCGAGGAAGATCCGATCTCGAATGCGATTACGGCGATCACGAGAAGCGCGGTGCCGAGGAGCAGCTCGGCGCCGACCTTGCCAAGCAGCCGCGCCGCGACGCGGCCGACCGATTCGCCCACCTGCCCGACCGCGGTCCGGTTCTCACCCGCGAGGAGATAGACGAGCCCCATCGCGTTGAGCGCCGCGGCGGCGGCGAGCGCGGTCCGGATCCAGAGCTCGCCGGCGGTGGCGACGCGGAGGCGATTCCAGCCCCAGGCGAGGAGCACCGCGGGAACGAGCCAGGCGCCCCAGGCGCCGAGCGCGGCAGCCAATCCAGCGGCCGCGAACGCGCCGAGCACGCCCGCCTGATTTCGAACGGCCCCAGTTCCCACCAGGTCCGCGGCGGTGTCGCGCATGTCACGGCTGAACAGGGCGAGCGCGAGGAAGAGCGAGATCGAGAGGAGACACAATCCCAAGATTTGGTACTTGCGCCGAACCGAAACGCGGCCCAGGAGCCACATGGGCGGGCCCTGACCTAGGTCCCGTGCTGCCAGGAGGCGAGGTACGCGCTCTGTTCCGGGGTGAGGGCGTCGATACGAACCCCCAGGGCCTCCAGCTTGAGGCGGGCGATATCTTCGTCGAGCGACTTTGGAATCGGGTAGACCATCGGCTTGAGCTCGCGAGAGTGCGCGAGGAGGTACTCGATTCCCAGCGCCTGATTCGCGAAGCTCATGTCCATCACCGATGCCGGGTGGCCCTCGGCGGCGGCGAGGTTGATCAGCCGACCTTCCCCGAGCACAAAGACCCGCTTTGAGCTCTCCAACACCACCTCTTCCACGAAGGGACGGACCGTGCGGACCGAGCGGGCCTCCTTGCGAAGCGACTCGAGGTCGAGCTCCACGTTGAAGTGCCCGGAGTTCGCTACGATCGCTCCGTCCTTCATGGCGCGGAAGTGCTCCATCCGAAGCACGTTGATGTTCCCCGTCACCGTGACGAAGATGTCGCCGAATTTCGCCGCCTCCGCCGCGGGCACGACCTCGAACCCGTCCATGACGGCCTCGAGCGCGGGCAGCGGATCGATCTCGGTTATCGCCACGTGAGCGCCCATCCCGCGAGCGCGGCTCGCCACCCCGCGGCCGCACCAGCCGTAGCCGAGAACGACGAATCGCGAGCCCGCCAGAAGCCGGTTCGTAGCCCTCAAGATCCCGTCGATCGTGCTCTGCCCGGTTCCGTAGCGGTTGTCGAAGAGGTACTTCGTCTTCGCGTCGTTCACGGCGAGAATCGGATAGCGCAACGCCCCGTCCCGCGCCATGCTCCGGAGCCGGATCACCCCGGTGGTCGTCTCTTCCGTGCCGGCGATCACCTGCTTCGCCTGTTCCGCCCGCTTTGTGTGGAGAACGGTCACCAGATCCGCCCCGTCGTCCATCGTGAACTCGGGCTTGGCGTCGAGCGCCGCGTTGATGTGCTTATAGTAGGTGTCGGCGTCTTCGCCTTTGATCGCGAACGTCGGAATCTTGTAGCGATGCGCGAGCGCCGCGGCCACGTCATCCTGCGTGGAGAGCGGGTTCGAGGCGCAGAGGGTCACCTCAGCGCCGCCGGCCTGGAGCGTCAACATGAGGTTGGCGGTCTCGGTCGTGACGTGGAGGCACGCGACGACGCGCCGGCCCTTCAGCGGAAGCTCCTTCTGGAACCGAGCCTTCACTTGTCGGAGGACAGGCATCTCGCGCTCGGCCCATTCGATGCGATTGACCCCCTCGTCGGCGAGCTTGGCGTTCAGAACATGCCCCTGGGGGCTGATGGCAACGGCGGCGTCAGGCGTCACGCTTCAAATCCTCCACGCGGTCGAGCAACTCCCAGCGGAACCCTTCGTTCTCGCGTCCGAAGTGTCCGTAGGCGGCGGTCTTTCGATAAATCGGTTTCCGTAGGTCCAGGGACTCGATGATCCCCGCGGGGCGCAGGTCGAAATGCTTCCGGACGAGCTCCGAAAGGCGCGTGTCCGGAACCTTCCCGGTTCCGTGGGAGTCGACCATGACCGAGACGGGCTGCTCCACGCCAATGGCGTAGGCAACCTGAACGGTGCACTTGTTGGCGAGCCCGGACCCGACGATGTTCTTGGCCACATGGCGCGCTGCATAGGAGGCGGAGCGATCCACTTTCGATGGATCCTTGCCGCTGAAAGCCCCGCCGCCGTGGCAGGCCGAGCCTCCGTAGGTGTCGACGATGATCTTTCGGCCCGTGACTCCTGTGTCCGCGCGAGGACCGCCGAGGACGAACCGGCCCGTGGGATTGATGTGGAAGATCGGATCTCCATGAATCAGCTCGCGTGGAAGAACCGGCATGACGATGTCGCGGATGATTCGATCGCGGAATCGGGCGATCTCGGCGTCGGTCATCTCAACGTGTTGCGTCGAGACAACCACCGTGTCGATCCGCTTCGGGACGCCGCCTTCGTAGTCGACCGTCACCTGCGACTTCCCATCGGGACGAAGCTCCGGGAACTTGCCCGACCGCCGGGCGTCCGCGAGCGCCTTGGTAAGCCTGTGGGCCAGCTGGATCGGGAGCGGCATCAGCTCGGGCGTCTCGCGCACGGCGTAGCCGAACATGAGCCCCTGGTCCCCCGCGCCCTGCCGGTCGACGCCCATCGCGATGTCCCTCGATTGTTCGTCGATGCAGACCAGAACGGCGCAGGTCTCATAGTCGAAACCGTAGACCGGGTTGTCGTAACCGATGCTCCGAATCGTCTCCCGCACGACTTTCGGCAGGTCGACGTAGGTCTTGGTTGTGATCTCCCCAGCGATCAGCGCGAGCCCGGTGGTCACCAGGGTTTCGCAGGCCACCCGTCCGAGCGGATCCTCCTTGATGATGGCGTCGAGGATCGCGTCGGAGATCTGGTCGGCCACCTTGTCGGGATGGCCTTCCGTGACCGATTCCGAAGTAAATGGCAGCGCGTGACGTGTCGCGGGCGCGCGCTTCAACTCAGGCTTCGTCTGGGTTGCTTCAAGCGTCATGTACTCTCGACCTCCGATGATTCCCCTACGGTGAGGCGCTGGTAGGACCCGCGAACGACCGCGTTTTCCCCGACGACCGACGAATCGAGGAGGGCGTCTTCCACGGTTGCGCCTTGATTGATGATCGAGTTCCGCACCACGGAATGCCTCACCCGCGCGCCCGGGCCTATCGAAGCGTGGGGCCCAATCACCGAATGAAGCACGTCGGCGCTCGGATCGAGCGCTACGGGCGGCAAGCACACCACGCCGGGCCTGGTAACGGGCCCCGCATGGAGGTCGAGCAGCGCGCGGTTGGTCTCGAGGAGCGTTTCGGTCTTCCCACAATCATACCAAGCCTGAACCGGAAACGGGCGCAATTCCTCTCCCTGCTCGATCATGCGCTGGAGCGCGTCGGTCAGCTGCAGCTCGCCCCGGGTCCGCCTTCCCTCCCGCTCCAGGGCCGCAAGGTTCTGGAAGAGAAGCTGGGAATTGGCCAGAAAATAGAGCCCCACGACGGCCAGATTCGACGCCGGATGCTCTGGTTTCTCCACCAGCTCCGTGATTCGCCCACCCTGAACGGTCGCCACCCCGAATCGGCGCGGGTCGGCTACCTCGCGAAGGCCGACGCTCGACCCGCCCGCGGTCAACTCCGCGAACGACGCCAGCGCGATCGTGTCCCCCAGCACGATGAGAATGGGGGCGTTCCCGACCAGATCCTTGGCCTGGGCTACCGCGTGGCCGAGGCCCAACGGCTCGGACTGAACGACGTGTTCGATCGTGAGGCCGCCCCTCCGGGAGGCGTACTCGTGGATTCTCTTCCCCTGCGATCCCGGCCCCACGACCAGCACGACCCGCTCCGGCCGGGCTTCAGCGACCTGGTCGAGGATATGGCCCAAGATCGGCTTCCCCGCGACCTCGAGAAGCGCCTTCGGCGTCGTGGCGGTGAGCGGCTGAAGCCTCTTCCCGGCGCCGGCCACCGGGATCACCGCTACAAGCTTCACCGGCTGAGGGCCTTTTTCAGCGACTGGACGCCCGGAAGCGCGCTTGGATCGGTGCCATGGGCGATCGCGAGGTAGTAGCTCACGTAGTCGCCGGTTGCGACGCAGCTCATGATCCGCGTCATGGAATCATCGCCCCTCGCTTCGACCGAATCGACTTGAACCCCCTGCCGCCGCAGATACGCCGCGACCCAGCGGAATCGAGCCTGGACGCGCGGGTGGTCCGACCTGTCTCGCAAGAGTACCGCGGCCAACCGTCCGACCAGGCCGCGCGGGTGGACGTAGGAGTCCACCTCGTTGTGGTTCATCTCTGGGAGCGGCGCCGTCCAGGCGAGGTGCTTGGCGTTCTCGTTGAGCTGCCCCTTCCACCGCATGGCGACCGGGCCCAGGGTCCGCTCGTTGGAAAGCAGGATCACGGGACGACCGATCAATCGTATCGCCAATCTTTTCGCAGGGTTGCGGGATGTTACCACAGACCGTCCGCAGGCGGAAGCGACCGCTTCCACCCCCATCGCCACCGCCTCCACTCGCTTGGAGCCGTCGGTCAGAAGACCCAGGTGGGCAGCGACCTGAACCAGGGTCGAGAACGAGTAGCCGAGCGCGGCGCGGGGCGGATGGCCGGGCGGCAGCGCCGCGACCGGGATATCGTCGGCGCTCGCTAGACGCGCCAGAGTGCCGCCGGTCGTGAGGACGCACGATCGCGCGCCTAAGTAGCGAAGGCTCCGGTACGCGGCAATGGTCTCCTCGGTCTCCCCCGAGTAGGAGGAGAAGACAAGGAAGTCCTCGGGTGTGAGCCAGGTCGGCGGCTCGTAATGACGGACGACGTGGAACGGGCAATCGCCCTCGCGGTCGACGACCGAGCGAACCAGGTCGCCGGCAATGGCCGAGCCGCCCATTCCAAAGAGGACCGTTCGTCGGGGTCGATGCGGGGCGAGTCGGGCCAGAAGCGGCCCGGCGATCGAGGTCCCCGCACGGAGCTGGGCCGCGAATCCCTCGATCCGCTCTCCCATGCCGCCGGGGTCCAGGCGCGCGATGCGCTCCGGGGAATCTAGAGTGGAGCTTCCCTGGCCGGACGTGCGGCGGCGTGCCGGCTTCCGGCGCGGGACCGACGCTCCCGATCGGGCCTTCACGCGGCGAAGTGCTGCGGGAACCGGCGACGCATATGCTCGATGACGACCGCGCGGACCTCCGCCGGCGTGGGAAGCGCCAGGCAGCGCTTCGCGAGCTCTGCCGCCTCGGCGTAGGTCGAGGCGCGGAGGATCGTCTTGATCTCAGGCACCAGGAACGGGCTCACGCTGAAGTCGGTCAGGCCCAGGCCGAGCAGAAGCACGGCGTAGAGCGGCTCCCCCGCCATTTCGCCGCAGATGCCGACCGGGATCGACCGACGCTGCCCCGCCTCGACGACCGCGTGGATCGCGCGCAGGACCGCCGGGTGGAGGGGCTCGTAGATCTCCGCGATGGCCTCGTTCCCTCGGTCCACCGCGAGCGTGTACTGGATCAGGTCATTCGTGCCGATACTCACGAAATCGGCCTCGCTCGAGAGCAGGTCGATCGCGAATACGGCGGCCGGGGTCTCGATCATGACCCCGAGCGGCACCCGCTCCGCCATCGCGGCTCCCTCCTTTCGGAGGTCCCCGCGGACCTGCTCCACGATCGAGCGGGCCTTTCGAAAATCCTCGAGGCCCACGACCATCGGAAACATGACCTGCACGTTTCCGTGCGGGGTCGCCCGTAGAATCGCGCGGACCTGGGTGCGGAAGATGTCCTCCCGCTTCAACGAGAAGCGAAGTCCACGCATGCCCAAGAATGGGTTCCGCTCGATCGGCGCTCCCAGGTACGAAGCGAACTTGTCGCCGCCGACGTCGAGCGTGCGGATCACGACGGGATGAGGTCGCATCGCCTCCGCGATCGTCCGGTACGCGTTGTATTGCGCTTCCTCCGTGGGGAGCGTGGACCGGGAAAGGTAGAAGAATTCGGTGCGGTAGAGGCCAACGCCTTCGGCGCCGTTTTCCAAGAGCGACGGCAGCTCTTCCGGAACCTCGAGATTGGCGCCGAGGTGCACGCGGCGGCCGTCGAGCGTGACGCACGCCTGGTCTTTGAGAGCGGCCAGATTTGCCGCGAGCTCCTGGTAGTGGCGCTGCTTGCGGACGTGCTCTTCGAGAACTTCCGGCTCCGGATCGAAGATCGCGACGCCTCGGGTTCCGTCCACGAGCGCGATCGCGCCCTCGCGCGCCGCCTGCATCGCCTGCTTCAGACCCACCACGGCCGGAATGCCTCGGG
>JBGPMG010000091.1:0-9558 GCA_041486815.1 Candidatus Eiseniibacteriota bacterium | reverse complement strand
TCTCCGCTCCGCGGGCCGCGCGGCCGGCCGGGGCCGCCACGAGCCGGACGCTGTCGGTTCCAAGGCTCTGCTCCAGGGTCGAGGGAAGCAACGCCTCCCAGACGGTGCCCCGGCGCGAAACGGTGGCGCCCCTCGCCTCGAGAATCGCGGCGAGAATCTCCGGAAGCTCGCTCCGGGCGTCTCGCCGCTTAGGCGTCGACATCGTCCAATCCATCGAGGAGCCGGCGGTCCAACTCCTCGATCGCCTCATAGCGCTTTCGGCCGACGAGGAGCGCCGTGCCGAGCTTGCCGAACTCGCGCTCGAGGTCGCGATCCCCACGCGAATTCGCCCAGACGTTGAAGACGGCGTCCTCGAACGATCCCGCCTCGGCGAACGGGCCGAGCACCATGTCCAGGTCTCCGATCACGGAACGAAACAGGTTGATCTTCTCGTGCACGATCTCCAAGACATAGGCCTCGACCGTGTTGCGCGCCGTGAAATTGAAAACGTGGACGTCCTGCGTCTGGCCGAGCCGATGCAGACGGCCGATCCGTTGCTCGATCCTCATCGGATTCCAGGGCAGGTCGTAGTTCACGAGGAGCCGGCAGAATTGGAGATTCCGCCCCTCCCCGCCCGCCTCCGTGCTCACCAAGACCCGGGAGCGGTCCCGGAATTGCGCGATCGCCGCCTCCTTCTCGCGCAAGGTGAGCGCCCCATGGAATACGCTCGTCCGTACGCTGGCCGCCCGCAGGGAGCGCGCCAGAAATTCGAGCGTGGCGCGGAACTGGGTGAAGATGACGAACTTCTCCCGCGACGATTCCACGAGGCGGGCAATCCCTTCGTATTTGGCATTGGTGTCGATCGCACGGGCCCGAGTCAAAAGTGCCTCCAGCTCCGTCCGCGCGGGGCCCGGCGTCTCGCGGGCCAGGAGTTTCCCCAGCGTCGGGACGGCGGCAAAGCTGCTCGATCCGATCTCCTTCTGAAGCGTGAGGAGCGTCAGCTTGATGGCTCCCCGCCGCGAGTCCTTGTTCCCCTGCACCAGCCGCCGGACCAGACGCGACACGTCGTCGTACATCGCCCGCTCGGGGGCGGTGAGGTCGAACACGATGTTCGTGACTTCCCGCTTCGGGAACCGGATCGAGGTGCTGGCCCGCGTGGTCCGGATCATGGTCTCGCCGAGCAGGGCCGCCAGCCGGCCGGTGTTCTGGGGCATCCGCCGGTCTCCCCGGCGCATGTATTCGCGCCCAAAGGCCCGGTAGGTGCCGAGAAGCCCGGGGCGAAGAAGCTGGACCAGGTTATAGAGCTCGTGGAGATCGTTCTGGACCGGCGTCGCGGTCAAGAGCAGGAGGTAGCGCGGCGCGAGGCGGTCGAGAAATTTCCAGGCGAGGGTCTTCTGGTTCTTCAGCCGGTGCGCCTCGTCGACGATGACGAGATCGAAGGAGGCCGCCGCCACCTTGTCGCGATGGCGCAGGAGCTTCGCCGTATCCATCGAGGCCAGAAGGAGCGGCTCCTCCCACCACGGGGTGCCGTGCTTCAATACGGCGAATTCCAGATCGAATTTCCGGCGGAGCTCCTGGTCCCACTGCTCGACCAGAGACGCGGGAACGAGAATCAGCGCGCGCTGGACGAGCCCGCGGAGCAGGTACTCTTTGAGTACGAGGCCCGCCTCGATCGTCTTGCCCAGGCCGACTTCGTCGGCGAGGAGCGCCCGCCCGCGCATGCGGCGAAGAACCGTGATCGTGGCCTGGATCTGGTGCTCGTACTTCTGCACGTCGCGGAGTCGGTCGATGCAGAGGAGCCGGTCGAATCCGCGATGGAGCGTATAGCGCTCGACGCGGAGCCGGATCTCGTGATCCCGCAACCCGTCGTAAGGGCCGGCGACGAGCCTCTGGAACAGCTCCTCCGCTCCCGCCGCGATCCGGAACTTCCCCCGGGTCGGAAACTCGGTGCCGAGCCGGAAGGCCGGCGAGGCCGAGGCCGCCGACACCGCGGGAGCCGAGGTGGCGCGCCCGGCGCCTCGCGCCGGCTCGAGGGGATAGAGCGAAGTGAGCCGTCGAATGCCGTCGGCGAAGGCGATCTCGAGGACTTCGAACCCATCGCGCTCCCGGACCTCGACGATCAACCCCTCGCCGAAGGTACGGTGGATTACCCGGTCGCCTACCCGGAATCCCATTGAGCGGACGCGGCCCGCTTCCCGGCTCATCGGAGCTCCCAGGTCTCTCCTTCGTGCGGAATGCGCGCGCCCTCCTTGTGCGGAAGGCCGGCGCGGAGCGCCTCCGCCCGCTCCAGGTCGGCGTGCACGATCGCGATCCCCTTCCCCGCGCCGCAAGACGCGGCCTGCGCGATGAGCGCGTCATGGTCGGCGTGCGCGCTAAAGCCATTGAGGACGACCACCTTTGCCCTCACCGCGTGGGCCTCGCCGAAGATGCGCACTTCCGGCGCCCCTTCGACGAGCCTCCGCCCCAGCGTCCCATCCGCCTGGTAGCCGATGATGACGACGGTGTTCCGGGCGTCCTCGATCGTGTGCTTCAGGTGATGGAGGACCCGGCCGCCCTCGCACATGCCGGAGGCCGACACGGTGATGAACGTCCCCTTCAGGTCGTTCAGCTTCATGGAATCGGCGGAGTCCCGGACCAACGTCACCCGCTTGAGGCCGAGCGGATCCTCTCCCCTGCGGATCGCCGCCGCGGTTTCGTCGTCGAAGACCTCGGGATGGCGGCGGACGATCGACTGCACGTCCGCGGCAAGGGGGCTATCGACGTAGATCGCGATCTCAGGGAGGCGCTTCGCTTGGAAGAGTTGATCCAGCGCGTAGACCACCTCTTGCGTCCGGCCGAGGGCAAAGGCCGGGATCACGATCCTTCCGCCCCGATCGAGCGCGTCGCGCACGACCGCCTCAAGCGACGATCGAAGCTCCGCCTCCCCGGGATGACGCTTTCCCCCGTAGGTCCCCTCGGTGATCAGGAAGTCGGCCGGCGGGAGTGGGGCGGGATCGCGGAGGATCGGGCGGCCGGGTCGGCCCATGTCGCCGGTGAAGACAAGCGTGCCGCTCGATCCGTTCTCGCTCCACCGCACCGAGACCGAGGCCGCGCCCGCGATGTGTCCCGCTTCGTGGAAGGCCGTGCCGACGCCGGGGACCGACTCGAACGGCTCATCGTAGTCGTGAGGCACGAGACGGGCGAGGACCGCGGCCACGTCTTCCATGCCATAGAGCGGCACGACGAGCGCTCCGTGATTCTTCCCGCGACGGCGATTCATCCATTCGGCGTCCTTCATCTGAATGTGCGCCGCGTCGGAGAGCATAATTCCAGCGAGATCGGCGGTCACGCGCGTCGCGTGAATCGGCCCCTCGAACCCGCTCTTGCAGAGGATCGGGAGCGCCCCCGAGTGGTCGATGTGGACGTGCGAGAGGACGACGGAGTCAACGGAGGACGCCGCGAATGGAAGCGCCCGGTTCCGGGCTTCCGACTCGGCCCTCCGCCCTTGAAAGAGACCGCAATCCAGGAGCACGCTCCCCGAGCGTCCCGTCATGAGATGCTTGGACCCGGTCACCGTCCGCGCGGCGCCCCAGAACGTGACCCGCATGTTCCGGATCAGTCCCCGGGGTAGAGATGGATCCCCGCGCAGAGCTGCGCGAAGGACGTGAACTCGGAGTTGCTGATCATCCCGTAGCCGCGGAGCGTGAAGTCGAGCGAGAGGCGGGGGCGCATGAACCGCTCCATGCCGGCGCCGACCACCAGGTAGAGCCCCTCGTTCACGCGCGCGCTCCCCAGCTTCTCGTCCACGATGTCGGGGCTTGCGTGGCCGAAGCCGGCGAGAAAGTACGGATGCGCCTCCCGCTCCCGGTGCAGGAAGAGAATTCCCTCCGTGGAGACCGTGGTCATGATGATCGAGCTGTCGCTCGCGCCTGGTATGGTCGAGGGCGGTGCGCCCCGCTCCTTGAATCTCTGACTCTCGAAGGAGAAGCCCAGCGCGAAGGAGGGAGAGAGCATGTACCGGAAGCGGAACCCGTAGCCCAGCCCGTCGCTGAATCCGTCCGAAAGGCGCGACGTGCCACGCACGATCCCGTAGGAGCCCTGGAGCCCGAGACTGATCGTGTTCGGGCGCTGTCTTCGCAGGAGCGTTCTCCGCTCGGGTGCGGTCGGAGCCGGCTGGTAGGCGTCCCGCGCGAATGCGAGCCGGTCGCGGCGCGGACCCCAAGCGCCGTCCGGGTCCGCGTGCGCAGCCCACGGGATCAGCACGGCAAGCGCTCCGAGCAGGAACGCGCCGGCGCGCAGGCGCGCCGTGACGAGAGCCCCTTCCTCCATCATGAAAAACCTCCGCATCCCGGCTTCGGGCTCAGGCCCTGGGGTGAAATCGCGAATGCACTTCCCGGAGGTAGCTCCGGTCCAAGTGCGTGTAGATCTGGGTCGTCTCAATGGAGCGGTGGCCGAGAATCTCCTGGACCACCCTCAGGTCGCACCCTCCTTCCAGAAGATGCGTCGCGCAAGAGTGCCGCAGCGTGTGCGGAGAAACCGGCTGATCGATCCCCGCGGCTCGGGCGTATCCGCGGAGGAGCTTCCAGTACCCCATCCGCGTGAACGATCGCCCGAATCGCGTGAGGAATACCGCCCGCTCGCTCCTATCCCGTATGAAGAGCGGTCGCGCCCCATCCAGATACCGGGTGAGGGCGCCATGCGCCTTGGCGCCGTAGGGAACGATCCGCTCGCGCGACCGCTTCCCGGTGCATCGGATCAGCCGCTCCTCCAGGTCGATCTCCTCGAGGCGCAGGCGCACGAGCTCGGTGGCGCGAAGCCCGGTCGCGTAGGCCACCTCGAGGAGGGCCCGGTCGCGCGCCGCGGCCGGAGCCTCGCCCCGCGGCGCCGCCAGGAGCGCCTCCACCTGCCGGGTGTCGAGCACGTCGGGGAGCGGCCTCGAGCGCCGAGGCGACGCGACCTGGAGCGCGGGGTTCTCCCCCGCGATCCCCCGTCTCCGGAGAAACTCGTGAAAGGAGCGTAGCGCCGCGATCTTCCGCGCGACCGTCGAGGCCGCCCACCGGGAGCCGGCGACGTACTCCTCGATGTCGCGGGGCCGGATCTCCGAGATGTCGCCGATCCGCCGTCCCACGAGAAAGCGATCGTACTGCTCGAGGTCGAGGGCATAGGCGCGCACCGTGTTCTCGCTGAGCCGGCGCTCCAGGGAAAGATGGTCCCTGAAGCGGGCTGCGTGAGCGCCCAGGACGCTTCGCGGGCGCGTGCCTTCCGCCGCTTCTCCGGTCGGGCGCTTCATCGCCTGAAGAGAAATCGCCGGCGACGCTTCATGGGAAGCTCCAGCTGCCCGCGTTCGAGCTCGAGCAGGAACCGCTTCCAGGTGAGCCCCGAGGAAAATCCGCCGATCGATCGGTCGGCGTGGATGACCCGGTGGCAAGGAACGACGATGGGGACCGGGTTGGCTCCCAGCGCGTTCCCGACGGCGCGCGATGCTCGCGGGTGGCCGGCGAGGCGCGCCAGGTCGACGTAGGAAGCGGCGGTGCCGTATGGGATCCTCCGCGCGGCTTCCCAAACGCTGTGCTGGAACGTCGTGCCGGCCGCGAGATCGAGCGGAATCTCGAGACGCTGCTCGCTCCCCTCCAGGTAGCGTTCGATCAGCCGGCGGGCCGGATCGGTCCATCGCGGACGCCGGATCAGCTTCCATCCCTTCGAGCGCATCTCGGAGCGCGAGGGCGCTTCCCGGTTCGAGAGCCGGATCGCCCGCAGACCCGATTCGGTCGCGAGGACCCAGATCTTTCCGAGCGGCGCCCGGATCGTCGCCTGGGCCACTTCCACGCGCTTCGACTTCATTGCGCGCTTCGCGCTCATGACACGCCCCGGCTTCATTCGACTCCCCCGTTCGCGCCGACGACCTCGAGGATCCGGGCCGCCATGCGCTCCCCGATCCCGGGCACCGCGGCGATGGCGCCGACCGGCTGACGCTTGAGCCGCGCGACCGAACCGAACTGGCGAAGCAGGAGCGCGCGCCGCTTTGGTCCCAGCCCCGGCACGCGCTCGAGCTTCGATTCGCGGGCCGCCTTGCCGCGAAGCGAACGGTGATAGGTGATCGCGAACCGGTGGGCCTCGTCCCGAACTCGTTGGAGAAGTTTCAGCGCGGACGATCGGCGTGGGAGGCGAAGCGGATCCGCTCCCAGCCGCACGATCTCTTCGAGCCGCTTCGCGAGCCCGATGAACGGCACCGAGGCCAGCGGCGACCCTTCCGCGGCCTGGGAGGCCGCGTGGAGCTGCCCCAGCCCCCCATCGATCAGGATCAGGTCCGCTGGACGAAGCTCCCCTTCGCGCACGCGCACCGCATGCCGGCCCACCGCCTCCGCGATCGACGCGAAATCGTCCTGGCCCGCGACGGTGCGGATCCGGTAGCGCCGGTACTCGGACTTCGCCGGCTGCCCGTCGACGAACGTGACCATCGACGCGACCACGTGGGTCCCAAAGAGCTGCGACACGTCGAAACAGCGGATCCTCCGCGGCATCCGCTCGAGGTCGAGCGCCCGCTGGAGCTCCAACGCCTCGTCCGCCGCGATCCCCTCCAGGGCCCGGCCTTTGTTCTCGCGCCCTCGGGACACTAAGATTGCGGCGTTTCGCCGCGCGGTGCGGAGGAGCGCCCGCTCCGCGGCGTCGCGAGGCTGGCGGACGCGAACCGGCGTCGCCGCGCCTCGCGAGAGAAACGCCCGGACCAGCTCCGCTTCCTCGGGGTCGGTTTCCACGACGAGCGTCTCGGGGACCGACGCCGCGTCGGCGTAGGCAAGGGTCACGTACGCGCGGAGGAGATCGGCTTCACCGGCCGAGGCGCCGCCGCGGAGCCACCTCACCTCGCGGGCCACGACCCTCCTCCCCCGGACCCGCAACACCACGACGGCGCAGCGGTCGCCTTGGCGCGCCAGGCCCAGCACGTCGACCGAGGAGCCGCTCACGTCAACCATCCGCTGCCGCGCGAGGACCGATTCCAGGCGCCGCACCTGGTCGCGCAATCGCGCCGCCCGCTCGTATTCGCGCCGATCCGCCGCGTCGTTCAGGCGCTCGCGGAGCCGCCCAATGACCTCCTCGCGCCTCCCTGCCAGAAATTCGCAGAACTGGTCCACCATCGCGCGATAGTCCTGGTGCGACTGGGCTGCGATGCAGGGACCGGTGCAGCGGCCGATGTGGAACTCGAGACACTCCCGGCGCGCGGCGATGTGGGCATCGATGTCGGAGCACGACCGCATCGGGAAGATCGTCTGGGTCATGCGGAGAAGCTGCCGCAGCTCCTTCACCTCGGTGTAGGGGCCGAAATACCGCGCCCCGTCCTTCTCGATCCGGCGCACGATCGAGAGCCTGGGATAGGGCTCCTGCCACGAGACGCGGATGTACGGGTATCGTTTGTCGTCCTTGAGATGAATGTTGTAGGGGGGCTGTTGCTCCCGGACGAGCGTCGATTCCAAGATGAGCGCGTCGATCTCGGAGTCGACCGCGATGAATTCCACGTTCGCGACGCGCCGGATGAGGGCGACCTGTTTGGGCCCGATCGAGGCGGGATCTTGGAAGTGGGAGCGGACCCGCTGGTCCAGCCGCTTCGCCTTTCCGACATAGAGAAGGTCCCCACGTTGGTCCCGGAACAGGTAGACGCCGGGCTGGGCCGGGAGGGCCGCGATCGCGCGCTTCAAGTCGATCGAGACCGAATCGTCGGATTGGAAAGGGGGAGGAGCGTCGCCGCGCCGATTCGAGGAGCGCGAAGCCATCTCGCCAGTATATCACGCGGGGAGGGGCTCTCTTGACAGCACGGCGGAAGTCCTCTAGCGTTACGGACTTCGAACGAGTCCCACCACCCCGTTCAGGAGGATTGAATGCCGCATCATAAGTCGGCGGTCAAGCGGATGCGCACCGCCAAGCGCGACCGGGTTCGGAACACTTCCATCAAGTCCGAGATCAAGAGCCTGTTGAAGAAGATCCAGGAAACGCCAACGAATAAAGAAGTTGCGAGGCTAACGGTTTCCAAGCTCGACCGCGCCGTCCGGAAGGGCATCATCCCCAAGACGGTTGCGAATCGCAGGAAATCCCGCCTCGCGCTGATGATCAACCGGACGGCGAAGAAAGCTTCCTAAGCTCTTCCTTCACGCGGCGCTCGCACGCCTCCACGGCGCCGCCGACCGGCACGCGTTCGACCTCTCCGGTTCGCCGGTCCCGAAGCTCGACGATTCCGTCCTTGAGACCCTTCTCCCCGACGGTCACGCGCAGGGGCATGCCGAGGAGATCGGCGTCCTTGAACTTCGTGCCCGGCCGCTCGTCGCGGTCGTCGTAGAGAACCTCGATCCCTCGCCCCGACAGTCCTTCATAGATCGCTTCCGCCGTCGTGCGCGTGGGCTCGTCCTTCAAGTTCACCGCCACCACGTGCACCGTGTACGGCGCGATCGAGAAGGGCCAGACGATTCCGTTGTCGTCGTGGAGCTGCTCGATCACCGCGGCGACCGTCCGCGTCACCCCGATCCCGTACGTCCCCATCGTGATCGTCCGCTCTTCTCCCGCCGCGTCCAGGAACCGAGCGCCCATCGGACCGGAGTAGCGCGTGCCGAGCTTGAAGACGTGCCCGACTTCGATCCCTCGGCCCACCCGCATCTCGTCCCCGCAGCGGGGACAGCGATCGCCCGAGCGGGCCGTCCCGAGATCCGCCCGCTCCTTCCCCTTTACGTCGCGGCCGAGCCTCACGTTGAGGAGATGAACGTCTTGCTTGTTGCCGCCGGCGACGTAGTTCCGCCCTTCGGCGATCGCCTCGTCCAGGATCGTCCGGATCTTTGATTCCATCCCGACCGGCCCCGTGAAACCGAGCGGGCCGCCGGTGAGCTGCTCGATCTCGGTCCCGGTCGCCAAGCGAATCGGAACCCCTCCGAGGTAGCGCGCCAGCTTCGCCTCGTTCAGCTCGCGGTCGCCGGGGACCACGGCGAGCACGGGATCGCTCCCGGCCCACACGACGAGCGACTTGAGGAGCCGGTCCGGCGTCACGCCGAGGAACGCCGCGACCTCCTCCACCGACTTCTTTCCGGGCGTCGCCTTCGGTTCCAATTTCCCCTCGGGCTCGGCCGCCGGCTTCGGAACCGCGTACTTCGCGCTCTCGGAAGAAGCCGCGTAGCCGCAGGCCGACGAGAAGATGAGCGACTCGCCGGAGTCGGCGGTGACCATGAACTCGTGGTTCACGTCGCCGCCGATCGCGCCCGAGTCGGCCTCCACCACCACGAACGAGAGGCCGCAGCGGCGGAAGACGGCGGCGTACGCCTCCCGCATCCGCTCGTATCCAACGCCAAGCGACGCGTCGTCGGCGTGGAAGCTGTATCCGTCTTTCATCAGGAACTCGCGCGCGCGCATGACCCCGAACCGCGGCCGGACCTCGTCCCGGAACTTGTCCTGGATCTGATAGAGGTTCATCGGGAGATCGCGGTAGGAGCGGACGTGGTTCCGCACGAGGTCGGTGATCGCTTCCTCGTGGGTCGGCCCCAACGCGAAGTCGCGGTTGTGGCGATCCCGCTGGCGGAATAGCTCCGGGCCATACTTCTCCCAACGCCCCGTCTCGATCCAGAGCTC
>JBGPMG010000090.1:0-9646 GCA_041486815.1 Candidatus Eiseniibacteriota bacterium | reverse complement strand
ATCGTACCAGGTGTCGTTGACCACGATCTCGGTTTGGAGGCCGCCTACGGGGACCTCGTTCATGAGCACCACGTCAAAGCAAGCCGTACCCCCGGGCCGCGCACTCCCGTCGCACCGGTCCGGGCGGGAGGAGTCGCTGGGCGCGAAGGAGAGGAGGGCGCAGCCGACACCGGGCGGACACGTGGCGACGTTCACGGAAAACGCGGAATCGAGCTTGCTCGAGTCCTTCGGCGCCGCCGAGGAATCCGGGGAGAACGGAACCAGGTATTCCACGGCGTTCACGAGGTAACGACCGAAGGGAAGCCGGCCGAGGCGAAAACCGCGCTCATACGGCTGAAGCAACGCAGAGCAGGCGATGTCGATCAGCGGGTTCGGTTCTTGGACCGTGATTCGGACGCCGATCGCGTAGGTAGGAATCGGCCCCGCGGTCGGCAGCTCCCTAATCCGTGAGACCCAGGCGCCGATGACGTGATAGCAGGAATTTGGAATTGATCCGGCCAGGATGAGGCCGACAGAATCGCAGACGGTGGGGGTCGCCGGCCGCGTCGTGATCGAGGTCGGCGTCGCCGACACATCGCGGGCCAAGATCGTCCCCGCGAGCACCGCGAACGCGAACGCCGCGAAACGCAAGCCCCGGCCGAAAAGTGGGGACTTCGTGGTAACTCGAGGGGTCATGGGCAACTCCTCCCTCTAAGGACCCGGCTGTGGTCCTGTCGGAGGACGGCGGGGGCTCGCCGTCCTCCGAACCCTACAACCCTACTCTCCCTCAGCGTGCATGTCGTCGTCGTTCTCGCCGTCGTGGTTGTCGTCCATTCCGACCTTGACCGAGTGGCGTATCGCCGAGCGAATGGCCTGGTCGTTCTCGGCGACTCGGGGATCGAGGAACGCCCCATCCCTGCCGCGGAGCCAGGTGGAGATGTCGAAGACGATGAACGCGGTGGCGGGCGTATCCGACTGCACCGTGAACTTGCCGCGGATCACGAACTGGTTGTCGATTCGAGCCTGATACGTGAACGGTCCGCCGCCTTCTCCGTCGACCGTTCCCGCAAGGTAGACCGTGCTTCCGACCAGAAAGTCGAAATGGGAAGCGTTCCAATCGCCGGCGCGAAGCGGCCGCAGGTGGCCCTGGACGCGACGATAGTCACCGGGGGGAACCATCTCCGTGTCGAGGCTCTCGGCGCTCTGCGCGAGAAGGTCGATCACGAACGGTCCGCGGAAAATGACACCGCCATCTCCCTCTTCCGAATCGTCATGGCCCTCATGGATGCCGGTGGAGTCCTGGTCGTTCGGATCGTCCGCGTTGCCGATCTCGTCATTTGCGTCCGTGGAATCGGTGCCGGCACCGTCGGCAAGCTTGAATCGGACATCCCGCACCACGAGGAGCGCCTTCGTGAACGTCACCGGGAGCGGGTCGATTCCAGCGGTCGCGGCGAACGGCGTGCGGCCCACGGGGGTCGCGGCGGGTGATCCGGCCCGATTCGCCCCGCCCACCCCAACGGCTTGGAGGGTCAGGGGGACAGGCTTCGCCGGCCCGGTGACCTTGTTTGTGCTACATCCGGCGGCCGCGATCAAGAGGATCGCTGCCGCGAGAATTGCCTTGGGCAAGCGGACGTTTGTAACCGTTAAGTCACTGCGGAACATGGCCTTGTCCTCCATCTAGGTGTCGATCTTGGCCACGTCTGGGTGCGGCAGGACTGCGGGGAAACAGGCTCTTGCCGGGCTCGGACGTGCGTCTTCGGGAATGTTATGCGACACTCCCGCTGACCGTCCCACGTGGACAGAATTCTGCCGGAAACCTCCAACTAGGACAACCAGTAACATATCTAACTTTTCAGCCCCCCGGCCGCCCATGCCGGCTCACGAGCCATCAGGAGACCCTATGACCCAGAATCGATTGCTCCGAGTCGCCGCGTGCCTCGCCGTCTTCCTTGGGCTCGCGACCGCGGCGGCGTCAGCCCGCGCCGAAGTCGGACGCCTGCCCACCGACATCGTCCCAAGCTTCGAGGCGATCCGCCTCAACCTCGACGCGGACAAGATGGACTACACGGGCTCCGTGCGCGTGGAGCTCAAGGTCATGAAGCCCACGAAGGAGATCCAGTTCCACGCCCAGGAAATGAAGCTCGAGAAGGTCGTATTGCGCGGCAAGAACGGGGCGAGCCACCTCGACTGCAAGGAGGGTGAACAGGGGCTCGTGACCGCCACCGCCCCCACCGAGATCGCGCCCGGCGCCTATACGCTTGAGATCTCGTTCTCGAACGAGTTCGACCGGCGCGCCACGAGCCTCTACCGGCTCGAGACCGGCGGACACGCCTACGCGTTCACGCAATTCGAGGCGGTCGACGCGCGCCTCGCCTTCCCGTGCTGGGACGAGCCTTCCTTCAAGTTCCCGTACCAGATCACGCTGGTCGTGCCGCAGGCTCACGAAGCCGTCTCCAACACTCCGATCGAGCGCACGACGGTGAAGGACGGCATGAAAACCGTCGTCTTCCGCCGCACCAGACCGCTCCCGTCCTACCTCCTCGCGATCGCGACGGGACCCCTCGAGTTCGTTCCGATACCCGGCATGTCGATCCCGGGTCGCGTGGTGACGCCGAAGGGTAGCGCCGCGTTGGCGCAGGTCGCCGTCTCCATGACGCCGCCCATCATGGCGGCGCTCGAGAAGTACTTCGGCCGGCGCTATCCCTACGAGAAGCTCGACCTGATCGCGGTCCCCGAGTTTTCTCCGGGCGCGATGGAAAACCCCGGCGCCATCACATACGGAGACCAATATCTACTGTTCGACCCGAAGACCATGAGCACGTCTCAGCGGCGCACGTTCGCCTATTTCACCGCGCACGAGGTCGCGCATATGTGGTTCGGAGATCTCGTGACGATGAAGTGGTGGGACGACCTGTGGCTCAACGAGTCGTTCGCCGATTGGATGGGCTACAAGATCGCGGACGAGGTCTACCCCAACCTCCAGGTCGAGGCGGACGCTCTCGGGGGAGTGCAGCAGGCGATGTATTTGGACGCGCAGCTCTCCACGCGCGTGATTCGACAGCCGATCCGATCGATGTCCAACCTTCTCGAGTCCGCCGATCCTCTGGCGTACAAGAAGGGGAAGGCGACCCTCGGGATGTTCGAGCAGTGGATGGGGCCCGAGAAATTCCGGCAGGGCGTGCTCGCGTACTTGAAAGAGCACGAGTGGGGAAACGCCACGGCCGACGACCTATGGGCGGCGCTCTCGAAGTCGGCGGGCCGAGACGTGCGCGGCCCGATGTCGTCGTTCCTCGACCAGCCGGGTGTCCCGCTCGTGCGCGCCGATATCATGACGGACGGCCGGGTACGGCTCAGCCAGAAGCGCTTTCTCCATTACGGAGTGACGCCGCCGACGCGTCTGGTATGGCAGATTCCGATGATTCTGAAGTACTCCGACGGGACGCACGTCCTCAGCCACTCGTTGCTCTTGAGCGAGTCGACGGCCACCGTGACGCTTCCCGGGCTCGCGGGCAAGCCGCCGGTATGGGTCCACCCGAACGGGGGAGGGAAGGGCTACTACCGCTGGAGCGTCGACTCCGCGACGCTATCCAAGATCGCCGAAGCCGCTCCGAAGGTGCTCTCATCGAGCGACCGGATCCGCTTCGTTCAGAATCTGGACGCGCTCCTTGACGGAGGCGATATCCACGGCGATGAGTACCTGCGGCTCGTCTCCGGCCTCGCGGACGAACCGCGTCCGGAAGCTGCGGGAGCGCTGCTCGACGCGCTCGGGACGATCAAGGCGGCCTTCATCACGGAGGATCTGGAAGGGTCCTTTGCCGTCTACATTCAGCGGCTTCTCGGTCCCTCGAAGAAACGCTTCGGACTGAACCGGGCGACCGGCGAGGAGGATGCGGTATCGATCCTCCGGCCCCGGCTTTTCTATTGGCTCGCGGACGACGGGCGCGATGAGGAAGCGCTCACGCAGGCGGAGCGGCTCGCGAAGTCGTTCCTCGCCGATCGCGGGTCGATCGACCCTTCACTCGTGAGCCCGGCGCTCGTCCTTTCCGCTATCCGCGGCGACGCCCCTTTATTCGAGGAGTACAAGAAGCGATTCGAGGCGGCCACGGCGCCGACCGATCGCGTGCCGTTCCTTTCGGCACTCGGCAACTTCCGCGATCCCAAGCTCCGGGAGGCGGCCCTCGCGTACGTGCTCGACGGACCGCTCCGGCCCCAAGAGCTGTTCACGATCCCGCAGACGATGAGCGGGACCCTCGCGTTCAAGAAGCAGGTGTACGGGTGGGTGACGAAGAACTACGACGCCTACGTGAAGAAGATGCCGCCGAGCTACGCGATCTACGTCCCGTATTCCGGCATGAGCTGCGAGGACGAGCAGCTCCAGAAGACGAACGCGTTCTTCTCGATCCCCGAGCACAGCCCGCCGGGCACCGAGGCGGAGCTCGCCCGCGTGCTGGAGGCCGGGAACGACTGCATCAACATGAGGGAGCGGGAGGAGGAGTCGGTCCGCCACTATCTGAGCCAGCTCACACCGTCGAGCGGGGCGCACAGCGCGAGCGGAACCCGGTAAGTCGACCGCCGCGCCGGTCCGCCTCGCGGAACAGCCCGGTTCTGGGCGCGCCGGGCCGTCGTCGGGGCATGAAAAAGGGGTCAGGGAGTGGCTTCCCTGACCCCGTGGCATTTATGGTTGCGGGGAGAGGATTTGAACCTCTGACCTTCGGGTTATGAGCCCGACGAGCTACCAGGCTGCTCCACCCCGCACCGTGATATTCTGCGAAGATGCCCAATCTGTAAAGCGCTTTCTGCCCGCGACCTGCGCGGCCCAGCGCCGCAAGAAAAGTTGTTCGCCAAATTCCGGAGCGAGCATCAAAAGAGGATGAGCCGGATGGAGTTAAAGCGATGCCTCGCGCGGCCGGGAGCCCGTCCTTGATCCGGGAGCGGATCTCGCGCTATCGCCTCCTCGAGGAGATCGGGGGTGGAGGGATGGGTGTCGTCTACCGTGCCCGGGACGAGCATTTAGGGCGCGACGTGGCCCTCAAGGTCCTCCGGACGGCCGCGGGGACCGACGAGCCGGCCCGAAAGCGCTTCCGTCGGGAGGCGCGGGCCCTTTCGCTGCTCAGCCACCCCGCCATCAGCACCGTCTTCGATTTCGACTCGGACGACGGCGTCGACTTCCTCGTGATGGAGCTGGTGGAGGGGGAGCGGCTTCAAGACCGTCTCCTCGGCGTGCCGCTGGCCGAGCGGGAGGTCGCCGATCTGGGCGCGCAGATCGCCGCCGCGCTCGCCGCGGCGCACGAGCAGGGGGTCATCCACCGGGACCTGAAGCCGGGAAACGTCATGGTCACCCCCAAGGGGCGCGTCAAGCTCCTCGACTTCGGTCTGGCGCTCTTGTGTCCCGAAGCTACCGCCTCCCCCGAGACGCGCAGCTTGACGGACATCGGACACGTCATCGGCACGCTCGCATATATGTCTCCCGAGCAGCTGCTCGGGAAGGAGAGCGACGAGCGGAGCGATCTCTACTCCCTCGGCGTCATTCTGTACGAGATGGCGACGGGGCGGCGCCCCTTTGACGCCGCCCTCTCGACCGCGCTCGTGAACGAGATCCTTCACCGGCCCGCGCCGCGCCCCGGAACGCATGGGGTTCAGCTCACGCCGGCGCTCGAGACGCTCCTGGTCTCGTTGCTCGAGAAGGATCCCAAGCGGCGCCCGGGATCGGCGGCGCTCGTGGAGGGCGCGCTTCGCTCGGTCCAATCGCCCAGTACCGCGGCGGGCCAGTCGCCGTCGTTCGGATGGGCGGCCCCCACGGAGCCCGAGTCGGCCAATTCCGCCGCCGCCCTGGCCGCGGCCGTCTTGGCCCCCAGCGGCATCGAGTCGATCGTCGTGCTGCCACTGGAGAACCTGTCGCGTGATCCGGAGCAGGACTATTTCGCGGACGGGATGACCGAGGCCCTCATCACGAACCTGGCGCAGATCCGGGCCCTTCGCGTCGTGTCTCGAACCTCGGCGATGCAGTACAAGGGCGCACGGAAGCCGCTCCCCGAGATCGCACGCGAGCTGCGGGTGGATGCCGTCGTCGAGGGAACCGTCGCGCGCTTCGGGAATCGCGTCCGGATCACCGCGCAGCTCATCGAGGCGGCGAGCGATCGCCACCTCTGGGCGCGGAGCTACGAGCGCGATCTGAGCGACGTTCTGGCGCTCCAGGGGGAGGTGGCCCGGGCGATCGTGGACGAGATCCAGGTCCACGTGAGCAAGGAGGAGCGGGCGCGCCTGGGGTCGCCTCGGCGCGTTCATCCCGAAGCGTACGAACTCTACTTAAGGGCGCGCCACCACTGGAATCGACGGACCGACGCGGAGATCCGCAAAGGGATCGACTACTTCCAGCAGGCAATCGCGAAAGATCCCGAGTACGCCCAGGCGCACGCCGGGCTCTCTCGCGCCTACGACACGATGGGCACGTACAACTTCCTTCCGCCCTCGGAAGCGTTCGCCCAGGCGGCCGCGGAGGCGGCGCGGGCCCTCGAGCTGGACAGCTCTCTTCCGGAGGCGCACGCGGCGCTGGGCGGCGTTCTCTTCACGCACAATTGGGACTGGAAGGGGGCGGAATCGGAATTTCGGCAGGCGCTGGCGCTCGATCCGAACTATCCGGACGCGTACCACTGGTACAGCGATTACCTCTCGGCGATGGGACGGCCGGACGAGGCGCTGGCGGCCATTCGGCGCGCCCACGCGCTGGAGCCGCTCTCCCTGACCATCAACATGAGCATCGGGACCTGCCTCTTTTACGCACGGCGGTTCGACGACACGATCGCGCAGCAGCGGGGAACCCTCGAGTTCGATCCTACCTTCACGCCGGCGCTGCGGAATCTGGGTGGCGCATACGAGCAGAAGGGAATGTACCCAGAGGCGATCGAGGCGTACCGGAAGGCGATGGCCCTCTCGCCCCACGACCTCTCGGCAAAGGGACTCTTGGCCCACGCCTTTGCGGCCTCCGGCGATCGCGTTGAGGCGCGGCGGCTGCTCGCGGAGCTCACGGAGCAGTCGAGCCAGCGCTTTGTGTCGCCGTACTCGCTTGCCGCGATTCACCTCGGGCTTGGAGAGGGCGAGCCTGCCCTGGAGCTCTTGGAGCAGGCGTTCCGCGATCGGGATCGGGCGATGCCGTGGATCAAGGTGGCGCCCCGTCTCGATTCGCTGCGGTCGGACCCGCGATTTACCGATCTCCTCCGCCGGATGAATCTCGTCGACTAGCCCGGAGCGAGGAACAGGTCAATCGTCGAGGTGGAAGGGAGCGATGCCGACGGCCCTGCGCTACCGGCTGGAGTCGGGGCCGGATTTGTAGCGGTAGATGATTTCGTCTTTCTTGACGAGGTGGAAGCGCTCACGCGCTACGCGTTCCTCCAGAAGTGGATCCCGCGCCTGCTCCTTCCGACGTCGCTCGAGATCGTTCACACGGACCGCCAACTCGATCTTCTTCGCGCGCAGGGCCTCGTTCTCGCGCTTGAGCGCGGCGATCCGCAGCAGGCCGGTATCGCTCAGCGCGAAGGTGTAGACGAGGTACGCGACGACGGCGCCGGCTCCGAGGAAGATCAGGCGGCGCTTGCGCCCATCCCCCTGCTCCGCTGGCCGGCGGCGGAGGAATCGCTGAGCGGGCGGCTTGGTCGGGCTCTTGTAGGGCGAGCGCATCATCGTGTGACCGCCTCCCGGGACTTGCGGAACGCCGCGGCCCCTGGGTACACCGCCGCGTCGGCGAGGAGCTCCTCGATCCGAAGCAGCTGGTTGTATTTCGCGGTCCGGTCGCTCCGCGAAAGGGAACCGGCCTTGATCTGCCCCGCGTTCACGGCAACGGAGAGATCCGCGATCGTCGTGTCCTCGGTCTCTCCGGAACGGTGCGAGATGACGGTCGTGTAAGCCGCCCGCTTTGCCATCTCGATCGCATCGAGCGTTTCCGTCACCGTTCCGATCTGGTTCAGTTTGACGAGGATCGAGTTCGCGACCCCGTCGTCGATCCCTCGTCGCAGGATCTCGGGGTTCGTGACGAAGACGTCGTCCCCCACGAGTTGCACCGAGCCGCCGAGCGCTAAGGTCATCCGCTTCCACCCCTCCCAGTCGGCTTCCGCCAGCCCGTCCTCGATCGAGACGATCGGATAGCGTCCGGCGAGATCTTGGAGATAGGAGATCATTCCGCCCGAGTCGATCGCCTTCTTGCCCTCGAGCCGGTAGCCGCCGTTCTCATAGAGCTCCGACGCCGCGACGTCCAGCGCGAGGGCCACCTGCTCGCCGGGACGGTAGCCCGCCTTCTCGATCGCGCGCAGAAGATAGTCGAGCGCCTCGGCGTTGCTCTTCAAATTAGGTGCGAATCCTCCCTCGTCCCCGACCGCCGTGACGAGGCCCTTTTCGTGCAGAAGTTTTTTCAGAGTGTGGAACACTTCCGACCCGGCGCGGAGCGCCTCGGAGAAGGAGGCCATTCCGACCGGGACGATCATGAATTCCTGGATGTCCAGGTTGTTGTCCGCGTGCGCCCCGCCGTTCACGACGTTCATGAGTGGCACCGGAAGGGTCTTCGCGTTCGCGCCGCCCAGGTAGCGGAACAGGGGGAGCGCGTGCGCGTCCGCCGCGGCCTTGGCGCAGGCCATCGAGACGCCGAGAATGGCGTTCGCGCCGAGATTCTTCTTGGCAGGGGTGCCGTCGAGGTCGATCAGGATGCGGTCGATCGCGGCCTGGTCGCCGGCATCCTCGCCGACCAGATGCCCGGCGATGGTCTCGTTGACGTTGGCGACGGCCCGGCTGACGCCCTTGCCTAGGTACCGCTTCGGGTCGCCGTCCCGGAGCTCGAGAGCCTCCCTGGAACCGGTGGATGCCCCGGAGGGGACGGCCGCCCGGCCGATCGATCCTCCGGCCAGCGCCACCTCGACCTCCAAGGTAGGGTGGCCCCGGGAGTCCAGGATCTCCCGCGCGAAGACGGATTCGATATCGGTCATAGAGGCAACGCACGCTATGGCTTGGCCGAGCAGGGAGTCAAGGGAAAAGCCTTGACTGGTGCCGGATTGCGCCCCTACGGTGCGCCCCCGAGCCGAGGGGTGGACCTTCTTCCGCTGGAACGGCCTTGGGACCCAGGGGATCGACGAAACTTGGCCGCCTGCTTGGACGTAGAGAGCATGAAGGTTCCGTGAAGAGTCGGGACTAGGATGGAGACCGATGATCGGGACCTAGTTCGGCGGTGCCTGGCTCGCGAGGAGCGCGCGTACCGGGAGTTGATCCGGCGCTACCAGGGGGCGGTTGTGAACCTGGCCTGGCGGATCACCGGGAACGCGGACGACGCGGCCGAGGTGGCCCAAGAGACCTTCATCCGAGTTCTTCGGTCGCTTTCGACGTACGATGCCGACCGGCCGTTCCGGACGTGGCTGTTCAAGATCGCCTCGAACCTGGCGCTCGACGTGATCCGGCGGCGGAAGCGGCGGCCGATGGCGCTCGAAGATCTGGCGGCGGCGGAGGGACCGCCGGTCGATCCGGTCGATCCGGGACCCGGGCCCGAGGAAGGGCTCAGGATCGATCGCTCGGACGCGCGCTTCAGCACGCTCGTACAGGAGCTGCCGGAGCTCTATCAGGCGATCCTCTACCTCCGCTACAAGGAAGGGCTCGCGTACGAGGAGATCGCCGAGACGATGAATCTGCCCTT